>JAJYKL010000001.1 GCA_021788625.1 Chloroflexota bacterium
GCTGCGTTGGTGGACGACGAAACAATACGAGCAGCATGCCCGCGGTGACCACAGCGAATGCAGCTACCCAGCCAGCCACCACAGATGTGGCAGGCACGTTCCGATATTCCGCTTCCGGTGAAAACCGTGCGCCCAGTAGAAGTGCACCAACAAACGCCACTATCAGGACAGCCCATCCAATCAGCCAAAAGTGCCGATGCCAGGAACTTAGCCCCTCCCATAGCATGTGCACCCCAAGTCCAGTGGCCAATGCAGCTCCAAGACTTAGCATGATGAGCCAGCGTGCCTGAGCGCGGAAAAGGTCGAATCCTGGCATGATGCGATAGAGCACGCTGAATAATGGCGTGGCGATGCCCAACGCCAGCAGCGTGCCTGTCCCCATCAATACGATGGCCACGATGGCATAGTTACGGCGCGTGAAAGCATTGGTATCAGATGCCGTACCTGTCGCAGGTTTCACTGCGCCAAGGGCTCCCAGTAGTGCCAACGCCAGACCACTGGCACCCAGATAGGTCACATACTCGGGGAAAAGAGGGTCCCCATAGGTTGGCATGAGCGCGCGGGCCACTACCCATGGACGCCACGAGAATGACCCCACCTCGTTATACGGCAGCCCCCCTGCACGAGTGGACTGTGTTGCCAGCTCCAGGGTCGGGACTAATTGTATCGAGCTCATCAATACGCCGAGGGCAATCGCACCTGCCAGAAGTCCGACTGAGGCGGCGGACGACCTGATCACACCATGCAGACCCGTATCGCGCTGACCTGCCATATTGTTGTATCGTGTCTCCCACAGCCGAAGTAATGCTATGAGTATGAAGACCAGAACCACGATCCCCAGTATGACGAGACAAATGTAGAGTGACTGCGTGTGCCCGGCAAATATCTGCAGGCTCACCGTTAACGCCAGGAGAACAGCGCGAGGCAGCAGGTGGATTCGCGAGGTCTGCGGTGGAATGACCAGCATCACCTGCCATGGTAACCAGGCCAGTACCTGAAGCTGGTTTAGGTGTTCGACCTGGGCGCCAAGATAACCACCCAGACCGAACGTGATAGCTGCCGCCAAGGAGGCCAGTATGCCCAACCGTAAGCCACGGCGGGCACAAATATACATGCCAAGCCCGGCGAGCATCAGGTGGGCTGTAATACTCCACGCTACAGCATGAGCCACTGGCACCCAGGCTAAAAGTAAGTTTAGAGGATAGAAAAAACCGACCTGTGAGTTGGCTAGAAATGGAGCGCCCATGAATGAATAGGGGTTCCATAACGGTAGCCGCGCAGCGCGCACCGCGGCCGATGCATAATCGCGCAGTGGGTAGAAGTAAAGCAGCAGATCACCGCGTGCGATGATGCGGTTGGCGATGGTTAGTTTCCATGTTGCGGCAAAAGTAAGCACACATACCAGGATTCCCCCCAGCCAGACATGTAGTGGACGGAACCGCGCCATCATGGTCGTACCGCGTCAGCCATGTTGCAGAGCCTACCTCGAAACACGGCCAGTATGTGCCATGCGGCTGGCCACAGCCGCCAGGTGATCACACCGCTCATTGAGCGGATTGCCAGAATGGCCCTTAACCCAGTGCCAGCTCACTATGTGCCGCGAGGTAAGGTGATCCAGCTCCTCCCATAGGTCCTTGTTTTTTACGGGTTGGCGGCTGGACGTGTGCCAGTTCCGAGCCTTCCAGCCCGGTAGCCAATCAGTGATGCCTTGACGCAGGTATTCCGAATCGGTATACAGGCTCACCTGATATGCCTCGGTTAATGCCTGCAAACCCTTTAGTGCCGCAGTCAACTCCATCCGATTGTTAGTGGTATTCGCCTCAGCACCGCTAAGCTCCTTGCGCACCTTTCCGAAGAGCAGAATCGCAGCCCAGCCACCATAGCCAGGATTTGGCTTGCAGTAACCGTCGGTGTAGAGGATGACTCCCTTCATGGCATGTGCTATTTTAAGACAGATGGCTCCACGGCGAGGTCAGGTAATGCACTTTGACGTTTATAGACTTATATTTCCATGAGGAATTAGTGGTAAAATCACTTGCCCGATACGGATTGATATCGACTGGGCAATAACTCAAGGAGAAGCAGTGGAAGAGAATATTCCGAGCGCACTGAACACGGATGACGACAACAGCGAGCAACCCGCGCGTTATCGAGGCAAGCGGCAATATCGGCCTCAGGGTAATAACTACGACCGCAATGCGGTGCGTCCCAAGCGCATCGATGAATTTGCGTCCACCGGTACGGTACCTGACTATAAAGATTACGAGAAACTGCGGCGCTATGTGAACCCGCAGGGCAAAATCCTGCCACGTCGCCGATCAGGGCTAAATGCCAAGAACCAGCGACTTCTGGCGCGGGCTATCAAGCGCGCACGGCACCTGGCGCTCCTGCCCATCGCAGGCGCCACACCGACATGGCTATAGCCAGAAGGAGATGATTTAGATGGCAAAGAAGAAAGGGAACCGCGTCGTGATCAAGCTCAAGAGCAGTGAAAGCGGTCATGTCTACTGGTCCGAGAAGAACCGCAAAAATGACTCAACGCGCCTCGAGCTCCGTCGTTACGATCCAACCCTGCGCAAGCACGTCCTGTATAAGGAAGAGAAGTAACCGGTACAGAACCTTAAGAGCCTATCCCAGTAGATGTCTGACATCTCCGAGAAGTCAGACATCTGTGTGCCTATCGGGATAGGTTATATGCCTGGATTCTGCCGATTCGAGCTTGCATCGGTCTCACGCATTCGGAGCGATCAAGCCGAATAACCAGTCTCCAGCCCGTAACCTCAAGATATTACGATCCAATCGTTCGCCTGCCCCTGCTCACTCCTTCAGTAGATCTGGTATCTGTGTCGGTAAGTCAGCCACGCGGATACCAGCGGCGGTCATCGCATTCATTTTGCTTTGCGCCGTACCCATGCCGCCCTCGATGATTGCACCTGCGTGACCCATGCGCTTGCCCTCCGGCGCAGAGCGACCGGCGATGAACCCCACGACGGGTTTCCTAACATGCTCTTTGATATAGGCGGCGGCGCGCTCTTCGTCAGTACCCCCTATTTCTCCGATCATCACGATCTTCTCTGTCTGAGGGTCGGCATTAAAGCGGGTGATAACGTCGAGGAAGTCCAGACCGTGCACCGGGTCTCCGCCGATTCCAACGCAGGTGCTTTGCCCCATGCCTTGCTGAGTCAGTGCATTAATGACCTCATAGGTGAGGGTGCCGCTGCGTGAAACGAGTCCGACGTTTCCAGCCATGCAGATGGAGGCAGGGATAATACCGATCTTTGCCTGGTCTGGAGTGATCAGTCCCGGGCAGTTCGGGCCGATCAAGGAAACGGTCCTGGTGTCCAGGTAAGCGCGAACGCGAATCATGTCAAGCACCGGGATATTCTCGCTGATGCACACAATCAATTGAATACCGGCATCAGCAGCTTCCAGAATGGCATCTGGTGCACCACTGGCTGGCACATAGATGACGGAAGCGTTGGCACCGGTCTCGCGAACCGCCTGTCCGACGGTATCAAAGACGGGCACTCCGTAGTCAGTGGTCGTGCCCCCTTTACCGAACCGTACACCACCCACTATGATGGGGCTGTAAGCCTGCATCTGTCGCGAATGAAAATCCCCCTCGCGGCCTGTGATGCCCTGAACCAGTAATCGTGTATTTTTATCAGCCAAAATTGCCATGGATGATCTTCTCTTATCTAGGTAATAGCTTTTCGCGGACGGGATTATAGGCTATGGCTGCTATGCCGGTCAGCCAATCGCTTCAGCACGTTCCGTAAAGACAGGCCACGCTCGTTAAGCAAGACAAGCAGATGGTAAAGCAGATCGGCCGATTCATCGACCAGCCGGTTGTCATCTTGAGCCACACCCGCCATTGCCACTTCCACTCCTTCTTCACCTACTTTCTGCGCTATCTTGTGGCGTCCTTGAGCAAACAGATGCGCCGTGTAGCTCGTCGCAGGAGCGTCGATGCGCCGCTGCTGGATGATCGCGGCCAGATCGTCCAGAAAGGTGGCGGGGGGAGCATCACCGATTTCATGACCTTCCACATCCTGCCAAAAGCAGCTTTCAGCGCCTGTATGGCAGGTGGGGCCTGCGGGTACCGCACGTACTAGGATGGCGTCGGAGTCGCAATCAGCACGCAACTCATGTACCTGTAATACATTTCCACTCGTGGCACCTTTATGCCATAATTCGCGCCGGCTTCGCGAATAGAACCACACTTCTCCACTTTGTCGCGTTAGCTCCAGCGACTCGGCATTCATATAGCCCAGCATTAAGACGCGCCCTGTGGTGGCATCCTGAACGATGGCGGGTATGAGACCGGCTGGGTCAAACTTTACGCTTGTGGACATCGCAGACATGGTCATCCTGTGTTTACGCGCGCACGGGCACCCCGCGACCGCGGAGATACTCCTTCACCTGGCTTACCGTAAAAGTTTTGTAATGGAACACTGACGCAGCCAGCACAGCGCTGGCACCTGCGTCAATAGCGTCATAAAAGTGCTCCAGTTTTCCAGCTCCACCGGAGGCGATCACTGGAATACTCACAGCACTGCAAAGCATGCGCAATAACTTCAAGTCGTATCCATCCAGAGTACCATCGGTGTCCATGCTGGTAAGCAGGATCTCGCCTGCACCGCGGCGCTCGGCTTCCACAGCCCAGGTTACGGCATCCAGTTCTGTGGGCACACGCCCACCGTTCAGATACACCCGCCAGCCGTTTGTGCTATGGTCAGCTTTGGCATCGATCGCGACGACGACACACTGAGAGCCAAAGCGATAGGCCGCTTCGTTGATCAAATCTGGGTTGCGAACGGCAGCACTATTGACACTCACCTTGTCCGCGCCGGCCAAAAGTAGCGCACGGAAATCCTCTGCCGCCCGCACGCCGCCTCCGATGGTGAATGGAATAAACACCTCGTCGGCGACGCGGCGGGCCATTTCAACCATGGTACCACGGCCCTCATGGGACGCCATGATGTCCAGGAAAACCAACTCGTCAGCGCGCTCATCATTGTAGATGCGCGCCTGCTCCACCGGATCGCCTGCGTCGCGCAGGTGCACGAAGTTCACGCCCTTCACCACGCGGCCCTGGGCAACATCGAAGCAGGGAATGACACGCTTGGCCAGCATAGTTCAGATTCCCCTGGTGGCTTCGATGGCTTCGCGGAGTGAAAGTGTACCTTCATACACCGATCGACCCACGATCACACCCGAAACACCGCGTGGGGCATACAGCATCAACTCCTTCACGTCAGCCAGATTACGAACACCCCCTGAAGCAATGACCTGCAGGCTGGTCAGTTGCGCCAGGGAAGCAGTCATTTCAGCGGCTGGACCATTCATCATGCCATCGCGGCCGACCTCGGTGTAGAGAGCGTGAACCACTCCCATCTCGTGCATCAGCATTCCCAGCTCTGATGCTGGCATGGCCGTCTCCTCCTTCCATCCTCGTGTCACGATCATGCCATCGCGCGAATCCAGGCCGACGACAATGCGCTCGGCTCCGTAGCGCGCCAACGAATCGGCTACCAGACGTGGGTCTTCCACGGCTGCGGTGCCCAGTACCACACGGTTGGCACCGCTGTCAAAGACGGCCTTCACGTCATCCATGCTGCGCACGCCACCTCCGAACTGGATGCTGACCCGAACGGCACTCGCGATCGACGCCAAGGCGCGACGATTGGACCGCGAAGCCGTGGCATCACCAAAGGCCCCATCCAGATTCACAACGTGCAACCAGGAAGCCCCTTCGCTTGCCCAGCGACTGGCGACGCCAGCGGGGTCTTCCGAGTAGGTGGTTTGCTGCGCCGGATCGCCCTGACGTAACCGTACGACACTCCCATTCCGGAGGTCGATAGCCGGGTACACGATGAACATCAGTCTGCCTCCACGAAATTGCGTAGCATCTGCAGACCGACATCCTGGCTTTTTTCGGGATGGAACTGGATGCCCCATATATTCTCCCGGGCAACAATCGATGCGAAGGAGTAACCGTAATCGGTTGTCGCGATGACGTCACCAGGTTCAGATGCTACCGGATGGTACGAATGTACGAAATAGGCGTAGCTGCCAGCGGGCACACCACGGAGCAGTGGGTGCTCGCGGCGGGGTTCAACTTGATTCCATCCAATGTGTGGAACTTTCAGTCGCGCTGATCCATCGTTGAACTGGAACCGCACCACTTTCCCGGCAAGCAAGCCCAGTCCAGGCCAGTGGCCCATCTCTTCGCCGTACTCGAATAGCAGTTGCATGCCGACACATATACCGAGTAACGGCCTTCCTCCCAAGGCAACCTGGCGCAGCGGCTCAAAAAGATTTCGCGTCTGTAAACCATTCAGACAATCCGCGAAGGCACCCACTCCGGGCAGTACTATCTTATCGGCATGCTCCAGGTCGTGCCTGTCACTGGTCAGCACGGGTTGTACGCCAACGTGCTCCAGCGCCTTACAGACATTACGCAAATTCCCGGCGCCAAAATCAACTACGACTATCATGCAACGTCCTCACCTTACAAAACTCCCTTGGTGGATGGAATTCCATTACGACGCGGGTTTATGGCAACCGCCGCGCCAAGCGATCGACCAAGGGCTTTAAAGAGAGCTTCAGCCTTGTGGTGATCGTTATTTCCATAGAGTATGCGCGCGTGCACGGTGCTGCGGGCGTGCACCGCAATGGTCTCAAACACATGCCCGACTAACGAAGTGCTGAACTGACCCATGCGTAGTGGGCTGAATTCTGCCTGAAAGACACAATAAGGTCTGCCACTCAGGTCGATGACGACCTGCGCCAGAGCTTCGTCCATACTGACAAACGCATCAGCTATGCGGGTGATGCCATTGCGGTCGCCCAATGCATGATCCAACGCCTGTCCCAGGGTGATGGCCACGTCTTCCACCGTGTGATGCTCGTCAATGTGCAGATCGCCTGTAGCCTGTACGGTCAGGTCGAATAATCCATGATAGGCTACGTGCTGCAGCATATGGTCGTAAAACCCTATGCCGGTGCTGATGCTGGTTGTTCCTGACCCGTCGAGGTTGAGGGAGATGAGCACGTCGGTCTCGCGCGTCACCCGGTGGATCTCGCTGGTTCTGGCGTTCACGAGATGACCTCCTTGGCTCCTCTTGCCATGCCGTCATGGATTTGATGAAGGACACTGACTAGACGGTCTGTTTCCAACGCCCGCCCGACGCTGACACGGATGCAATTACGCAGGCCATCCCGGTTGAAGTGCCGTACTAATACTCCGTGTTGCTCGAGCGCCTGCTTCAGTTGAAAGGCCGAAATGCCCCACTGCTGCTCATCGATCCGGCAAAGCAAAAAGTTAGCCTCGCTTGGGTAGACGGTTAACCCCGCAAACTCACTGAGCAGTTCTCCCAATCGCGCGCGCTCGCCAATCAGGGCTTTCACCGTTTGATGCAGGTAATCCGGGTCGCTTAGTGCGGCCTCGACAGCCAGGCTTCCTGCTGTGTTGGGAGTATAGGGTTGCTTGATTTTCCACAGGTGCCGGATGATCTGCTGCGGAACGATGCCGTAACCGACGCGCAACCCAGCCAGCCCCGCCAATTTACTGAAGGTACGCAGAACGATCAGATTTTCGTGCTGGAGCACCCAGCCAGCTCGACTCGGTTGACTGCTAAAGTCGATGTACGCCTCGTCCAGGATAACCATCAATGGCAAAGTGAGTAACCGCAGCAGGTCTTCATCTCGCACGGTGGATCCGTCGGGGTTGTTCGGGTTGCACACGAAGAGCAATTTCGCCCGTGGAGTGGTGCGTACCTGGTTGAGGACGGATTGAACATCGATTGAGAAATCGGCGTTACGCGGTACAGCCATGTATTGGGCGTTTACGATGTCAGCCTCGAAGCGATACATGCCGAATGTGGGAGGTAGATCGAAAATCGCTTCGCCGGGACTGACGAAGGCGCGGCTAATGATGTCGATCACTTCGTCGACGCCTGAACCACATAAGAGGTTTTCCGTTGGTACGCCCACGAAACTGGAGATTGCTTCGCGTAAAGCCGTCTGATCGGGGTCAGGGTAGATGTGCAGCGTGTCTGCGTTACGTAATGCCTCAAGCGCTCGTGGAGAAGGACCATACGGGTTCTCGTTTGCGTCCAGCTTCACAATCTGCTCGCGCGGCAGTCCCAATCGCCTGGTCAACACATCGAAAGGGACAATGGGCGTATAGGGCAGCATTTCCCGCAGGTGCGGTGAGATGAGATCTTCGACGTTCATGGGATATGCCGTTTTGCCATTTCCCGTAATGCGCGCACGCGCTCGGGTTGTTCTTCAAAAATGTAGGTGACTGGTGTCACGACGACACCACTGCCACCAATGCTACGCAATTGTTGAATTGCCTCGGATAATTCATCACGTGGCACGACCAGATTGACAGCGAACCATGGTTCGTGCCCATGGCTGACGTAGACGGGAGACAAAGTCGGGCCTTGCAAGCCTCCCAATGTGGTCTGTGTGCGTAAGGCATGCGCCACGACCTCAGCTGAATCGCCACGCATGTTGGCAAATACCATCACGTAGCGTTCCGCTCGCAAATGAGCTTCGAAGTATTCCAACAGCGTCACCGCGACATTCATCACTTCGGGACGCGCCAGTGATTCGCGGTTGGCGACCAGACAGCCCTGCGTCTGTAAAATCACTCCATCCGAGACCGGGCGCAGACGATTCTGCTGAAGTGTTGATCCCGTCTCGGTGATGTCGACGATGATGTCGGCGTAACCAATTTCCGGTACGACTTCCAGAGAGCCTTCTGCATCGATAAGAGAAAAGGGTTCCACACCATGACGGTGAAGGAACTCTGCCGTGAGCTGACGGTATTTTGTAACAACTCGCAATGGTCCGGCTAATTCACGGGTGTGCCGGGCTAAGTCGGTCATGTTTTTCACGTCAAGCCAGCCCTCGGGTACGGCCACGACGACCTTGCACTTGCCAAACCCCAACGCGTCGTGTATGACGCATGAGTGTTGCTGAGAATCCGTATCCGCGATGACATCGTAGCCCGTGATGCCGAAATCCACACCACCATTAGCAACACTAACTGCGATATCGCGTGGTCGTTGAAACAACACCGTCACGCCTGGGAATTGGCCGATGCTTCCGAGGTAGCTGCGCGTAACGGACTGCTTGACGTCGAAGCCGCAATGAGCTAGAAACTCCAAAGTGGGCGCTTGCATGCGACCCTTGGAGGGTAAAGCCAGCCGGATGTCGGTGCGCGTCATTATTGTTTGGATAGCTCCACGGCTTTCTGAACAGCTTCGCTAAAGGTATTGGCGGTGGCAATATGTGCCCCTGCCAGGATCCGGTTCCCTTCCTCCTGATTGGTTCCTACGATGCGCGCCACCATCGGTACACTCGTTTTCACCTCTTCCAATGCCGTTACTATGCCGTGTGCCACTTCGTCTCCGCGGGTGATTCCACCGAAAATGTTAAATAGCACCACCTTCACTTTAGGGTCGGCCAGGATGATGCGAAGTGCTGCGGCCACTTTATCGGCACGCGCGCCACCCGCCACATCGAGGAAGTTCGCCGCTGTGCCACCATAAAAGCGGATGATGTCCAGGGTTGCCATAGCCAGACCCGCACCATTAACCATGCAACCGATGTTGCCTTCCAGCGAGATGAAATTAAGCCCAGCCGCGCGTGCTTGTTTCTCAGCTTCGGATTCCTCATCCGGGTCGCGCATGGCTGCCAGATCGGGATGGCGAGGTATAGCGCTGTCGTCGATTACGATCTTACCGTCAAGCGCCATTAGTCTGGTGTGCCCGTCGACGCGTACCATGGCTAATGGATTAATTTCTGCCAGTGAAGCATCGTTGGCGGCAAAAGCCTGCGCCAGGCTCCTGGCTATCTGTACAAACTCGGGCCAATAATCGCGTGGCAGGCCAATTTGAGCGGCAGCGTCGCGTGCATCATATTCAGGCAATCCCATGAAAGGGTCAATGGACATACGCACGATCTTCTCTGGCGTCCTGGCAGCCACTTCCTCTATCTCCATGCCACCGGCCGAACTGGTCATCATCGTCGCCCGGCGTGTAGCACGGTCTATGACAATTCCCAAATAAATTTCACCTTGTATATCCGCGGCAGGATCGACCAGCACCTTCCGCACTGGCAGACCCTTTATGGTCAGGCTTAGAATGTCGCGCGCCCTGGTTTCGGCTTCATCAAGGGTCCTGGCAACCTTGACGCCACCAGCTTTACCACGCCCTCCCACCAGTACCTGAGACTTAATCACCACGGGTAAACCTATTTTTTCTGCGGCAGCACGAGCCGCAGCAGGGGTATCGGCTACCAATCCCTGCGGCACCGGTACGCCATATCGGCCAAACAATTGCTTTGATTGATATTCGTGCAGTTTCATAATTCACCCAAATCTACAGCCAAGGATCGAATCTACGAATCGTAAGCGTAAATGATTTTAATGTAAAGAAGTTGCCTGGTTTTCAACAATGCGCTTGACACCATACCCCATGCTTTGCAGATTCGTGACCAGCTCGCCCTCAGCTTTAGTGATGTCGTCACGTAAAACCGACAGATTGTTACCACCCGCGGATAATACTACGGTCAGGTGGGCACCATCTTCCAATAACTGGCCACGCGATTTGATATAGACCGCCGGATACGTAGCTTGCACCTCTTGCAATGAGGTGGCGATGCGCGATTCATCTCCTCGATCCAGCACCAGCGTATGCTCAACGTACCCACCGGAACCGATGGTGCGAGCCAGGATGGGCTGCAGCGAGGTGCCAAAAATATCTTTCATCTCTGCTGGCACCCCAGGCAGACTAACAATGGTCGTATCCGAGCTATTTACTTCCAATACCACGCCCGGTGCTGCACCATTGGGGTTTACGATGGGTGTGCCCGTACGCGGAAGAAGCGCCATCTTGCGCCGTGCTGTATTCAACTCAGCAGTAATGTTTGTGCGGGTTCTCGCCAGATTTTCATAGCGTTTTCGCACCATTTCCAAAGCCAGGGGATCTTCGACCAGGTCCAGACCCAATGCGCGGGCCAGGGCACGCATGGTCAGATCGTCATCGGTTGGCCCCAGTCCGCCGGTTGTAAGAATCAGACGCGGTCGCCGCTGAAGAGCGCTGGTCAGAGCATCAGCTATCTCATCATACTCATCGCGCAGTATTACCGCACGTCGCACACGTGCACCCAAAGCTGTGAGAGACCGAATAAGCCAATAGCTGTTTGTATCCTGCACCTGCCCCACCAGTAGCTCATTACCAATGGCGAAGATCTCTACACAACGCTCGCATATGTCCGAGCCCACTTCATTGTCCATAAGTAGGGTGATGATACACCTGCATAATGTCAGACTTTCGCCTCTGGCGGACTGTCACAATCACCATCGCTGGATGCTTATGCTGCAGCACCTTCCTTTTGTATCTCATGCTACGTCGAATGGCCTGGGGATGGGCACGCGCGTACTTTTGTAGTCTGCTCCACTTTATTCAGGACGTGCAGCGACGGAGTAGACGAATGGGTTATCTCTGTACGTGCCTGCCAACCTAGCATGGCAGGCAGCGACTCGAGTAAGGACCGAGTCTGGTAGTTGGGGACTCACACTGCCGGTGATGGATCGTAGTCAACGACCTATCTACGGAGAACCTGGAAAGGGTTTGTCCAGTGCACCCACTCAGTGTGAGAAGCAGAAGTTCCGGACCACCTCATAGAGTGTCTGCACGCCCCATGCCAACGACTCGATCGAGACACGCTCATCGTGGCCATGTACCATGTCGCTAAAGCGTTCACCAGGATGGAACTTCATCGGTGAGAAGCCGTAGCAGATGGCGCCCAAACTGGCTACATGCTTGGCATCAGTTGCACCGGTGAGCATCGAAGGTAATGGAATGCCTGTGGGATCATGTTTGCGCAGTGTCTGGCTGATCAAACGATACAAAGGCGTATTCGTGTTGAACTCTACGGCTGGCGATACACTATCCACCTCAAAGGTAACATCGGCTGCATCAGAGCCCAAGGCACGCCTTAACTCGTCGATCGTTTCCGGCGCCCCAAAGCCGGGTACAGTGCGGCAGTCCAGCATCGCCTCCGCAAAGGAGGGGATAACGTTGATTTTCCTTCCTGCATTTAAGCCTGTTGGCGTGGCTGTGTTATGTGTTATGGCATGCAGCTCGCCAGACAAGCCTGGATCGCGTACTACGCGCTCAATCAAAGGAGAGCCATTCTGATCACCAGCAGCCAGTAACGCCCGCATCCCTGCACCCTGTGCGCCGCCCAATCCATCAGCAAGGCCTGAGATAAATGTGCGTGCCGTAACACTCATGTGCATGGGCAAACGCACTCTGGAAAGCTTCTCCACAGCCCGTGCCAGATGCACGACCGCGTTGTCGTCATGTGGCACACTGGCGTGTCCAGGGCGACCCGTGGCTCGCATGCGCATCCAGACCGTGCCTTTTTCTGCCGCCTGGACAGGGTAAAAACATTTACCCGAGGCGTACATTGAATAACCACCAAACTCGCTCAATCCGTATTCTGCGCGAATTAAGTCGGGATGATTTTTAACCAGCATGCCAATGCCCTGGTCCGTGTCTGTTTCTTCGTCAGCCGTGGCTGCCAGAATAATGTCCCGATCAGGCACCCAACCTGGCGTGCTCTTCATTTGCCGAGCCAAAGTCAGGAACACCGACAGTTGCATGGCGCCGATGCCTTTCATATCCAGTGCACCCCGCCCATAGACATAGCCATTATGGATTTCACCGCCGAACGGGTCGACGGTCCATCGGTCGCGTTCCACGGGTACTACATCGGTGTGTGAGTAGAGCAGGAGCGGCGGCGCATTACCGTTACCTTTAAGACGTGCAATCGTATTACCGCGCCCAGGAGCTGTCTCGATCACAATTGGCTGTATGCCATTCTCGTTCAGGAGGTTTGCTATGAAACTGGCCGCTAACCCCTCATTCCCCGGCGGATTCGACGTATCCAGGCGAATTAACCCTTGAAGCATGTTGATGGTTTCGTCGACTATTGCGCTCCAATTCAGGTCGCTCATGCATGCATTGTCCCACAACGTATAATGCTCGCTCAAACTAATACAAAACCTATATGAACCTTTGCGCGGAGCAGTACATGTACGCGTTCAGATAAGGCGAACTAATATGGCTATAATCACACCCCGATCACAAGATTACTCCGAATGGTATCTGGACGTAATTCGAGAGGCCGACATGGCCGACTATGCCCCGGTACGTGGATGCATCGTTGTAAAGCCGTATGGCTGGTCACTCTATGAGAATATGCGCGATCAGCTGGACCGGCGCTTTAAAGACACAGGCCATAGCAACGCTGCGTTCCCCATGTTTATCCCGATGAGCTTCCTACAGAAGGAGGCGCAGCACGTGAAGGGGTTCAGCCCCGAACTGGCTGTGGTGACGGTGGGGGGAGGGGAGCAATTGGAAGAACCGTTAGCGATTCGACCTACCAGCGAAACCATAATTGGCTACATGTACGCACAGTGGATCAAATCATATCGTGACCTGCCCATATTGATAAACTCCTGGAATAGTGTCGTGCGCTGGGAGAAACGAACACGCCCCTTCCTGCGAACAACTGAGTTCTACTGGCAGGAGGGACATACTGCGCATGCCACTCATGAAGACTCCACGGCAGAAGTCATGCGCATGTTGGATGTGTATGCTGATCATGCTGTACAGGAGTGTGCAGTTCCAGTCATCCGAGGTCGCAAGAGCTTAAGTGAGCGTTTTGCTGGCGCGGAAATAACTTACAGCATTGAAGCCATGATGGGAGATAAAAAGGCTCTTCAATCCGCTACCAGTCACGATTTGGGGCAAAACTTCGCCCGGGCCTTTGACATCAAATTCCTCGATCGTGATAACACTGAAAAGCTGTGTTGGACGACCTCTTGGGGTATGAGTTGGCGAATGCTGGGTGCTGTGATTATGGTGCATGGTGACGACCATGGTTTGCGTCTCCCCCCGAAAATCGCCCCCATCCAGGTGATCGTGGTACCCATTTTCAAAAACGACTCAGAAAAAAGTAGCGTTATGGATACCGCAGACAGGATCTTCCACATCATGAAGACGGCCGGATTGCGTGTAAAGCTGGATAGCCGTGACGAAACACCAGGCTATAAGTTTAACGATTGGGAAATGCGCGGCGTTCCGTTACGCATTGAAGTTGGGCCTAAAGATGTGGCAAATAAAACTGTGGCAGTGGCGCGGCGCGATATCCCGGGTAAGGCAGGTAAAAGTTTCATTCCTCAAGAGAGCATTGCGCTGCGCGTACCCGGCCTTTTAGACGACATTCAAGCTGGATTGCTGGCACAAGCGACGGCTTTCCGCGATGCCAATATTCATGAGGTAAACACGTACGACGAATTCAAATCTGCCGTGGAAGATGGCTTTGCCCTGGCACCTCTGGTCGATGACCCTGCTGTCGATGCCAAAATCCAGGAAGAAACAAAAGCTACAAATCGCTGCTTCCCGCTGCATCAGGCAGAGGGTGAATGGGAGTGCATCATTACCGGGCAGAAAGTGCATGAACGGGCACTCTTTGGTAAGGCTTACTAAAGGGATGGCAGCCTGACATGTGTTCGTGGGTGTTGTGACAGACGAACGTCGGTGATGAGGCAGCCGCTCTCATGTACGGCTGCTACAATGATCAGGATTACAACGGATTGAGAGTGCCAGTTTAATGAGCCCCCGACCTGTGCTCCGTACTACTCCAGCGCTGGTGACATCGCTGCTACTACTGTGTTCCATCTGCGCATCACCATTCAGTGTGGCAGCTCAGACGGCTACACCTCCTCCGACCTACGCACGTACTGTAGCCGCCATCATCAAAGGTATGACCGTCAACCAAAAAGTCGGCCAGCTCTTTATGATTGACTTTCCCGGTACGGATACATCCACCAATTCCGATATTGCCGACCTGATCACGAATTACAACGTGGGAGGTGTTCGGCTGAAAGCGTCCAACCAGAATATCGTGAACGGCCCCGACGGCACACTCAATCTGGCAGAATTGACCAATCGCCTGCAAACTTTGGCGGCCATCACTGCGACGCAGCCGATCACTCAACTGGCTTCCACACCCGGTGCGAATAATGCAATACCACACCTGCCCAGCGGTACCGACTTCATTCCACTCTTCATCAGCGTCTCGCAGGAAGGGGACGGGGCTCCCTATTCAGAGATCACTCAAGGTGTGACCCAGGTACCCAGCCAATTGGCGGTAGGCGCGACCTGGAAGCCCGATAACGCGGACATCATCGGTCAAATTACGGGTAGGGAGTTGTCCACTCTGGGAATAAACGTATTGATTGGACCTGTACTGGATGTGTTGGATAACCCCAAACCAACCACACCTTATGACATCGGGACGCGTGTCTTTGGCGGTGATCCATACTGGGTTGGCAAGTTCGGTCAAGCTTATATTAGCGGCGTTCACGTTGGCAGCCAGGGACGTATGGCGGTGATAGCTTCCAGGTTTCCCGGACTGGGCTCAGCAGATCGCAATGTAGAGGACGAGATCCCAACGGTCGAAAAGTCCCTGGAGCAGCTCAAGCAGATTGAGCTGGCGCCATTCTTTGCCGTAACCCAGCTGTCTCCCGGCAATACTCCGCTGACCAGCACCACCGATGGACTATTGGTCTCGCATATTCGCTATCGTGGTTTCCAGGGTAACATTCGCGCAAGCACGCGCCCGGTAAGCCTGGACCCCGTGGCATACCAACTGCTCATGTCGCTCCCCGAAATTGCCCCGTGGCGTAACCATGGGGGTGTGACTTTTAGTGATGAGTTAGGTGTACGGGGTGTACGTCGTTTCTATGACCCACTGGATCAAACCTTTAACGCCCGGCGTGTCGCACAAGAAGCCTTTCTGGCGGGGAACGACGTGCTGCTATTAGGGAGCTTCGGCTTGAGCAACTCCTGGTCAGAGCAACTGGCAAACATCAAGGATGCAATCCAGTTATTCCGCGAGCGCTACGTCAGTGACCAGACTTTTGCCGCGCGCGTCGATGCCTCGCTCGCGCGTATTCTGGCACTGAAGCTGAAACTTTATCAGGGTCAACTTAATCTGGATAACGTTTTGATCTACCCCGCCGCTGCTTCTGAGATCACACCCAGTAACGAAATCATTCAGTCGATTGCAAACGATGCCGTTACACTCCTGTCGCCCAATGTGCGTGACCTGGCAGCCCTTGTTCCCACCTCTCCAACGAAGAATGAATCCATCGTCTTCATCACCGACGATCGCCAGATCAAAGAGTGCGCCAAATGCCAGCCGTATGCGGCCATACCGCGTACGGCTTTGCAGACTATCGCCTTGAACCTGTACGGTCCGAATACGACAGGCCAACTAAACCCGCAGCACGTGTCGTCTTTTACATTCAGTGATCTGGCGGACTATATTAACTACACAGCAGGCTCGCCGAGCATTAGCGCTCCAGCCAACAGCCAATCACCGGTTATTACGGCAAGCGCCGTCATGACTGGCGCCATCCCAATTACCCCGACTGCTGTCTCGAAATCTTTACTTGTGCAAAATGCCATTAACGGAGCGGATCTGATCGTTATCTCGATGTTGGACCTGGATCCTTCCGTTAAGTCCACCACGATCTTCAAAGAGTTCTTATCGAAACGGGCGGATGCTTTGCGCGATAAACGTGTGGTGTTATTCGCGTTTGGCGCACCCTACTATCTGGACGCTACCAACATCAGCAAGCTGACAGCTTACTTTGGGGTATACAGCCGGATACCTGTGTTCCTCGAAGCGGCGATTCGCACACTATTTGGAGAGCTGCCACCAAACGGGGCTTCACCCGTGTCGATCAGTGCATTGAACTACTCCTTATTGACGCAAACATCACCTGATCCAAACCAGGTGATTCCTCTGGTAACGGGAAATACCATCACAGCCACTCAGCAAAGCGGTGCATCACTGGAGATGAAAATAGGCGACAAGCTCAAATTGCACGCAGGCCCGATATACGACCATAATGGCAACCTGGTGCCAGACGGCACGCCTGTCCAGTTCGTCCTGGCGTACCCTGCTGAACGCGTGGAACAACAGCAACCAGCAGTGTCCACGCGGGATGGTATAGCCGAGACGACTGTGGTGATCGAGCGTAAGGGAACACTGGAAATCCGCGCTCTATCTGACCCGGCGTTGACATCATATGTAATACGAATCAATATTGGTGACAATGCCGCATCCATCGAGACCATCAAGCCAACTGCGCTGCCCACACTTACGCCTGAGCCTACCGCGACACCGACCCAACGCCCTACGGCGCCAGCAACTGTTGCTCCCACTCCAACAGCTACGGTGGTCCCCGTGCAACCGCCTGAGCGCTCCAGCCTGGGCGGCTTTATTGTCACTGTGCTGGCTTTGCTGGTCATCTCACTCGTTTCCGTGTTAATGCTAAATGGCACGCGGCGCATCAGTGTTTTGATGCGTTGGCGTGTGGTACTCTTAAGCTGGAGCGCAGGATGGATTGCCTATGTCATCTACGCGACCGGTGTACCCGGTACCAAACAGCTCGCGTCCAGAATAGGCTGGTACGGCTCGGTACTTCTGGCAACAGGTATCTCACTTGTCGTTCTGGTTATAGCACTCGTCATCGTAGTGCGCTCCGAGGAGAGGCCCGCACATCCCACTGGCGGGCGTTGAGGGGCGTGAAGTAAGAGGCTCATAATGAGTTTCATAAAACGACTGTTTGGGTCGGGTGAATCGCCCGCGCACGGTGCAAAACCTGATTTGAACGGGATCTGGTATTTCGTGAAGGTACACAAGTGCGGCGCCATTGCCCGTGTACGCATTGACCGTAACAACGATCTAAGCCTGGATGACGATGCTGAAACATATGTTGTCCGCAAGCAAGTGGTGGACAACGTGTGTTATGGAATGGCCGAGCTGGAAGTACATTTTGATTCAAGCCGCAACGAAACCAATCGGCACGTCGAGAATGGTGAGTTTGTAACGCGCGAGGAATGGGATTCGCAAGAGAAATTACGCATCGCCCCGCATAATAACGAGTAACACTTTATGGAATTCCGACCGCCAGGCTCGTTGATGCTTACTGAGATTCAGGAACAGCCTGCTGTACTGAACAACTTGATCGATTCCGCAGGTTCTGCATTACATAAAGTGGCCGAGCATGCACGAGGGTGTCGCTTCGCAGTACTAGTGGCGCGTGGCAGCAGTGACAACGCCTCCACCTACGGCAAGTATCTACTGGAAGGTCTCGCAGGCCTACCGACGGCTCTTGCCTCGCCATCTCTCTTTACCCTTTACCACACTCCACCACGTCTGGCAGACGCACTGGTCATTGGTGTATCACAAAGCGGACAGGCCGCAGATGTCGTTGAGGTGGTTCATCAGGCAAGGCGGCAGGGAGCACTTACCCTGGCAATTACCAATACTCCCGATTCACCCCTTGCTGAAGCCGCCGAGCATGTGCTGCTTCTGGAAGCTGGTGTTGAGAAGGCACTTGCGGCGACGAAAACCGTCACAACCGAATGCGTGGCCTATGCACTATTAGCTACCACCATCACTCAAAACGTGGATCTGTTCGATGGTTTACATCGCCTGCCAGATGCTATTTCGTCGGTGCTGGCTCAGGAAGATCACATCACCACGCTGGCACGCGAGTGGCTTGAAGCTGAGCGAACTATTATCCTCGGGCGCGGCTATTCGTATGGTGCTGCTCAGGAAAGCGCACTGAAACTCAAAGAGACCTGCTATATTAACGCGGAGTCCTTCTCGGCAGCTGACTTTATGCATGGCCCCCTGGCCATAATCGAACCTGGCTATCCGGTCCTAGCGTTGTTGAGTCACGATGCCACCCAGGATGCCATGCTGGCACTGATACGACAGGTACAATCGCGCGGGGCGCGTGTGGTTACTTTTGCCACTCGCCAGGCGGCGCCACTACCTGAGAATGGGCGTGTGCTCAACGTGGAATGCTCAACGGCGTTGTTGAGCACTATACCCTTTATCGTCGCTGGACAGTTGTTTGCCATGCATCTGTCCGTCATGAAGGGTTTTGACCCCGATATTTCCCGCGGTTTACACAAAGTCACCATCACTCTTTAGTCACACTCTCACGTGCTCGACACCAGATAAGTGAGCGATGAGTTCAACTATCACCTGTGTCGACAACATCACAGTGGGTAGATTTACTGTAATCGGCCTCTGGTTTGCAGTTATTCATCATGTGGGTCATAAGGCGGAACCAGCTATGGAACAAAAACAGCTGTGTGCGCTTCGCTGACAGTTGGATATACGGGCTTTGAATCGAGGTAAACTGTAAACATGAGCGCGTATTTTGATGACGACGATAACTCGATCCCAGTCTGGGCTCGTCCACTGGGGAGACAGGGCTATCGATCTTTCCTGGGTCTCATCGAAAGCTATTTCGCCAATCGGCATATCTCGGTGGCCATCGACGACGAGGAAGGGCTGGTCAAACCGGATCAAAGTACCTTCCCCTACAGCAGCACGTTCGGCTTGCAGAATATTGCTCAGCTTTGCCAGCAGGCAGATCGGGATGAATGGCACGATCTCATAACGGCGCACTTCGATTCGATCTTCGAAGTGAACGATAGGGAAACTGCCCTACCAGTGCAGATGGAAGACTTTACGAACGTCAAATCGAAAATACGCGGGCGCCTGTATCCGGCGGATGTTGTGAATCATGCCACAGACATCGTGCAGCGGCCTGGGCCAGAGGGAACACTCGAGGTGGTCGCTCTCGACCTGCCCTCCACAGTCCGAACCGTTTCACGCTCGGAAGCGCTGAGTTGGGGACTGGATCCGGAAGATCTGTTTGAGATCGGTCGCAGGAATCTACGGCTCACTGGCAAGTTAAAGCCCAATACTATACAGTTGGAACCCGGCACAGCCCTTACCATCTATACCGGCGATCCTTTTTATGCGGCCAGCCACGCCTTGATCCTGGAAGACTACATCCCAGAGGAAAATCAGCATGGCGTCCTGCTCGGTGTGCCTAAGCGTGACATCATGATCGTTCACCCCATCACGAACATCGGCGCAATGGAAGCAGCTGGCGCGATGCTGCAGGTAATCGTGGGTATGCATCGCGATGGGCCAGGATCGATCAGTCCAAACTTATACTGGTACCACGATGGTCATTTCACGGTGCTGCCCTATGAACTGGAGGATCGGTCACTGCGATTCCTCCCGCCTGATCAGTTTGCAGAATTGCTGGACGAACTGGGAGAGGTTGCCAGCTACTCATGATTCATGGAGTCATCTGGTGTAGCTAATTGGTTTTACTGCTTTGGCGACTGTGGGTATGTTTTATCCTATTGTATGAATCTCAGGAATTAGTTGTATGGATTTACAGTTAAAAGGTCGTGTTGCGGTTGTAATGGCAGCAAGTAAGGGTCTGGGCGCAGCGACTGCGCGTATCTTCGCTCAGGAAGGCGCCAGGGTGGTGGTCTCAGCGCGTAATGGTGAAGTACTGGCACGCACTGCACATGATATTGCTGCCGAAACGGGAGCACAGGTGATCCCCGTCGTCGCTGATTCCTCGCGCGCAGAAGACATCGACCGCTTAATGGCTACGACGCGTGAGCGCTTCGCTCGCATAGATGCACTGGTCGTGAACGCGGGTGGCCCTCCGGCTGGTCAATTCATGGATTTCGATGACATGGCCTGGCAAGCGGCTATCCAATTGACACTCATGAGTGCAGTGCGGGCAGCACGCGCTGTCATTCCGGTTATGCGAACCCAGGGTGGTGGCAGTATCACGTTCATCGAGTCGTATGGAATTAAGCATGTGCTGGATAATCTCCTGTTCTCAAATAGCCTGCGTCTGGCTGTCATTGGCATGGCCAAGACCCTGTCGCATGAGTTGGGGCCGGAACATATTCGGGTGAATGTGATCTGCCCCGGCAGTACAGAAACAGATCGCATCCGATCACTGGCAAAAACCAATGCTCAGCGTAATGGCTCCACGGTTGAGGAGGAAATAACCCGCATGGGAAAGAGTATCCCGCTCGGTCGCATTGGTCAACCTGAGGAATTCGGTCGCGCATGTGTCTTTCTGGCTTCGCCAGTGGCCAGCTTTATTAATGGAGCCGCTCTCATGGTAGATGGCGGCGCGAGTCGCGTTATGTGAGAACCGCTATGTACTGCCTGACTTGTTACTATGATCATCAGACCAGCCACTCCAAACGATGTGCCCGCCATACTCGATATTTACAACGAGGCCGTTCTTAACACTACTGCTACATACGATTATGAGCCCAGTACTCTAGCAGAACGAATAACCTGGTTCGACGCACATATTTCACGGCGCTACCCCATCTATATCGCAGCAGACGTCAAGGATCGCGTCGTTGGCTGGAGTTCACTCAGTGAGTTTCGCTCTCGGGTGGGCTATCGGTATACCGCAGAAGATTCCATATATGTTGCGGCAGATTGGCGCGGGCAGGGCATTGGGAAACTGCTCTTACCACCTCTTCTCGGAGATGCGCGAACGCTTGGGTTACGCGTTATTATTGCCGTCATCGATGCAGACTCCGCAGCCAGCCTGCACCTGCATGAGCTTTTTGGCTTCGAGCGCGTAGCTTACCTGAAACAAGTAGGATACAAGTTCAGTCGCTGGCTGGATGCAGTGTACATGGAGCTCTTGCTGGAAAGAAACGTTCCTGACAAGGAACGCAGTTAACCAGGCTCGTCATGTATCGAGTTATATTGTTTGACCTTGACGATACTTTGTATCCCCGATCTTCGGCTCTTATGCCGTCCATTGCGCGTCGGATCGAGCAATATGTCACCGAGCGGGTGGGGATCCCTCAGGAACGCGCCGACGAGTTGCGGTCGCGCTGGCGGACGATTTATGGTACGTCTTTGCGTGGACTGATCGAAGAAGGCTATGAATTCGACATTGATGACTACCTGTGCTATGTCCATGATGTACCGCTTGATGGGCTAATTGAGACCCAACCGGGCGTGCGGCGGATGCTGCTCGATATGCCACTTCGTCGTGCTGTTCTTACCAATTCTGATGCTCAACATGCTACGCGCGTATTGAGCCATTTAAACCTGCTGGACTGTTTTGAGCGTATTGTGGACATCCGAGCCCTAAACTTCCTTAATAAACCGGATCCCAGGGCTTACCAGCGAGCTCTGCAAATTATGAATGCAACAGCCGAGGAAACGATCCTGGTTGAAGATACGCCGGTCAACACCAAACCTGCAAAAGAACTCGGTATCAAGACAATCCTGGTGGATCATCCTTATACAGATGATGCGGACTATTGTGTTTCGTCGCTAATAATGGTGGGCTCGGTCGTAAACCAAATACTTGCGACTGGTGCTAAGGGCACACAAAACTGATACGCGCTCGATTGTTGACAGCGCCTTCATCAGGAACAACACCCCTGATGGATATCCGGTTATAGTCCACGTCCAAGCAGTAGTCGGATTCACTTAACCTGAAACCAGCGCAGCATTAAACTGTTGCCTGCGGCATCATGCTGCGGATCGTCAATGGCGCGTCGTTCGCCGGTTTTCGTGTTGTATACGCCGACCCGCACCTGATATACACCAGGCTTGAGGTTGGGAGGGAGCTCGATCCAACGTCGTTCGAGTACCACCTCACCTTTCTTCCATTGTGAGAACGGGTATGTTCCGTCGAAGGGTTGCTGATCGGCAATCAGTACAGCGTTGCCATTTGACTGGTCGATAATGTGCACCAGTTCCGTGTCATCGGTCTGGTGCTCGGACGTATTCAACCAATAGAGCCACAGAGCTACCTCGTGCCGTGCTGGGTCGTACGCGGCATTCCCTCCCAGCAACGTCAGCCCCTCGGTGAAAATGGCGTTGCGTGTGGCCAGGGTGGGGGAGATCACGAAACTGCGCGGCGTGTCCACAGCGGTATAAATGAGAGTATTTTCGGCACCATCACGTTCGCGGATGACTTCCTGTAATACCAGGTCTTTGTGCATCTCAGCCGCTCTACGCTGCATTACCTCCAGATACCCTCCGAAAGCCGTAGTCCAGGGGGCATGGAACACATAGATGTTGGCGGGGTCGCGTAACATCACGGTAGCTACATCGTTGAACTTGGGAGACGGTTCTGGCTGATATTCATACATCTCCCTCATATGCACCTGTTCTTGCGTAAGAAAGGCAATGCTCCGCTCAAATCCCCAGTCGAGTGCCATGACTGGTCTACCGGCATATCGAGTCAGCAAATCTTGCGCCAGGGTATTGAGGGCATCTGACCAAAGGCCTCGCCCACCCGTCGTTACAAAGAACGATTGGATTGTGAAGTTGGTGACCAGGGCGTTGAGCGGGAGAATGACGACCAGCCCAACGCTGGCAATAACGGCCAGCCGCTGAGCGAGGTGACGCTTGAACCAGTGCAGAGCATCGACAATGGTCAACGCCACAAGTAGCCATGCCAGTGGAACAATGATAAACAGATGCCGTGCGCCAATGCTGCTGACACTGATGGTACCTAAAGGAATGGCCACCAGCACATTAAGCAGGAGCAGGAACCGGAGGCGTAGACCTGGCGGAGTATGCGAGCTGGTCTTCCCTGCAGGGAAAATGAGTTGGGAGTGATGCCGGACGCTCAGGTAAGCCGTATAGAGCAAGCTGATGATGATGGCGAATGTGCCAAAAGGTAATCCCGCAGGCGCGTCGAAGTGGAGCGTGTCACCGCCCATCATTCGCACGAACTCATCCGCCTCGAATCGCACATTGTTCACCACATCGAGGTTGTTGTGGCCATAGATGTGCGACTGCACGGTATTGGCTAGCAGGAAGTGGAACGAGGCGCCGGATGGTATGTTGTAGATGATGAATGGAGCCAGACCTAACGCCAATGCAGCGGTACACCAGATCAGTGTTGCAGTGGGGATATTCCGCAGGGTTTTCCACAAACCAGGTAGACCCAGGACAATCAACGCAAAGATACCCAGTGACACCAGTTGCCAATAAAACAGCAACTTGGTGGTTAATCCCAGTCCAGCCATGAACGCGGCAGCGATGAGTAAAGCTGGGTTGCGCGTCTGCCACCACCGTCTCGTGAAAAACAGTAGAAGCATCGCCAGAGCGAGTATGGGTAGAGTGAAGTTGGCACCCGCGCGGCTCCACCATACAAATGCCGGAGCGGTAGCGCATAATAAAACACTGATACCTCCGGTGAGCGGATCGAACCAGGCACGCGCCAGAAAGTATAAAAGCAAGAGAGTAAGGACACCTGCCAGCAGCATGGTTATGCGCAATCCAGCGACCGTCGTGCCGAAAACTGCCATACCTGCCCAGCTCAGATATATGGTGGTTGGCCCAATGTAGTAGCTCAACATGAGCGGCAGGCGCAGTCCGAAAAGGTTTATTGTGCTAAATGCGCTATTCGGTAGGCTGCGCAGGAGTTCCATCGCCGGCACTGCATCAGCCGCTTCGTCATACTGCAAACCAGGCAGGTTCAGGTTCGCCAGGCCAACAATCAGATATGAAGCAATGGCGATAACCAGGGCCAGCAGAGACAGCCAATTCTGGGACTTTTCCTTATGGCTAGTGTTGCGCATCATAGTGCGGGCGACAAGTATGACAGCATAACGGCTGATTGCACGCGGCAATCCGGTGCATTTTACATGGCTCTGAACGGTCTATGATGGCGTAATAGGCAGGTTCACTCCATCATCCGCTAATTTGCCTGCCTGTGTAACCAGCACAGCGTGAACTTGCGGATAGCTATAGCAGCCTATGCGCACATAAGCTCCCTTAGCCGGCAGGGGGGTCGATATGGGTACCACAAATCGCTGCAGCAAATCGTCGCCGGCTCGCCACGCCGTTGGGTGGATCCCGCTATCATCCATTTTGGCCACCTGCTTGTCGCCGACAAAAACATTGTTATACCAATGGAAGTCCACGCCGTCGGGTTGGTTCCAAAGAACATGGATCAGCGTTTCCACTACTATCGAAGTTGAACTCACGTTGATTCGATAACTCATCAGTTCGAGTCCATTGTCCCAGTAGGCCGGTGTTGCCGGAATAAACTGGTTCGCGTCGGGTAACTTTTGAACTTGCGCGTAGGTATATCCGACCGTGAGTGAATCGCGCAACGGAACCTCGCTCGTAATAACCTCTGAGGGCTTGTAGAAGCTATATAGATCCTGCAACAAACCCTCGGTGCCAGGGGCAAAGATATATGAAGTTCCGCCTGGGTCAAATACCCAACCCGAAACATTACTATTCAAAAAGCGATGAGGTAAGTCGGCAAGCATGACGTGCAGGGTGAGCCCTTGTTCATTCCAGGGAGTCATATAGTCTTTGATGACTGCTGCGACGTCACCCGTGATGCCCGACACTCGAGCCTGTATTGCCTTTTGTACGGCACTTAATGCACTACGTGCGGGAAGACCATACCCCCCACTCGTATCGTAGGCTTCCACAAATGCATCGAAACGAAAGGTGGTATCAACCTGCCACGCAACGATAACGAGTAGACTACCAACTGCTAGCGCCGCCAGAACAGGCTTAGTCCATCGGAGTAGGGGGCTCGTCCGCCATCGAGCCAGGTTGAGACTGATAATGGCATCTACACCCAGTGCCATAAGCAGAAACGGCGCCGGGAGTGTAATGGGCATGTACTGTAACTCGACGAACTGGCTGTGCCGTAACTGCACCACGATCGGCAGAATCCACCACATCACGATGATCAATAAGCTGAGCGTGTGTTTCTTGTAGGGTGGATCGTTGCGTCGTGCAGAAGTGATCCTCATAAGAAGCGATATAACCGTTATCGCAATCCCTAGGATCAGAATAGCCACCTGTAAAGTGTCGATGCTTTGCATCCAAGCTGGTGTTTGTGTCTTCCACTGGTTGATAGCCTTACCAGCCAGGTCGCTGAGATGCAAACCCCCGCTGAGCCAGACGGCGTTATTCAAGGCACTAAATGAGAACCTGGCAGGTTTACCCAACCACGATACGAGTGAGCGAATATTCTCAAAACTGTGTGCTGCATCATACAGAAGGTAGTCGATGGCAATGGCCATCATGGGTAGCGCACCAAGTACCATTGGCTGCCACTTGGCCTCTCGACGCAGCAGCCACCAGCTGATCAAGGCCACAGGAAGTAGATAAATCCCAGCCAGATGTGTGCCCACACTCAATGCCAGGCCGAGTCCAGAGATGGTCCACCCCCATGGATTATGACGCTGGACCAGCTCTAAAAGGCCGATGATGAAAATGGCTGCAAACATAGGCTGCGGAACAGGCCACGTGTTGCGAGCGTTTTGCACAGCCCAGGGACCTGCCGCATACAGGATCGCGGCAATGCTACCGACGCGCCAATTGAAGTAACGTGTCCCAATAACCCAGCACAAGGCGACTGACAGTACGTCCAACAAAGCATGCACGGTGACAATGGTCATAAAGTCGCGGGTGAAGAGGTACGGAATTGCCATCATGTAAAGGTAGACTGGAGGATGTGCAGCAACGGATCCATACGGCTGCACTGCCCAAAGCCGGCCCTGGGTGATGTCAATGGCAAACTGCAATGGATATGCCTGGTCGAAGCGGAAGTCAATCAGATCAAGACGGTACAGGCGCAGCGCGCTGGCACCGATAAGTGCAATGCTGAGGCAAAGGACCGCAACGGCCCAATGTCCTGGTATGGAACGAAAACGGTGATGTAAACTTGGCATGCTTGGAGTATGCCATAGCGATATAAGTTTGCACCCCAGGGCGACCTGTGCTTGAGTGGCTTGCAGTGGGATTGTCCCGAATGCAGTCTGGCAATGTAATGCACAAACCTATCAGTGGGAAAACGCCGGCATATCAACTAATGTCGATCGGCGTTATCGTACTTGCTATCTTTGCCCTCTACGCGCCCGCCATCCGTCTGATGCTTTTCCATGATGACGCCGCCAATATTGTATGGATGAATGCCTTCAACATGCTGAGCATTTTTACCATGGCCGGGCAAACCGGTGCTTCAGCACGGCCCGTTGTAAACTTGCTGTGGGTCCTCACGCGCGAGGTCTTCGGCTGGTATATCCCCGCCATTATCCACGCCTGGAATGTATGGCTGCATGTTTTAAATACTGCGCTGGTGGCTGCTCTGGCTTTACGCCTTGGCAGACGCTTTCATATAAGAGGGCTGCTTTTTCCAGCATTGAGTGCACTGATATTTGGTCTGTTTCCCTTCTCCTATCAAGCAGTACTCTGGGCGGGGGCTATCTATCACCCCGTTTTGACGTTGTTCGGGCTGTCCGCTGTTCATGCTTACCTGACAGCGCGGCATCGCAATCAACCAGCCTGGTGGCTGTTGTGCATAGCTTTTCTTGCGCTTGCCTGCCTGTCACATGAGGCAGGCTTCATGTTTGGTCCGCTCATCGTCACAATGGAGTTGGTGATGAGCGTCGCGGGCCAGCGGCCAGTGCGACTCCGCGCCATTGCCATTGGCGTACTATGTCTTATCTACCCGCTGCAATACCGTTTATTGAGACCCGACTCATGGGGTTTATCGCAAATACGTAGTTTGGCAACTTTATCTTCGCGATTAGTGAGCAACATCCCCTATGTGCTCCAAGCCATGATTAGCTGGCTGATTGTCCTATTGCGTTCGTGGATTGGGCTGGCACCATATAACGCATTGATTGTGAGCGCCATGTTTGTGGTGATTGTCCCGCTTACGCTGGTGTGGCTTGTTAAACGGAGAAATTTCGCTTTGGGTCTGCTTGCACTCGCGTGGTGGTTTACGCTTTCCGTGCCTTCGTTAATCTTGTCCGAAGGCTATCTTCCCATGAGCCCCCGCCTCTTATATGCCCCGTCCGTAGGTATTGCGCTCTTCTGGGCAGGTGCCCTGGCGCTGCTCCTGCAAAACCTGCGCCAGCGTGTTGTACAGGTAATTGCCGTCTTGCCGGTGGTGATCATACTCGGGTGGTGCGTACCTTATGTGGCCGATCGCATGAATGAAACGGCTCGCCTGACCCCAGCCATGACGATGATTAACACTGACCTGCGTGCATCGTCGCCTGCGGCCAAGGTGCTGTACATCAACATGCCCTACTACAGTGCGCCAGCATACCCCGCCTTCCTCATTGGGGCTGAGGGAATGCCCATTTTTCAGAGTGATAACATCCCGGCCTGGACGTGGCTCGCCACGGTCAGCGGAACACGGCGCGACACGTCATATGTACGGCACAACATCTCTCTGACTCGCGGTACGCATTTTGTCTATGGTATCCCCGGTCCGATAGTGAATGACATCGCTCTTCGCCAGGCGATTCTTGCATCCAATTACATTTACCGTTTTGACTATGACTCGCCAGGGCTTCGCGCTCGCAGGTTGGCCGTCATAGGTAACGATCGCACTAGCGCGCCTCCCCTGGCCAGGTTTGAACAGGGTGCCCTTGATGTGGCTTTACGACAGGCGAAGGCCACGATGTGCGAACAATTTGTGGCATTGGATCTGACGTGGTCCGATGTGCGTGATGTACATCAACCGCTGGGTGTCTTCGTGCACGGCATCGACCATCTTGGTCAACAGGCGATTGTGGCCGATCGTGACTTGCTTGAGGGCTACCTGCCTCTGGATCAGGTCCCAGCAGATCGGGTCATCACCGAAACACGCCGGATTGAACTTCCATCCGGCATTGCGCCGCTCAAGGAATTTCAGATAGGCGTATACCTGCGTGCCAATGGGAATCGGCTGACAACGCTCCGTGCTGACGGCAGTGCGTGGGTGGGAGACGCAGTAAACGTGCCGCTTGGTCCTTACTCACCTGCAGTGTGCCGTCGCAGCGGAGGTTGAGCATCTGACGCTCATATAATGCTGCCTGTAAATCCGGTTCGCGTGGTCTGCTGGAGGTACAGAGGATGTTGGAACAGTTAGCTAAGAATAGCAAGTCTGAAGTGGCAACGGAAGGCGATGGTTTGTTTTATCCCTCTACGGATGTGAAAGCCCATGCTCATGTAAAGGACTGGTCTGCCCTGGCTGCTGAGGCGGACGCGGACCTCGAAGCGTTTTGGGCGGCGCGTGCAGCAGAACTGGGTTGGTACAAGAAGTGGACCCGTGTGTTGGACGATTCGAATAAGCCATTCTACAAGTGGTTCGTTGGGGGCAAGACGAATATCGTCCACAATGCTATTGACAGGCACCTGACGACCCACCGCAAGAACAAACTTGCGTTCATCTGGCAAGGAGAGGATGGCAGTGAGCAAACCATGTCGTTTTTCTCTTTGAATCGTGAGGTGAGCAAGTTTGCCAATGTTCTGAAAGCGTTGGGAGTGCGCAAGGGCGACCGAGTGACCATCTATATGGGCCGCGTGCTCGAACTTCCAATCGCTATGTTGGCATGCGCGAAGATCGGCGCTGTACATTCTGTTGTCTATGGCGGGTTTTCAGTGGAAGCACTGCACAGCCGCATCGATGATTCACAGAGTCGTGTGCTCATCACGTGTGATGGCGCATTCCTTAATGGCAAAGTGGTCGAACTCAAACAGATTGTTGACGAGGCGCTTAAGCGGACTGCAGCAGTTGAAACCGTGGTGGTATTCAGGCGCACGGGGAAGCCAGTTCATATGGAGGAAGGCCGTGACTATTGGTGGCACGAGCTGATGTCGTTGCCCATAGCCAGCCCCAAGTGCGAGACCGAGTCAATGGATGCAGAGGATCCACTATTCCTGCTCTATACATCCGGCACCACCGGAAAGCCTAAGGCCATCGTTCACACGCATGGTGGTTATTCAGTTGGCATCTATACCACACTGAAGTATGTTTTCGACATCACTGACGAAGACCGCTATTGGTGTGCAGCCGACCCCGGCTGGATCACCGGCCATAGTTATATTGTCTATGCCCCACTCATTACGGGGGCGACAAGCGTTATTTATGAAGGCGCTCCAACCTATCCCTATCCTGACCGCTGGTGGCGTATTGTTGAGAAATATGGTGTTACGATCCTGTACACGGCGCCAACTGCCATCCGTGGATTAATGCGTTTTGGCGAAGCGTGGCCGAATCGCTGTGATCTATCGTCCCTACGCTTATTGGGCAGCGTGGGCGAGCCCATAAACCCAGAAGCCTGGCGATGGTATTACAAGCACATCGGCAAGGAACATTGCCCGATCATGGACACCTGGTGGCAGACAGAGACCGGCATGTTTATGATCACACCAACGCCCGTGGTTCCGCTTAAGCCAGGCAGCGCAACCCGTCCGTTTTTTGGCATCCAGGCCGAGGTGCTTGACGATCAAGGTCACCCATCACCCCCCAATGAAGAGGGGTATCTGGTGTTGACAACACCCTGGCCAGCCATGGCCCGTACTGTTTATCGCGACCCGGACCGCTACGTAAGTACATACTGGACCAAGTACCCAGGCAAGTACTTCACCGGCGATTCGGCGCGGGTTGATGACGATGGCTACTTCTGGGTCATCGGTCGTGTTGACGATGTCATCAAGGTGAGTGGATATCGCCTGGGTACGGCGGAAGTGGAAAGCGCGCTGGTCTCACATCCGGCCGTCGCTGAAGCGGCCGCGATTGGTCTGCCGCATGAAATCAAAGGCAATGCCATCCATACATATGTGATTCTACGCAGCGGGGTAGAGCCTACGGAGAAACTGGCCGAGGAGCTACGCCAGCACGTGGGGAAGGAACTGGGACCCATTGCCAGACCTGAGCATGTCGAGTTTGTCAGCACACTGCCTAAAACACGCAGCGGGAAGATTATGAGGCGGGTCCTTCGCGCTCGTGCGTTGGGGATGCCGGAGGGCGACCTCTCTACTTTGGAAGAGTAAGCTCCCGCCATCAGCTGTCGCATTGCGCGTGGCTCACATGGTTGCCACCCGAAAGGAAGCACGTTCGTTGTGGCAGATCCGGGGTTCCTTAGCAGACACAAGCATCCTCTTGTAATCGGTGCCCTCTCAGTGGCATTCGTAGTTTTGGCTGTTGCCTACAACTGGGCGCTGCCACTCTTCGAAGGCCCTGATGAGGGCGCCCATTATTTGTACATAGACTACGTTGCCAATCACCATACGCTACCCGATCCGCTTCACAGCGTTTCGCACGAGACGGCGCAGACTCCACTTTATTACATTTTCGGTGCACCCCTCATCGCATGGATCGATCGAAGTGACTATGGCGCAGTGTACCGACCTGATCCAACGTTTGGCAATGGCATTGTTTATGATCACACCTCCCAAGAGCTAGTTTTTCCGCCCTCAGGCACAACCCTCGCGATTAGGATCCTGCGGCTGTACTCCACCGTATTGGGATTACTCACGGTACTTTTTATTTATGCCGGTGTGCGGGTGCTCTTCGACCGGGAAGACGTAGCGCTCGTGGCCCTGGCAGTGACAGCATTTAACCCCAAGTTCCTGCATATCAGCAGCCAGGTTGACAATGACATCGCACTCGCCTGTGCCTCAGCGTTTTGTATGTGGGTGCTGATGAAGGTCGTCAAGCGATCCGATCCACGGTCAAGCTGGTCATGGGTTGTACTCGGCCTGTCGTTTGGTATTGCGGTGACAACCAAGGTGAGTGGGCTTGTACTGGCTGCGCCAATCGCTCTGGTACTGGTGTGGTGCGCTGTAAAAGCGCGACGCTTATCAATCTGGTGGATGGCGCAGAGGAGCCTGCTGTGTATGTTGGGTTTCCTCCTTGCCTACGGTGGCTTGATGGCTGATTATGCGGTGCGCTACGGCAGCGTGTTGCCACTATTTCAGCAGGCGAATGCCACTGGTATCCGCCCCGTGCCATTATCCGCAATGGACATATTGGCGCGCATGCCACGTGTGATCGCGAGTTATTGGGGTGAGTTCGGGCACGGTGTGGAATTCCCGCCCTATGTTGATCTGGTGATGGGTGTTGTAGTAATCGTAGTGGCAGTTGGCACTATACGGGCATTAATTCGACGCCAATTCCCTGCCGAAATGACCATACCCGCTTTCGGGTTGGTTGTGGTTTTCGTAGCTTTCATAGCCTGGATGCGCAACCAGGACGGCTCGGAGAATCTGCGTCTGATATCACCCGGCTTTATGGCCGTATCGGCATTTACCGCAGCTGGATTGATGGCCTGGTTCCCCGTGCGAGCGCGTCAGACAGGTGCACTGGCTATAACTTTTCTATCAGTGATCGGCGCAGTGATTGGTTTAAGGTTATCGCTCGTATCGGGTTATGCTTTACCCGCATATCTTTCGGATGAACAGGTCGCAGTTATATCGCACCTGGCCAGTGTGCACTATCAAAACGGGATAGAGCTGGTCGGTGCCACCCTGTCAACCCGGCGTATTTCACCGGGAGACACACTCCATGTGAGCGTTTACTGGCGTGCCACACGACCGATCACCGACGTTTATCGCGTGGTGGTTGAAGCTCGAAACGACAGCGACATGGCACTTGGGCGTATCACCACACTTCCCTTGGGAGGACGTTTTAACACCATGCAAATGGAGGTGGGGCGTGTCTTCCGCGACGATTATGAGATGCCTGTCAGTGCTACCGTTCGCAGTTTGGTGCATGTATATGTAGGCTGGTATCTGAATAAACCTCCCTATACCGTCTCGCACCTGGTGGAAAATAACGCAGCCAATGCCCAGATCGGACTGGTGAAGTTGCGTGGTCCGGAGCCTGCGGAGATCAAGCCAGGTATGCCGTTCACTAGCACCTTGGGCACACTGGGTATTTTGGAGGGCTATAAGGTACAGGGTGATGAGTTAACCCTGTACTGGCGTGCACGTTCGTGGGCCACACGAGACTATACCGTTTTCGTCCATGCACTGGATGCCAAAGGACAAACCATTGGACAGGCTGACGCCCCTCCTGCGTACCCCACATCACTATGGGACAAAGGAGAACAGGTGATCACCACCTATCATGTGCCAGATCTGAATAATGCCAGTGCCTTTAGTGTCGGGTTATACAATCCTGTGACCTCGCAGCGTGTTAAAGCATATCGGCCAGATGGCTCATCCTGGCCCGATGATGCTATCGTAATCCCTGTGCGATTGGAAGATGGGGATTCGCCGAAGGGCTGATTTGGCCTAAAATGAATGCGGTGCTGTCACCGGTTATTGGTTGCCATGAACGGAGCGCGACCAGCGCTGTTACCGGGTGGGAGCAGAAAACATACTAAACGATGAGGAGAAACATGACTCAGTTAATAAACGTCACCGTGTGGGGCGAGTATCGGCATGAAAAGACACATGAAGAAGTCGCGCGGGTTTATCCAAAAGGCATGCACGAAGCTATTGCAGAAGGGTTGCGCGAGTCTCCCGATTTTCATGTGAACACTGCCACGCTTGATCAACCTGAGCATGGGCTGACCAAGGAAGTTCTGGCACATACCGACGTACTAACCTGGTGGGGCCACATGGCGCACCATGAGGTGAAAGACGAGATCGTGCAGCGTGTGTATGAGCGCGTGATGGCTGGGATGGGGCTGATCGTACTTCACTCAGGCCATATGTCAAAGATATTCTCCAGGCTCATGGGTACGGGGTGCATGCTGAAATGGCGTGAGGCTAATGAGAAAGAACGCCTGTGGGTAGTGAACCCAGGGCATCCCATCGTACGAGGTATCGAAGAGTATATTGAGCTGCCGCACGAAGAGATGTACGGCGAGCATTTCGATATCCCTGCCCCCGACGATCTGGTGTTCGTAAGTTGGTTCGAGGGAGGCGAAGTGTTTCGCAGCGGCTGTTGTTTTTACCGGGGTGCCGGAAAAGTTTTCTACTTTCGCCCCGGCCACGAGACTTTTCCCACCTATTACAACCCGACCATCCGCAAGGTCATCGCGAACGCAGTACGCTGGGCGGCGCCTAATGGCAATGCTGAGCCGATTCGCGGCAATGTGAAGCCACTCGAAGTTATTCGCAGTTGATGAAAAGCAGGGTTCTGCTGGTGCACCGGCAGAACCCTGCTTTTGATGGATGCCTGGACCCGGCTCTAGCGCCTGCGACCGAAGAGGCGGAGCAGGTTCAGAAACAGGTTGATAAAATCCAGATACAGAGCCAGAGCCCCAATCACAGCGGCCTTGCGTAGCACTTCACCATCGGTGCCCACCCCCATGGCCATGCGCTTGATGCGTTGCGTATCGTAGGCAATGAGCGCCACGAAGATGAGGACACCCACCGCGGAGAGGATGAAGCTCAGTGTGCTGCTGGCCAGAAAGATATTTACGATGAACCCAACAACCAGACCGATGAGGGCCATGATAGCCAGGTTACCGATGCTCGTCAGGTCGCGCCCGGTGACGTAGCCATAAGCGCTGACCAGGCCGAATGTCCCAGCCGTGATGAAAAACACCTGTGCGACCGACGTTGATGTATAGACCAGGAACAGCATTGAGAAGGTCAAGCCGGTCAACGCTGCATAAACAACGAATAGCCCGGTTGCGACCCCGGCGTTGAGCCGGCGAATGACTGCGCTCAGGACGAGAACCAGCGCCAGTTGTGCGACGATGACCACCATGAACGCAGGAGTGTTGAAGAGCAGCGCCATCATATCCGGGTTCATAGCCGTAGCGACAGCAACCAGACCGGTGATGGCCAGGGCGAGCGTCATCCACCAATACACTTTGACAATAAAGCTACGCGCGGCGGCCTCATCAGTAACGATGCTTGAACTGGGTTGATTGGGGCCCACCTGATTCATTCCAAACCGATTCATTTCACTCCTTATTGCTAACAGCCTTTCGAGACTGCCGGATTCTATATCCGTATCCGTACACCTGGCATTCTACTTCACCCGTAAATCCTCCAGCACAACCTCTGTGCCGATGTAAATGCCGTCCTGGCCATAAGCACCCAGATGCATAAAGTTACCAGGGTTATACACCACCAGGAGCAGCCGATATACGCCAGGGGGCGCATCAGATGCAACCTGGAAGACATGGGTATCTGTAATTGGCTTCCCCACCTTCCACGTCGTGGTAGGTGCGTTTCCCTGTACCGGACCTGAATCATTTTGAGCGATTTTATTGGACCTGTCACCAAGTAGCTGCAAGGAGATGGTGTAATTCGTGTCGACATGCCGGGTGGCGCGCCAGTGCAGAGTTACGGTAATGGGCTGGCTAGCAGTCAGGACACCCGGTGTCACCTCATAATGCTCCAGAGTGATGCCATTGTCATAGTCCAGCAGCGTACCACGTGACGAACCTGTCACAAAGATCGTCCTGCCCAACACAATCCCTTGATCAGTTTCCAACCCTTTTGTCGCGGTTAGCCGTTGTCCTGTCTGAAGATCATATATACCGACAGCCCAATGCAGTTCCTTGTCTATTGGGGTTAGTTGAGGTATCTGGACAGCGTAACGATCGTGCCAGGCATATCCTGCTGGGAGCTCGCTGGTGGCGATTAGTCCTTGACCAGGATACATATCACGTTGTGCGACGATTACATCCTCAGTATTGAGTAAATGTACGAAGACACTGTAGTTATGTGTCATCGGTTTCACTACACGCCAATAGAGTTGAATCGTAACGTATTTACCTGGTTGAGTCGTGGCAGGTGGTGTGTCGTATCCGAGCAGGTCCAGAGCATTGCCAAAGGAAACGTCAAGCCGGTTAGCTGGTTGAGCTGTGGGAGTATTGGGAGGTTTAGTGTAGATGGGTTGGATGACTGCGAAGGGTATAACCAGTGTTAATGCAAGCAGGCCTGTTGCAGCGGCAAACATCAAATAGCGATGCAATTGGTACAGGCCGTACGCCATGCTCATCGCGATCACAGCGATGCAGGGGAACAAAAGCCTGCCTTGCGAGGCAGGTGTCAACGATGTCCAGCGTAAGAGGGCAATAAACGTGATCGATATCCAGGCTAAGCACAAGATGAAACTGGAATGGTCTGTTAAAAGGTAAGCCACTTTGCGATGCAAAGTGATACGGGGTGATCGGCTTGTGCTGACTTCGCCAGGGTGCAGGAATTCCCGCAGGGCGCCTGTCAGCAGGCCCGCAAACGCTACTATAGCCAATCCATTCAATACCATATAGACGATGGGTGGCATGATTACATTTAGCGCACCGAAGACACCCCAGTACGCCCAAACAAAACCCTCACGTTCGCTCCACAACTGTGCCAATGATGCAGGAGGGTTGCGCCTTCCAACGGCATCCAGAAAGGCGTTCCATCCAAGCCAATCGCCATATAGAAGCTGGTTACGGACAAACCACCAACCAGCCAGTGCAACCACGACGGCCACAAAAACACCGCCAAACCGAACTGCTTTGCCCAGCCATGCCTCGGACTGTAGTCGCAACTTGATCGCTGTAAGAGCCACGGCAAGGCTAAACACACCTATTAGCCCGAGCGTACTGGATTTGCTCAAGGCTGCCGCCGCGGATATAACACCAGCAATCAGGGCAGACCGCATCGATAGATTGCCTCGACTTACCAGGCGGAGAGCCCACCACAACCCAAGTGTAGTGAACAGGGCTGCTGCGTTGTCATTGTTCACCGAACCGCTGATGAATGCGAACATAGGAACGCCCGCCACAAACGCCATGCTCCCCAGGCGTACCCAGGCTAGTGGATCAACTGATGGTGCAGGTTGTGATGGTGTGCCGAGAGTACGCGGGAACACCTCCCCAGCGGCTAGATACGTAAACATCACCGTCAAAGTGGAAAGCGCCACCGATAGTAATCGTGCTACATGCATGGCCAGTGTGGCATGTGTCCAGGGGAACTGCTCAGCGGATGTATGCAGAACCGTATTGGAATTGCCATCTGGGGTGGGGCGGCCCATGTCACTATGAGGGTTGATCCGGCGCACCTCGCGCCAGTTCGATGCATCTATGGGTGCTGTCGCCAGTGCTGCCAGTACATAATAGAGTGGAGGCTGGCTGCCTTCCTGCCGCCACGGTGCCTGTTCGTCAGTTTGACCTATGCGCTGAATGGGCAATCCCCCACCACTGGCCAGATGCTGGACCAGGGGGTAATGCCAGAATTCATCCGAAGCCTCAAACAGGGGGGTGGTGAAACTATAGAGGCTGAACAGGACGAAAGCAGCCACCAGTGCCACGCGGGCGACGAATCTCTCGACGGAGGCACTCACGGTGCAGGTTGGACTTCGTCTGCCGGTATATCGGCAGGCTCATTTTGGGTGATCGAAGCGGCCCGAGCGCTCCTTTCGGCATCGAGTTTCGAAACGCCATTCGACACGACACCCATGATATGGTCCAACTCGTCGCGCAGGCGCGACAGGGTGTCGAGTGCGTAAACATCAGCTTCCGCTCGCATGCGCTCAACCTCGCGGCGCGTGCGCTCCTCCAGGGCTTGCGCACGGCTCTGTGCGATGGCCATGATTGCCGTGTCATCAGCCAGATGGGCTGCGTCCTCCCGAGCATTGTCTCGGATGCGGTCAGCTTCTTCCTTGGCTTGAGCCAATATGCGGTCGTGTTCCTGCTGGATTCGCTGTGCTTTTTTAATTTCTTCGGGGATGGCTAACACCATTTGGTCGATGAGCTGGAAGCAGCGATCTGCGTCGACCAGGCGCATTTTTGTACCAGGAAAGCGCCGGCTTTCAAGGAGGATTGCCTCGAGTCGTCCCAGCAGATGTTGAATATCCATAAGGCACCTGTGCCACTTTGAAAAAGCCTGTCTGGGTCCAATGAGGTGTGCATCGAACCCTACTTATTATCGCTCGAAATTCACTTCGATGAGCCCGAGTCGATCCTGCTGCGGGATCCGGCTCGCATTGCCATAGTGGTATCGCTGGGTTTCTGTTGCTTTCGCGTGATGGCCGCTGCCACACAGGGTGGAACCAGGTCGTCAACATCACCACCCAGGGTTGCCACTTCGCGTATGAGTGAGGCATTGACGAAGGTATTCGGTTCGTTAGCAAAAAGGCAAACGATCTCCACATCATTGGCCATCCAGTGGTTGGTCTGTGCCATTTGCCACTCGTAGTCGAAGTCGACACCGTTGCGCAGTCCTCGCACAATGACTTGTGCACCCTGTTCGCGCGCAAATTGCACGGTTAGTCCTGCATATCCTATCACCGTCACACGGTCATGCCGATCTAGCGCAGCCAACGCTTCACGTGCCAGTGCAATTCGCTCGGAGTGCGTGAATAGAATCTGCTTCACCGGAGCTGTATACACAGCAACGATGACATGATCAAATAAAGCCAGGGCTCGCTGAGCGATGTTCAGGTGTCCGTTATGGAACGGGTCAAATGTACCCGGATAGACTGCGGTGATCATTAACTTGCATCTCCATGGTTCTCGTGAGCTGACCAGAATGTGTTGATCTTCTCAACGAGCGGCAGCAGCTCCGGTGCGTCTAGATTGGGACTACGCTTGAAAACATCCTGAGCCTGCTCGCGAGCGAGCATCAACAAGTCGCGATCACTCAGACTTACCAGCCTTAACTCTGGCTCACCACTCTGGCGTGTACCGAAGAACTCGCCAGGACCTCGGAGCTCAAGATCTTTTTCCGCCAGCGTGAACCCATTTTGGGTGTTCACAATCGCTTGCAGGCGCTCATCACTTATCGCGTCACTTTTATCAGCTATGAGGAGGCAGTAACTGCGAAACTCGCCGCGCCCGACGCGACCACGGAACTGGTGCAACTGAGACAGTCCGAAGCGCTCAGCACCCTCAATCATCATAACGGTTGCATTCGGTACGTCGATGCCCACCTCCACTACCGAGGTACTGACTAAAATATCCAGTTCTCCACGCGCAAAAGCACTCATTACCTCGTCCTTTTCCGTCGGCTTCATTCGCCCGTGCAGCAGCCCAAGTTTCAGGTTTGGGAAGATATCACGTTGTAAGCGGGCATGTTCCTCAACAGCGGCTTTGGCTTCCACCTTTTCCGACTCCTCCACAAGTGGGCATATGATAAACGCCTGGCGCCCTGTCGCTGCCTGCTGCTGGACGAATGAATATGCGCGTTCGCGCTCGACAGGTGCAAACCAATGCGTCTCGATTGGCTGGCGGCCGGGTGGCATCTCATCCAATATCGTATTGTCCAAATCACCGTACAGGGTCAGCGAAAGTGTGCGGGGAATCGGAGTGGCTGTCATGACAAGGGTATGGGGATTGGCTTCGTAACCTTTAGATCGCAGCGCTTTACGCTGTTCGACGCCGAAGCGGTGTTGCTCATCTACCACTACGAGTCCCAGGCGTTTAAAGGCTACCCCCTCCTGGATGAGTGCATGAGTGCCAATAGCCACCTGTGCAGTACCCTCGGCCAGGCTATCATAAATATCGCGCTTATCACTCGCCCGAACGCTTCCCGTTAACAGACGAACCTGAGGTGGTTGGATTACACCTTTTTCTGCCATGGCGTCGAAGAGCTTCTTGAGGTTGGCATAATGCTGCTCTGCCAGTATTTCGGTTGGCGCCATCAGAGCCGATTGGGCCCCAGCATTGGAGGCGAGTGCCATAGCCAGTGCAGCGACAGCCGTTTTACCAGATCCCACGTCACCCTGCAGAAGACGGTGCATTGCGATGGGACGCTGCAGATCCAAAGCAATTTCCTGGATCGCTCGATCCTGAGCGCTGGTGAGTACGTAGGGTAGGGAGCCTTTCAACGCCGTAAGCAGGTCTGGATCGAAAGCCAGCGCCTGGGCAGGTTCGCCTTGCCAATCCTGGCGTTGTTTGAGCACTGCCATCTGCAGGATAAATAATTCGTCGAAAGCCAGTCGACGACGCGCCCGCTCCTTTAGTTCCAGATCGCGCGGCCAGTGAATTTCACGCAGCGCGTCGGTAATGCCCATGAGGCCCACGGATCGCCGTACCTCGACAGGCAGGAACTCCGGCACCTGTGAGGGCCAATAGTCCACTAACCTTTTCATCATGCGGCGCACGAATAGGGGTTGTAGCCCCTCCGTCAACCGGTATATGGGTACGATATTGCCGCCGATGACCCACTCCTTCTCGGCTGGTTCATACGCCGGGTTCTGAAAAGTAAGCTTGCCTAAATACTCGGTTACCTGGCCGCTGATGACAAGCTCGCGTCCTACCTGAAAATTCCTCATCATCAGGTCCACCATGCGTTCACTGGTGAACCACGAACATTCAATTGAGCCTGACTGATCCTCCAGTACGACACGAATGATGAACAAACCTGATTTCGTGCGGTGTTTCCATGACGATGAGATTCTGCCGATGAGGGTCACTGATTCGCCATAATTGAGCTGGTTGATCGTTTTAAGCGTGCTGTAATCGTCATAGCGGACCGGGAAAAAGTACAGCAAATCGCGAATTGTGGAAACACCTAACCTGGCAAAACGTTGGGCGTTGATCTCACCGACACCGAACAGGCTACTCACAGGTGCATCCAGACCCAAGCCAGGATATTGGCGTACGTTGGTATGGGAGGTATGTCGGGGTTGTAATTGATCAAGCTGTCGCCGTGTAGGCACGGGACGAGTAGTTCTGGATAGTGGCTTGACAGCCGGTTGAGCTGACAAGTTCTCAGCCTGGTTGGCTATCGGTTTGGATTCCTCCGCAGAAGTTACCGGTGCGAAATCTGGCGGCGTGCCACGGGCAGTCCGGTCGTGTTCGATACGATGGGAAAACTGTGGCGCAGAGTGTGAAACTTCACTCTTCGGTGGTGAGGCAGGTGGCTCATTTCTGGCAGATGCCTGCGGCGCGCGAGTAGCATGTGACTGTAAAACGGGCGCTTGCAGCCGGTTAATAAGCGCTGACAGAGCTGCCCTGCGGGTCGAGACATCGGCTGCAGCGCTATAGGCGCGCATCTCATCAGCAATGGTCTGGGCCCAGACGGAGTCGATGCCGAACTTGGCGGCGTCGGCAAGCCAGGCATTGGTAAAAGAAGCCAGACCGCGCGTGACAGCCTTATCCTGATAACCTCTCTCTGCCTCAAGTTTTAGAACCTTTGCGAGTTTATCTGTGGCGCTGTTTGGCATAAATAAGAATGTTTCCCACGATGATTACGCGTGCGAATTATACGTCGGCTAGCATCGCCAACCCAATTGCCATCGGTCCTACATGTGCACCGAGGACCGGTGTTACCTGAATGTCATATTGTTTATTGTGTGGCACCAGGTCAGTGCAGTTTTCCCGCAGCATGGTGATATCGTGCCCCTGACCCATCGTCGTGTATAAAACGGAAAGATGCTGTACATGGCGATGCATGTGTGCCAGTTCAACCAGCCGGCTCAATCCGCGAGCCCGTGTACGGACGCGGTCAATCTGCTCGACCAGTCCGTTTCGTACACAGAGCAGTATCTTTAGTTGCAGCATGTCTCCCAAGCCGGCCAGCATGGCATTCGCCCGTCCACTGCGTCGCAGATATCGCAATGTATCGACGACAGCATAGATACGGACGTGCGGACGTAGCATTTCTATCTGACGAACCACCTCGTCTGTGGGAGATCCGTGCTGGGCCATTTGCGCCGCCCTGATCACCAAGGAGCCGAGGCCCATGGTAACCGATTCGGAGTCGACGATGGAAACATGAATTCCTTCATCCGCGACTTCATGGGCGGCCATGCCTGCTACCTCGGGCAGTACGCTAAAGCGCCTGTTCAGGTGAATGGAGATGACCTCACTGGCTCCTGTTGCCTTCGCCGCGCGGTAGGCGCTCTTGAAGACGTCGACGGATGGAGCGGCGGTGCGAGGAATTTCACGATAGGCATCCAGGTGCCTATAGAACTGCTGGCGACTGAGCGTCACGCCATCCAGGTAGGAAGTGCCGTCGATCTCGACAATAACGGGCACCATGCCTATATCCAGTTCACGCGCGGCATCGAGAGGAACGTCGGATGTCGAGTCGGTGACGATTTTAACCATAGAGGCGAGTTATCATGCGTGTCCTGCGGGCGCCAGCAAGCTCATGCGGCCGTTTTCCACTGTCTCCAAGTCTAGCTTTGAGCAAACGTGTCAATCATGAGCTTTACGTCACTCAATGGATACAGGACCGGGCATGTGCAGCCATTCGCGCGGTAGTCCTCCACTTTACGACGCACCTCATCGGGTGTTCCGCTGGCCGTGATCAACTGAACAACATTATCGGGCACCAGTGTAGCCGCGCGATCGATCTGCTCTTCCGTAGCAGGCCATGTAAGTACTCGTTGGATGGCTTCCAGCAGGTCACGATCAACCCCACTGGCGCGCATGATATGAGGTTGTTGGCCCAGGTATTGGGTTACCAGTCTACGTGCGCCATCCAGCGCCTTCTTTCGGTCGTGATCGACGCTACACACTACCAGCTGAGGTCTATCGATATCATCCAGCACTTTACCCGCGCGCTGAGCTCCTTTTTCCAGCAGGTGAAGTGCTCGTTCATTGTAACCAGGCGCTACGAGGTAATTCAATACGATTCCATCACCAATCTCACCTGTCAATTCCACCATCTGATCACCCGTGGCACCGATGTAGATGGGTATATGGCGTGCCTCACGCCGGCCGTGCACAATGTCCAATTCCACCCCTTCCATGTTGACAAACTCACCGTGGAATGTGACTCGTTTCATGGCCAGCAGGTCACGTACCACCGTGACGCACTCGCGCATTGCCTTGAGAGGTCTGCTTCGAGTGATGCCTACATTTTTAGCCAGCGGATCCCACCAGGCTCCGATTCCGCAGATAATGCGCCCTGGCGCTAGATCGTCGAGGGTCAGGAATGTCGCGGCGATCAGCGCCGCGTTACGCGTCCAGTTGTTGATGACGCCGCTCCCCACTTTGATACGATCCGTCACTGCGGCATATGCCGACATGGGTACGATGGCGTCGCGTACCAGGCGCGACTCAGCCTGCCAGACGGCCTCAAAACCTTGTCTTTCAGCATACTGAACATATTGCATGCTTTCGCGTAAGGGGTGCGCATCCTGTAAATACAGTGCAATGCGGGAACGGGAAGTAATTGGTTGGGGACTTTTCAGTGTACTATTGACCGGCATTTTACTGTCGCCTATAATGACAATAACTGTTTTTTGCAGTTGACCAATTTTTATATAAAGGACCAAATGGCACGAAATCAAAAGGACGAATATAAACAAAAAGAAGGCATGATTGAGGTCGAGGGTGAAGTGATTGAAGCCTTGCCCGGGACCATGTTCAAAGTACGTATCGAAGGCGGGCACGAAGTGCTCACTACACTGGCTGGGAAATTGCGCAAATATTACATCCGCATACTCCTGGGCGACCGGGTAAAAGTGGAGCTTTCACCTTATGATCTCACACGCGGGCGCATTACCTATCGTATGCATTCCAATCGCGGCAGTAGTCAGCAAATGTAGCCAGTTAATCTCATCGGACGCTCGCTTCACATACCAAGCAAGCCCAATCTGAGATTTGCTTTATCTCAGTTAGTCGCATTCCCGACCGACTTATGGCATCTTTTACTTGCGGCGTTTGTGCCTCCAGAATCCCCGAAAAGACAAAACGCCTGCCAAACCTGGTCAGTCCGTTATCGATCATTTTCGTTATGACACCGGCCAGAATATTGGCAACCACAATGTCATAAACACCAGTTCCTCGTTCGAAAGAGCCTGCCTCGATCTGCACCTGTCTCTGAACATCATTTTTCTGGATGTTCTCGCGGCTCACCCGCACAGCCTCCTCATCGATATCTACACCCAACACTTCATTAGCTCCCAGACGGGCAGCCAGAATGGATAACAGAGCTGATCCGCTCCCCACATCCAGCACGCGCATCCCAGGCTTTACTAACTCTTCGAGCGCCATCGCACACAACTGAGTGGTGGGATGCAGCCCTGTGCCAAAGGCAAGTCCTGGGTCAAGAGAAATAACGATATCGCCAGGCTCGGGGGCAATCTCGATCCAGGACGGCCGCACCATGATGTGTTTACCGATGTGGAGCGGCTTGAATGCAACCTTCCACGCTTCGGACCAATCCGAGTTTGCAATGGTGCGGTACGATGGAAGAGGTACGGGGAGTACCAGGTTCAAGCAGCGCAAGGCATATTCCACCTTCTGACGGCGCTCTTCCGTGGAACCGTCTAATGGAAGGTATCCGCGCACAATCACTGGACCTTTGGCCACCTCATCTTCCCAGCGATCGATTGTTGTGTCATCGGTGTTTATCTGTTCCATCGCCACACCGCCTTCGACATAGGGATAGATCGCTTCACTGATTGCCTCGGCAATTTCGTGGTTTGTCTTGATGGATATTTCCAGCCATTGCGTATTGTTACTCACTTACGCACCACCACCTGCGCCGCAACCATCTGGCGCTACCCCCGATTGTATCAAGCCTCGAGCTGATGAGCCACAGGCGCGAACAGATACAATACGGGTGATGTTTGAGCGGTTCCCATCATCCAGCTATATTAATCGCGAGCTGAGCTGGATAGAGTTCAACGAGCGTGTGCTGCAGGAGGCGTGCGATACCAGCCACCCGCCCTTGGAGCGCGCCAAATTTCTATCCATTTTTGCTACGAACCTCGACGAATTCTTCATGATTCGCGTCTCGGGCTTAAAAAAACAGATCGCCGCCGAAGTCACCGAAGTTACCCCTGATGGCAACACCCCCGGTGCCACACTGGATCAAATCGTCAGCAAGCTGACACCGTTGCTCGAGGAGCAAACACGTGTATGGAACGACGACGTGAAGCCGCTTCTGTGCGAGCACGGTGTGTGTGTGCTCAACTATGACGAGCTGGATGAAGTTCAGCGTGCCCGGTCTAAGGAGTATTTTAATAGCGAGGTGTTCCCGGTTCTCACCCCGCTGGCTTTCGATCCGGGTCACCCCTTCCCATTAATCAGCAACCTCAGCCTGAGCCTGGCGGTCGTAGTCCGTGATGACAAGGATCGGGAGCGATTCGCCCGGGTTAAGGTACCTCCTTCGTTGCCGCGCTTCGTCCAGCTCAGCGACTGCGCAGAGGCGGTTGACGACGGATGCCGGCACTACTTTGTCTGGCTGGATCAATTAATTGCTGAGAATATCGCCGCGCTTTTTCCCGGCATGGCTGTTCAGGGTACCTACGCCTTCCGTGTCACTCGAGATACGGATATTGAGTTGCAGGAAGATGAGGCAGGTGATCTGCTGTCGACCATCGAGCGTGTCATGCAGGATCGCCGGTTCGGGTCGGTGGTGCGGTTGGAAGTCGCTCAGAATATGCCCGACCGTGTGCGCGATATTCTTGTTCAAAACCTGGAGATTGATCTGCGCGATGTATATCGGGTCGATGGTGCGCTTAGCTTAAGTAATCTGATGGAGTTGACCCGGCTTCCGCTGCCTAAACTGAAGGATCCACTTTTTACACCACGCCTGCCTCCAGCCCTGGCTTCTGGAGAAGATATCTTTAGCCAGATTCGGCAAAGTGACATCCTGCTGCACCACCCATACGATTCGTTCGCGCCTGTGGTGGACTTCATCCGCGCGGCTGCACGCGACCCATTGGTGCTCACGATCAAAATCACGCTCTACCGCGTGGGAACCAACTCGCCTGTGGTGCAGGCGCTGATTGACGCAGTACAGAATGGCAAGCAAGTTGCTGTCCTGGTTGAGCTGAAAGCGCGTTTTGATGAGGAGAACAACATTCAATGGGCCAGGGCACTGGAAGATGAGGGGGTGCATGTCGTATATGGTCTGCAGGGGTTGAAAGTGCACTGCAAGGTGGCACTGGTAGTGCGACGCGAGCATGACGGGTTACGCCGCTATGTGCATCTAGGTACTGGTAACTACAACGCCACCACGGCACGTATCTATACCGATCTCGGCATGTTTACGTGTCGCACCGATATCGGCGAGGATGCTTCCGATGTATTCAATCTGCTGACAGGCTACTCGCGCCAGCGCGAGTTCCGTGAGTTGCACGTGGCGCCGGTGAATCTGCGCAGCAAACTCATTGACCTCATTGAGCGTGAAATTGAACTGCATAACAAGTATGGAGGCGGGCATCTTATTTTCAAAATGAACTCGCTGGTGGATCCTGAGATGATTGGCGAGTTGTATCACGCTTCGCAGGCAGGTGTTCGAGTCGATCTGATTGCGCGAGGCATATGCTGCCTACGCCCGCAACAACCTGGTATCAGTGACAACATCCGGGTCATCAGTATTGTAGGTCGCTTCCTGGAACATACGCGTGTCTATTATTTCCACAACAATGGTGATGAAGAGGTCTACGCCGGCAGTGCTGACCTCATGCCCCGAAACCTGGACCGTCGAGTCGAGACGGTGTGGCCAATTAGCGACCCACGGCTACGTAATCGTGTACGCGACGAGATCCTGCTGCTGGAATTACGTGACAACGTCAAAGCACGTGAACTGGATGCGGGCGGCACCTACCATTTCGTTGCTCACCGGGATGGTGCGCCGCTTGTTAATGCACAGGAGGAGTTACTCAGGTAACCGACATGGGCGGTGCTGACCTGACCTAGACTACTCATGGACACAATCATTGGACTGGATATTGGCGGAACTAAAACGGCCATCCTGGAAGGTACCTACGAGGCTGACATACTGCAGCGGCATGAGATCCCAACCCAGGCACAAGATGGTTTTCCCGTCACCTTCGAACGAATATGTGCAGAAGTCGAATCCATCATGCAGACCGCCAAGCAATTGGGGCGCATGATCGGTGCTGTGAGTGTCTCAATCGGAGGGCCGCTCAAGATTGACGAAGGCATCATCCTCGCGCCACCACACCTGCCCCATTGGGTAAACGTGCCACTGAAAACCCTCCTCGCCCAACGCTTCAACCTGCCTGTATTCGTAGAACATGATGGTAATGCCGGCGCGCTGGCAGAGTATTTTTTTGGAGCAGGTCGAGGCGCTCGAAATATCATTTTTCTCACGGCCGGTACAGGGCTGGGAGGCGGTTTCATCATCGAAGGACAGCTGTATCGAGGGACGACCGACACCGCCGGAGAGGTTGGCCATATCCGTCTCGCCAATGAAGGACCCATGGAATATGGCAAGGCTGGATCATGGGAGGCTTTTTGTAGCGGCGAGGGAATGTTGAAACTGGCGCAATCGATGTTCCCAGGGCATTATCCTGATGCACTGACCACGCGTGACCTGGTTGATGCGGCGCTCGAAGGAGACGAGATCGCCAGGCAGGTAATCCATAAATCGGGCGAGTGGTTGGGCCGTGGGCTGGCCGTGCTGATTGACACGCTGAACCCGCAAGTGGTGGTATTGGGCAGTCTGGGCGGAGCCCTGGGCGACTTGTTTTTACAGCCTGCACGTGATGTAGTATTGGCCGAGTGCCTGCCGCAGCCTGCGGATGCATGCCGCATCGTGCCAGCGCAACTGGGCACCCGGCTGGGCGATGTGGCGGCACTGATCGCGGCGATTCACATGCACCGGCAGTCTACGGCGGCTCCGAGTCCCACCATCTCGACGCCGTCTAGCGCACTGGCTGTAACCTTGCAGGATAGCCTGCGAGTTCAGATGCGCATGAGCGATATTGCCGAGGTGATTGAGAAGTCGGCCAGAGCAATATGCCGGGCCTTGCAGGACGGGCGCAAGGTGATTGTTTTTGGGAATGGAGGGAGTGCCACTCAGGCACAACATCTGGCAGGCGAGCTGGTGGGCAAATATGGTCCAGCTCGTAAGTCACTACCGTCCATCGCATTAACAGCCGACTCGGGTGTTGTGACCTGCATTGCGAATGACTTCGGTTATGAGCATGTTTTCTCGCGTCAGGTCGAGGCGTTCGCCCAACCCGGTGACGTGGTGATCGGCATTACTACCAGTGGCAGGTCTTTGAATGTGATTCAGGGATTGGATGCCGGACGAGAGAGAGGTGCAGTGACGGTTGCCATGACTGGAGAGCGCGGTCTGGTCGGCTCCAGTGCGGATTTTGTTATCCCTGTACCCAGTGGTAATACAGCGCGCATCCAGGAAGGGCATGCCTTCATCGTTCACTACTGGTGTGATGTCATCGATGCAGAGTTTACCAAGTAGATGAGGATGCGTGCACCATAGAGCTGCGCATTCTCGATCCGGTTGAAATAGGGCGGGTGGGAGTCGAACCCACACGCTACTTCCGTAGCAGAAGATTTTAAGTCTCCGGCGTCTGCCATTTCGCCACCGCCCCAGAGCCCAGCGCCGACCTAAACGGTGCGCCCGAAAATTGTAGCACCATGCCAGGCGCGTGCGATGAGCTGGAAAGGCGCACCTGGTTGGAGATAATCGATACCCGGAGGAATGAATGCGGATCACAGATGTAAAAACCTACATCGCGGGGAATCCCTGGAAGAACTGGGTGTTCACGCGGGTGGAGACGGATGAAGACGTGTATGGCATTGGCGAGGCTACCTTGAACGGGTTCGCCAGGACTGTAGAAGCCGCTATTCACGAATTAAAGCAGTTTGTAATTGGCCAGGATCCATTCGACGTGGAGTCGCATTCGTTGCGCCTTGCTCGTGATGTTTTCTCTGACGGCGGACAGGTACAGGGCTGTGCCCTGGCTGGCCTGGAGTATGCATGTTGGGATATTATGGGCAAAGTGACGCGCCAGCCGGTCTTCAAGCTGTTGGGTGGGCGGTGCCATGATCGGTTACGCGTCTACGCCAATGGCTGGTATCGTGGACCTCGCACTCCCGAAAGCTTCCACCAGAAAGCCCGCGAGGTGGTTGCACGAGGCTACACAGCGCTCAAGTTTGACCCATTTGGTTCAGCCTGGCGTGTGGTGGACCGTGAAGACTTTGCGTTGGCAATAGAGATCATCGCCGCCGTCCGCGATGCTGTCGGGCCTAATGTGGATGTATTGGTAGAAGGACACAATCGATTCAGTGTTCACACCGCATTACAGTTTGCAGATGCGATGGCGCCCTACAAACCTACGTGGTTTGAAGCGCCGGTACCACCGCAGCGTATTGCGTCCACCGTCGCGGTTGCCAGTCGCAGCCCTGTCTCCATTGCGTGCGGCGAAGACTATTACTGTCGAGAGCAATTTTCTGAGCTACTGATGCATGACGCGGTTCATATCATCCAACTCGAACCGCAATTCCTGGGAATGACCGTGGCGAAGCAAGTATGTGGCATGGTAAACGCATACGGCGGCGTAACCGCTCCGCATAGCGCACAAGGTCCGCTCTGCTCGGTGGCTTGTGCACACCTGAATACGGCTACACCCAACTTCTATATCCATGAGATCTTTGACGACTTCAATGACGATTGGAGTACCAATATTCTCAGTAACCCGGTGAAGGTAGAAGATGGCTATATAACCCTAAGTGATGATCGGGTGGGTTGGGGTACGGATTTGAATTACGAGGAAATTGCCAGACATCCCTACAACCCCCACAATTTCCTGCCCTTGTTCAGGCAGGGCTGGGAACGCCGTAAACCAGTAGATGCTGATGAATGAGGGTCCCATGTGGGATCAGGATCGGCCTCACTTGACACACGGTATAGTGAATTCTCTACTGCCACAACGGGCGTCCAGCCGTTATGCCCTGATTGCCCTATTTATCTATGCTTTGGGCGCTGGCGTGATTGGCTGGCTGGTGCATGGAATCCGATTCGACGACCCTTTTATCACCTACCGTTACGCCGCTCACCTGGCTCATGGGCAGGGTTTTCGTTTCAACGTTGGCGAGACGACACTGATCACCACTGCGCCACTTTATGCACTGATCCTCGCGGCCATGAGCATGTTCGGACTCCAGCCAGAGCAAATCAGTGTATGGATAGGAATTGCGTCTCTGGCGCTGGCCGCGTGGGCTCTGTTACTGCTGGGCGAAAGACGCGGGCAGACCATTGGTGGCTTTGTTGCAGGTTTGTTACTCTTGCTCTGCCCACTCGCGTGGCTCACCCTGGGCTTTGAAACACCCCTCTTCATCGCGGTAGCGCTTTTTACTTATCTTGCCGTAGATTCACATCGACCTGTCTGGGCAGGCATTGGCGCCGGAATTGCATTGGGGTTGCGTGGTGATGGAGCAATTGTTCTGGCCGTGGCACTGCTTTTTGCCTTTGACTGGGAGACATTTCGACGGGCACTCCGTACAGGGATGCCAATTAAAGCGTGGTTTGCCTGCAGCGTTAATGCCCTACGAATCTTGCTTATTGCCGTTCTGGTGTACCTGCCACTCGCGGTCTGGCTAATGGTTCAGTTTGGTTCGCCGATCCCAACTACGTTGCAGACCAAATCCGCTCAGGCTATCTCAGGACTGACAGGCTTCTACCCTTATACCTCTTTCCTGCAAGGGGGCTGGATGCTGGTACAGGCACTGGTGATGCAGAGTCCGCTCCTGATAGCTCTATTACCTTTGTGCCTGATAGGGATTGTTGCCGTCATCTGGAAACGCCATGCCGATTTCCATTTTCCGATCGTCTGGGGTGTAGCCCATCTGGTGGGGTACACTTTGCTGAGCGTCTCTCCATATGTATGGTACTACGCGCCAGCGCTGCCAGGCCTGCTAAACTTATCGACCGAGGGCATCAGGGTACTGAGTAAGGCTGGACGCAGTCGTCTTCGTCCGGTTACTGTCTTTGCTGGGCTGACAGGATTATTGGTTATCGGATCCATCGCCGCTGATCTACCCATCATATCGGTTGTTCATGGTGCCACTCCACCTCCTCCCACTGATCTGCGTGCCAAGCTCTTGCCCGAGACCAAAGTTGACATCTACAAGCGGGTGGGTACGTGGATGCACGATCACACCCCTCCAACAGCTACCTTCGGCGTGACTGAATTGGGTGTGATGGGCTACTACTCCGACAGGCGCATGATTGATTTTCTGGGGCTGACCCAACCTCAATATCTGGCGGCCATCCGGCACGATGACTATCTGCAAGCACTAATACGCGAGCAACCCGACTACGTGGCGCTCAGTAACGTCAACGCACTCTACGATGTTGATCCGCAGCGTTCAGCCTGGTTCACGGCACTGTACACTCCTGTTGTCTCTTTTTCTGATGAGCGTTTCTGGGGTTCACCCATGGTGGTCTGGAGGCGTCTCGGCGCACCCGTATCTACCAATATCGTGCTTGACGACACACCGCATGACCTGGGTGATGGGTGGCAAATCATGGCCGTGCGTGCCAACTCCAGTGTCATTACACCCGGATCACCATTATTCACGCAACTGCTATTACGAGCAGGGCAGGCAGATGGTACACGCACTTTACGCGTACAGGCGGTGCTCATTCAAGGTGGTGACGGTTTGCCTGTCACAAGCCGGTTGATTCATACGGACCTATGGAAGAATGGCGAACAGGATTGGGTCGACTTCCCCATTGTGCCACAGCAAAATCCGCCGCCAGGGGGATATGTCATACAGGCAAATTGGCTGGGGAGTGGTCGTCAGGTACAGACAGGTTATCTGAAAGTCGGACTCGGCGTGCATGAACCTGCTGATGCCACGTTCGCGCCGCTCAGCGATGGTGTGAAGGTGCAGGTGCTATCACAACCCATAACGGCCTGTATTGGTGGACAGATGCCAGTTACAGTCACCTGGCGTGGTGGAACAAGTGGGTTGATGCCGTACACGGCGTTCGTCCAGTTGCGCTCAGGCGAAACAGTTATTTCTTCCGCTGATGCACCCCCTCGCCAGGGCACATATCCGACTCCAGTCTGGTCGGTGGGTGAGGTGATACCAGATGTTCATGTGCTGATGATTCCTGCGGACGTCGCACCGGGTGCCTACGATCTGGTGGTGGGGCTTTATTTGCCAAAAGGAAATAAAAGATTGGCAGTGGATGCATCGGCTTTCCGCACGCCTGATGGTGGAGTGAGAATTGCCGTTATCCAGGCGCGGTCATGTCAATAAGAAATTGCTTACAGAAGGCTATCTTGCGGTACAATTTGCGCAATAGGTTCCTCTTTGTATTTTTGTATTCGGTGCGCCAAGGGCATGCTGTTAATAGAGGAGTTGCAAAGATGAGAAAGGGTTTTTCACGCAGGGAGTTATTGCGATCGACGGTTATTATGGGTGGTTTGGGAGTAGGTTCCATCGTTTTGGAAGCATGTGGCAGCGCGGGACCGAGTGCGACACCAACTCCCGCTGCTGGTCTGGGAAAAACATACACCTTTACCTTGGATGCAGGTAACACGGTGGCGTTCAGTCAGCAAAAACTGACAGCAGAGGCCGGTTCTAAAATAACTGTCACCTTCACGAATAAATCCACAGATAAGCAATATAACTGGGTTCTTTCTCAACCAGGTAAAATGCTACGTGTGGTGACGGACGGACAGTCGCAAGGGTCAAGCAGTGGTTATGTCGTACCCAATGACCCCAATGTAATTGCCCATACAAAGCTACTGAAGCCTGGCGAAAGTGATACGATCACGTTTAATGCGCCGCCACCCGGCAGTTACCCTTTTTTCTGTACATACCCGGGATTTTATACACGACTGAACGGTACTCTGATTATAACGTGATATTTCCGCACCGGTTTACTGATGCCATAATAACAAAAACATCGTCCGCATGAATGCGGACGATGTTTTTGTTTACGGTGTTTCAATAAGTGAAACACGTTTGTCAGCCTGTACGCTCTGATGAGGGATCCAGTGCGTCGCGTACACCGTCTCCGAAGAAGGAAAAGCCGATGAACACGATCATCAACAAGGCTGTTGGGTAAGCCCCCAGGTAGACGAAGCTCTGCACGTACTGGCCGGCGTTCCCCAGCATCTTGCCCCAACTGGGCGTCGGGTCGTTGATGCCATAGCCCAGGAAGCTCAAGCCGGCCTCTGCGACCATAAAGCCAGGAATGCCGAAGGCGATGCTTACCAAAATGGGGTTGATGATGTTGGGGAGTATGTGACGCAATGCGATGAAGCGTGTGTTGGCACCCAGGCTGCGCGATGCTTCCACGAACTCGCGATCCTTATAGCTGAGCACCTGGGCGCGTACCAGACGCACCATGCCAGGCCAGGACAGAATTGCGATCGCGAAGGTCACGTTGAGCGTGCCGTTGCCGATCATGGTCATAATCAGGATCTGGAACAGCAAACCTGGCATGGAACCCACTATTTCAAGCATACGGTTTACGACGAAATCGATGGTTCCCTTATACCAGGCGGCCAGAAACCCCAGTACGATGCCAACTAGTAGTGCAAACGTCATGGACGTTACACCTACGATCAAGCTGGTATTCGCACCCCAGATCAGGCGGCTGAGGAAGTCGCGCCCCGCGTCGTCCGTGCCCAGCAGGTGACCAGGTAACGTGCCGGGAGGTGCAAATGTATAGATGCTTGTTTTGTCGAATGGATAGGGGGAGATGATGGGTGCGAAGACGCCGGTGAAGAGGAAGAGGAAGACGATGACTCCGCCAAGGATGGCAAGCTTATTCTTGCGGAAACGACGCCACGCCAAATAGAACGGCGAAAGCACTTTGTATTCCGTCGGTGCTGCCTTTTTTTGAGTTCGAGCGAGATTTACGGTTGCCATTCTATTCTCTTGTTCAGGTCAGCCGGATGCGTGGATCAAGGATGGTGTAGGCAATGTCCGTCAGGAGGTAGGTCAGAGTCAGGATGACTGCAATGATCAGCACGCTGGCCATGATGACTGGGTAGTCGCGGTTGGTGATGCTGTCCAGGTAGAAGTGGCCGATGCCAGGGATGACGAACCACTGTTCGACGAAAGCGGATCCCGTGATGGCATTGGTCAATACAGGACCGAAGATGGTCACGATGGGCACCAGCATGTTGCGCATGGCGTGCTTCACGATGACCTTGGCTCTGGATACGCCCTTGGCGCGCGCCGTGCGGATGTAATCTTGGCCGAGCACGTCAAGCATGCCGTGGCGCATGTAGCGCGCCAGGGACCCGACAGTGCCCAGCCCGAAGATAATGACGGGCAGCACCAGCGTCTTCGGATTACCACTGGGATTCCACCCGCCGTAGGGGAACCAGCGCAGGTCGACGGCGAAGATGGCCAGGGCGAAAAACGCCAGGGCGAAGGAGGGCAAGGTGACGGTTACGAGTGCGAACACCGTGATGATCTGGTCTAGGAGCTGGTTGCGGTGCAGCGCCGCCACGATGCCCAAAACCGCGCCGAGGGGGAAGCTCCACAGGACGGCCAACCCACCCAGCAGCAGGCTATTGGGCCAGTACTTAAAGAACAGGTCAGTGACCTTCTGGCCAGGGTACTTGTACGAGTAGCCAAAATCGCCATGCACGGCGGCGATCATATACTTGGCCCACTGCACGTAGAAGGGTTGGTCCAGACCGTACTTGGCGATCATGTTGGCCTTGGCAACCGGCTCCAGTGGCATGTTCGTCTCGTCGAACGGTCCTCCGGGTGTTTTCCACATCAGGAAGAACGTAATGAATGACACGGCCAGAACAACAAAAACAAAACCGAGTAGCCGTTGTAGCAGGTATCGCGACATGGATATTCTATCTTTGCACTAACATCGATCTGGTCCGGGGCAGGTGTGCTACCCCGGACCAACTGGAAACGTACGACCTATGGGATGGTGCGCTTGGCGGCGGCTACTTCTGAGGTGATGTACATCGATGAGAAGTAAGGTGTGAAGCCTGCGTTCGCCGGCCAGGCCCAACCAGGGTTGGTGTTGACCTTGCCAGGCAGGAAACCGGGGCCTTTCAGATAGGGCTTCCACAGGTTGACGGGTGTGCGGTGATAGATCCACACGAACGCGCAACTCTCCGTCAAGATCTTTTCAGCCTGCTGGTAGAGCTGCGTGCGCTCGGGCTCCTGGCTCATCGGGCCAGCTTTGGCTAGCAGGTCCTGGTACTGCTTGTCGTTCCAGGTGTGGCGTCCACCCAACTTGTTTCCCTTAAACACGCCCAGCATGTTCGATGGGTCCAGGTAGTCCATACCGTAAGAGACGCAGCCGAACGGGATGGAAGGCGTGGCCAGCGTGTCAGCCGTGAAGGTCTTCCCGTCCATCGCCTTGACGTCTACATTGATCCCCAAGTTTGTCTTGATGGCGTCAGCGTAGGTGCTGCAGATGGCATTGTAGGGTGGGTTATCGTTGCGGTAGATGATGGTCAGGTTGGTCACCTTCAAACCCGATTGCTGGTAGAGCTGTTTGGCCATGTCCGGGTTGTAAGCCTGGATGTCCTTCAGGGCTTCTTCGTTGGAGGCGGGGAAGCCGGGGGCCAAGAAGCCGTAAGCCGGGCGGCCCAGGATGGGCTTGACGATGTTCTTGACGATGTTCTCACGATCCAGCAGGTGCGCCAGCGCCTGGCGGAACTTCAGGTTGTCATACGGTTTTTGCAGAACATCGAAGAAGAAGTAATCGGTGCGGAAGTCGCCCACATCGGGTGTGGCATCCTTGCTGAGAGTCGGGCTGTTTAGCACCGTCTCAATATCAGCGGCGGAGCCAATACCAACGTTGTCGATCTGACCAGCCTGGTAGGCTTGGAAGGCGTTCTGGTAGGGCACGAAGATGACGCGCTCCAGGAAGGGCATGATGTCGGGAGCAGCCTTGGTGTTGATGACGGCCTCAAAGCGTGTAGGCGACCAGTTCTTGACAAGGAACTGACCACAGGAAACGCACTTGGCCGGGTCGGTGATATACTGCGCGCCGATCTTGGGATCTTTGTTGGGAGCCGCGGCGGTGGCGGCCGCCAGTGCCTTGGCGTTGAAGGGCATGTAATAGATGGTCAGGCGCGGCATGTAAGGCGTTGGCACGCTGGTTTCCATAATCAGCGTGTAGTCGTCTGTCTTGTTTACTCCAAGCTGATCCATCGTTGCTTTCTTCGCGACGACTTCTCCAAAGTTCTTGATGTTGCCAGTGCCCTTGTCCCAGTACCATGTGAAGTCGTAGGCGACTGCAGGGTCGGCCATGTGCTGCATGGTGGCAATGAAGTCGTCGGCGTTCAGGTTGCCGGAGCCATCAGACCAGGGCAGGTCGTTGCGCAACTTGAATGTCCAGGTCAGTCCGTCAGCGGAAACGGACCATGTGGAGGCTGCACCGGGCACCATCTCGAAGTCGTGATTGATACGGGTGAGGGGTACGGCGTATACATCGGCGAGACCTGAGCGGTTATACACACTGCCGGTAATCTGGCCATCGGTACCAGGACCAGCCGCGCCACTCAAAAGGTATACCTGCTGGTCGGGCGGAGCAGCATCTGCTGGTAATACCTTGCCACCGCTATTGGCAGCCGCGGCTGCAGTGGCGGTAGCAGCCGGCGTGTCGGTGGCTGCCGGTGCAGCGGGGGTGTCTGTTGCAGCAGTCGTCGCAGTTGCAGCAGGGGCGGACGTGTCTGTCGCGGCGGGGGCTGAAGTATTAGTTGCGGCTGGTGCGGTAGTGGGAGCAGGTGTTGGTGTGGCACCGCATGCGACTAGGGCAGCTGTGGCGCCTGTCGCACCCAGCACCTTCAGCATTTGCCGGCGAGTTACCACGGTCTTGCTGATCTTGCGTGTTACGGACGAACTCATCTGACTATCCTCCTTAACGTTGTAAAGGTTTTCCTTTCTCGAATCAAATTGAAATGCAATGACCGCTGTGAAAGCTAATGCATTACAGGCGTCATGAATTTAAAACCCAGATGCTGTTCACCTCCTTATGCCTACAGGTGGAGAGCCTGTGCACTTGCTGGCTCGGTAGTCGGGTGAGGCCCTTTACCGGCGAATAAAGACATAGGTGGAATCATACGAATAGGACCTCACTTTGTCAATCGAAAGCTGTGGAAGTCCACCATATCTCTTATTGGCTATGAATTACCATAACACGCAAAGTATACAACAAACCATATATCAACCATTAACGTGGTAGGGGTGGATTGTACTGCAGTTTTCTGGCATTCAGCATAACGGATTCGATCAGAGCAAGTTGCCCCTACTTTTTATATATGGAAACAGACGAATATCAGTATTTGTATTTGCCGACGGATTTTACGTCACGAGGCGTCTGGTTCAGGTGGCTGTATCCGTATTTTCAGGTAGGAAGAGATTAATACGAAAATGATGCGGCCTTTGGTTAATTCGCCGATGTTAAGATAATGCCCATGCCGAAGAGAAGCGACATCAAGACTATCCTGATCATCGGCTCGGGCCCCATCGTCATTGGACAAGCATGCGAGTTCGATTACGCCGGCGTACAGGCATGCAAGGTATTGAGGCGAGAGGGTTATCGCGTCGTGCTGGTGAACTCCAATCCAGCCACCATCATGACTGACCCGGAGTTCGCTGACGCCACTTATGTGGAACCGCTTACGCCAGAGCTGGTGGAGAAAATCCTCGAGAAGGAGCACCCCGATGCGTTGCTGCCTACCGTCGGTGGTCAGACGGGGCTAAACCTTGCAACCGAGATGGAGCAGGCAGGCATCCTGCAACGTTATGGCGTGCAATTGATTGGTGCCAGAGTCGATGCGATCCAGATTGCCGAAGACCGTCAGCGCTTTAAGGATGCCATGTTGGCGAACGGCCTGCAGGTGCCACGCGGCGATACTGTCACCAGCATCGACACTGCCCTGCAAATCGCCGACCAGCTCGGTTATCCAGTCCTGATTCGTCCCTCTTTCACGCTGGGTGGTAGCGGCGGCGGCATCGCCTATACGCCCGATGACCTGCGCGCCAAATGCTATAAGGGCCTTCACGAGAGCCCTGTGCATCAGGTGCTGATCGAACAGAGTGTGATCGGTTGGAAAGAGTATGAGCTGGAGGTGATGCGTGACCACAAAGATAACTTTGTGGTGGTGTGCTCAATTGAGAATGTGGACCCAATGGGAGTCCATACCGGCGACAGCATCACCGTTGCTCCTGCGCAGACCCTGACGGACAAAGAGCTGCAACGATTGCGTGACATGGCCCGGGTGGTCATGAATGCCGTGGGTGTGGAGACAGGTGGCAGTAATGTGCAGTTCGCCGTGAACCCACAAACGGGTGAAGCGTTGGTGATTGAAATGAATCCCCGCGTCTCGCGCTCGTCTGCGCTGGCGTCGAAGGCAACAGGCTTTCCCATTGCCAAGATCGCCGCTTTGCTGGCCGTGGGCTATTCACTGGATGAGATCCCGAATGACATCACCCGGAAAACACCCGCTTCGTTTGAGCCCTCGCTCGATTACGTGGTGGTCAAGATGCCACGCTGGACGTTCGAGAAATTCCCCGGCGCGGATACCACCCTGGGTCCGCAAATGAAGTCTGTCGGCGAAGTCATGTCGATCGGGCGCACTTTTAAGGAGGCATTGAACAAGGCGATTCAAGGATTGGAAATAGGTCGCCTGGGTCTGGAAGCACCCGTCGAGAAAACTCGAAAGTCACCGGGTGAAACAGCGACTGAGCAGACGGATAGACTACGCTACACCACACCGGACGGGCTCGATTACCACACCCCGACGGCGCAGCGGTTGTTCAACGTAATCCAGGCACTGCGTGAGGGATGCACACCCGAAGAAATAAGCCAGGCCAGTGGGTACGATGAATGGTTTATTCATCAGGTGCTGGGCCTGCTGGCAACAGAGCGCGAGTTAAGTCAGTACACGCTTGAGGCGTTACCGGCTGAGTTATTGCGATTCGCGAAGTCCGAAGGTTTTGGTGACGCCTACATCGCCCGCCTGGTCGGAGCGGGTAAACCGGGCACTTCGCCCGTTACGCCCGCGCGCGTGCGGGCTCGCCGCAAGTCATTAGGCATCGTGCCATCCTTCTACCGCGTGGACACATGCGCCGCCGAGTTTGAGTCGAACACGCCTTACCTGTATAGCAATTACGACGGCTTTGACGAATCGGAACCGACCCCACGTCCAAAGGTCATGATTCTTGGTAGTGGACCCAATCGAATCGGCCAGGGCATTGAGTTTGATTATTGTTGCGTGCACGCGTGCTTCGCGCTCAAGGCACTGGGGTTCGAAACGATCATGGTGAACTGCAACCCCGAAACAGTGAGCACTGACTACGACACGGCGGACCGGCTTTATTTCGAGCCACTTACGCTCGAGCACGTTCTGAATGTGTGGGAAAACGAGTGCCGTGGCCGTGATGGAGCCGGCGCTGTACCCGTGCTCGTACAATTTGGCGGGCAGACGCCACTAAACCTGGCGCGTGCTTTGCAGGCCGCTGGCGTGCCCATCTGGGGGACATCGCCCGATGCCATCGCTTTAGCTGAAGACCGCAAGTTATTCTCTGCCGTGCTGGACGAGTTGGAAATCCCACAACCTGAAAATGGCACAGCCATGTCGCTGGACGAGGCGCGAGTCGTGGCCAAGCGAATTGGCTACCCCGTTTTGGTACGGCCGTCGTACGTTCTCGGCGGGCGGGCGATGGGTATAGTGTATGACGACGAAGACCTGGCTACGTACATCGGCGAAGCCACCCGGGTCTCTCCTGATGCGCCGGTGCTTATTGATCGCTACCTGGAAGACGCGTACGAGATTGACGTCGATGCTGTAGCCGATGGCGAGCGCCTGGTGATCGGCGGCATTATGCAGCACATCGAAGAAGCAGGTGTTCACAGTGGCGACAGTGCCTGCGTGCTCCCTCCGTTCAAAATCAGCGAATATCACCTGAACACAATCCGGGACTATGTGGAACGCATCGGCTTGCGTCTCGACGTGCGCGGGCTGATGAACATCCAGTTAGCCATCAAAGACGATATCGTCTATGTCCTGGAGGTTAATCCGCGTGCCAGCCGCACCACGCCGTTCGTCAGCAAATCGACCGGGGTACCGTTGGCAAAGATCGCTGCGCGTATTGCAGCCGGGCAGACCCTGCAGGAGATCGGCTTTATGCGGGAACCCAAACTGGATGGCTTCTTCGTAAAAGAAGTGGTATTGCCCTTTAATAAATTCCCAGGTGCCTTCGTGCGCCTGGGGCCTGAAATGCGCAGTACCGGTGAGGTCATGGGGCATGCCTCGAATTTTGGGCACGCATTCGCCAAAGCGGAGATGGCTTCCGGTGGCACCCTGCCCACCACCGGGGATGTGCTCATCACGGTGAACGACTTCGACAAGGGAGCTGTGACCAAAATAGCACGTGATCTGTATCGGCTGGGTTTCCGGATCATGGCAACTCATGGCACAGCCGACTGGCTTAATCGCCTGGGCATCCCGACTCAGCGGGTCAACAAGGTAAGTGAGGGATCCCCACACGTCGTTGACCTGATCACTCAAGATAAGGTTGCGCTGGTAATCAGTACACCGTTGGGCCGCCAGGCCTATACCGATGGACAGGCCATCCGCGCCGCCGCAACGATGAACCGTGTGCCATTATTGACCACGCTCAGTGCGGCGGCAGCAGCCGTGAACGGCATCCGGGCTATGCGCGATAAGGAGCTAAAAGTGCGCAGCCTTCAGGTGCACCATCACATGGCGGCTAATACATAGGGCGGATGATCGGCTCGCTTTATAGGCTCCTTGCAATCGCGATTGCTGATGCTTCACTTTCGGGTTGAGGGATGTTGGCATGTAATTGCCAAGTCTCCACATGAACTGCAGTTGCTCCAGGTGAAAGTGCAGCCAGGGGGCCCAGCGTTTCGATTTCGACAAAGCGATCATTGCAATAACACTCCGTGTTGCAGCCGAAGTCAGGATGATGGGAGTGCAATTGCGGGTCGAATCGCTTGGTAAAGAGCGAGCCATCCAGCCAATAGCCAGCCCATCCTGCGTGGTTGAGATAACCGAGCTTGGTAGGGGGTGCGGCTTTTGCATAAAGTAGCGTGATCTCGTTACCCAGCACGATACGTCCATCGTTGAAATTGGTGTAGGGCCAGAAGCTATAACGTTTGTTTGGCAATAGACTTTCGGTGTCAGCTGGCTGCACAGGTTGGGGCAGTAACACGATACCTCCCAGCCTGCACTGCGTGATCGCCCAGGGGGCGAGCTCCACTGGCCACAGCCCAGTATTACGCAGGCGGTGTGTCACAGTCACGACAGGTTTATCCGCGTCCATTACGAATTGCATCGACTTCTCGATACCAGCCCCGTCAGTGGGCAGCGTCACACTCACGCCATCGCTCCGAGCAGCCACGCTGATTGTCTGGGTCTCAGGCCAGTAGGTTCGCGTGCTCCACTCGGGCGCATGCCAGAGGCGATGTCCACCCAATAATTCATAGGGGCCGTTTGCGGAAGGGATGGCGACACCAGGTAACTCAGCGAACACATTTCGCCCGTTCTGCCAGCCAAAAAAGATCCCACGCGGTCCGCGGTGGGTGGTGACAGCCAGTTTCACCTGATTATTGCTCACCCAATCCACCGCCAGTCCGTTGTACTCGCCATGATCGACTTTCACCATGTTTATGCTCCTCCTCGTTCCGTGCACCCGTTTGGGCGGCAGAACGTGATACCATAGGCACGCGGTTGAACCTTAGTGCAAACGAGCAACCAGGCTATGGCGCGGTAATCTCAGTGCCGTCGCAGTATCACCGCATCAGACCCACACTGTAAAGTCCGGCAGGTCTTGTCTGGGCTATGTTCGCACAGCTTTCCTTCATCGCTTGTAAAGAGAGTAGAGCAGACATTATGATTTTAGCGGAACGACTCAAAAACCTGGGAACCGAAACAGCCTTCGCGGTGTCTGAAGCAGCGGCAACCTGGGCAGCACAGGGGCATCATGTTTACCCCTTCCATCTGGGCGATATTAACATCCCAACACCATCCAACATCGTCCAGGCGCAACAGCGTGCCATCGCGGATGGAAAAACAGGCTATGCGCCTTCCGCTGGCATCCTGCCATTGCGCCAGGCTCTGGCAGCCGTGGTGGGCAGGCAGCGCGGTTTGAGCTATACCGCGGAGAACGTGGTGGTACAGCCGGGTGGTAAACCCGTGGTAACCAAGTTTATCCAGGCCATGATGAATCCAGGCGATGAAGTCCTGTACCCCAATCCTGGCTATCCCATTTACGAGTCGCAGATTGAGTACCAGGGTGGGGTGGCAAAACCCTATCGATATGTACAGACAGCGTCGGGATTCGAGATTGACCTTGATTACCTGGCTCACCTTATCACGCCGCGCACGCGCATCTTCATCTATAACAACCAGCAGAACCCTCTGGGTGCCGAATCAGCACAGGCGGAAATGCAACACCTGGCTGAAATGGCGCTGCGTAACAATCTGATAGTACTTTCCGACGAAGCCTACTTCGATATTCGTTATTCCGGTGGCAGTGCCAGTATTGCCAGCCTGCCGGGCATGCAGGAACACACAGTCATCCTGTACACCTTTTCCAAAAAGTATGCCATGACAGGATGGCGCCTGGGAGCAGCCATCGGCCCGCGAGAGGTGGCACAGGCCATCACCAGGTTAAATACCAATGATGAGTCATGCACGGCTCACTTCGTGCAATGGGCAGGTGTGGAAGCACTGCAGGGAGATCAAGCTGGCGCTGAGCATATTGTGCGGACGCTGCTCGAACGGCGAGATGTGGCCGTACAGGCACTGCAGGAGATTGACGGCATCACGTTGCATAAACCGGAGACTACGTTCTACTTATATCCTAACGTCACGCGTGTGATGCAGAAGCTGGGATATACCGATGTGGCTGACTTCGCGGATGCCGCACTGCACTATGCCAATGTGTCGTTCTGCACGCGGAAACACTTTGGCCGGCCACAGCCCGGCGAAACTGATCACTACATCCGCCTGGCTTATTCGGGTATCAATGTCGATGAGATTCACGCGGGGTTGGGTGAGCTTAAAAGTTGGATCAACTCAGCCAGCCATGCCGTGACTCAATTAAACGATCGTTCCTATGTTAGTGAAGTGCGATAGCCACTTTCATAAGCGGTTTCGTACGGACCATGGGGAGTGAAAATGCCCAAGCGAAAGGTTTTTGTGACGCGTGTCATTCCTGATCGGGGTCTGCATAAGATCCTGTCTGCAACCGATGCAACCGTGTGGCAGGACGAATTGCCACCTCCGCGTGCGACATTTTTGAAGATGGCACACGAGTGCGCTGGCCTGGTGACGCTCCTTACCGACAGAGTGGACGATGAGCTCTTCGATGCAGCGCCTGGTCTCAAGGTTGTGGCGAACTATGCAGTCGGATTCGACAACATCGACGTACAGGCGGCCACACGGCGCGGTATCCCAGTGACCAACACGCCAGGAGTCCTGACCGAGACCACCGCCGATTTTGCCTTTACCCTGCTAACGGCTGCAGCACGACGTGTGGGTGAAGGTCGCGATTATGCCAGGGCGGGCAAGTGGAAGACCTGGGGTCCCATGCTCTTGATGGGTCAGGACTTATTTGGGGCAACCCTGGGCATAGCAGGCATCGGACGCATTGGGTTTGCTGTCGCCCAACGAGGTAAGGGCTTTAGTATGCAGATCATCTACAACGACGCGGTACGCAGCGAGCGGGCCGAGAAGGAACTGGGAGCACGGTATGTTTCCAAAGATGAGCTGCTTCGCCAGTCGGACTTCCTGTCTTTACATGTTCCCCTATCCCCGGATACGTATCACTACATTGATAAGCAGGCTCTGTCATTAATGAAGCCAACGGCAGTGCTGGTGAACACTTCGCGTGGACCAGTCGTGGACACCATGGCAATCTACGAGGCCTTAAAAGCCAGGCAGATTTTTGCCGCAGCCCTCGATGTCACGGACCCGGAGCCATTGCCACACGACCATCCACTCTATAGTCTCGATAATGCGCTGATCGTGCCACATATTGCCAGCGCCAGCTTTGAGACGCGAAACAGTATGGCCGAGTTGGCCGCCGATAACCTCCTGGCCGGATTGGAGGGCAGGCAGCCGCCCAACTGTCTGAATCCAGAGCTATTTCGTAAGTAGTGCTCCGCCAGGATACGGTAAATGGAAATGGGTCAGGCCCATTGGCAGAGGCTTTCTACATAGGCGGCTGAGCCGTCGCGTAGCCAGCCGTCCAGTTGGGCCTGATCCTTGAGCTGCTGCCCGCGCATGCGAGGCACCACCACAAACCGTGAGTTCACTTCTGGGAGTGACGTCATGTCACCCCACAACTTCTCATACTGCACGACAGGATAGACATCCTCCTGACCCTGTCCCCAACGTTTTTTAACATCCTTTAGGGTGATGTAGGTGGGCATGCGGGCCGCGAGTGTGCGGATGCTGGCAAGCACCTTATCCTGATCGCTCAGATCACCGCGCTTAAGTCCGAATGCCGCCAGCAGTTTGTCCACATCGATCCATGTGGTCATCGAGTTGTAGTACGAGAGCCTGAACTCATCTTCCTCATGCGGCATGGCTAGCCCTTCCACCAACCGTAGACGACCGTCCACGCGCGCCAGACCACCTCCCCGGTCCTCAATGCGACGGGTGATCACTTCATAAGTCAGTGCTGCACCGCTAAGGAGGTGTTGCCCGAGCAGAGCATCATCCACGGTTGCACCCAGGGTATCGATGTTGTGTAGCAGGAGCGTCTTGACCTGGGGGCGTACCTGCAGCAATTCCTGAAGCACGCCATTGCGGAATAGATTGGGGATCTCGTACCAATGGCCAACCGGATGGAGGCATTGCAGTGGCACATTATCGGAATAGTCGCTGGCTTCGCCTGTCTTGCGTGCCCAGTCAATAAGCGCGTGGTGCAGGCTCTCGCGAACTTTTTGTGCCTGCTCGTCCAGTATCTGTTGCGGCATTTCCTCCCAGGCAAACCGCAAGTCACGCACCGTCGGCACCATGCGTAAACCAATGGCGCGTCCTGGTGACAGATACAGTGGGCCCTGGTAGCCGTAGTTCTCCTTTGCCTTCAGCGTGTCCTCGATCGGCCTATGAGTGAGGTAACTGGTGGTGATGAGGTGGGGGATGGGGGTACCGTATAGAGTCCCCACTCGACGACTCTTGGCCAGGTGCACTTCGATGAAACTGCGATGCCTGCCACCCAGTTTGCTGAAAGTATGGAGCGCTTTTACCACACCGGCTCCCTGCGTCCAGCGGCTACCGGACCCGGCTGCCAGAGAGACCACCGCTACTTCTCCATTGGCAAGTGCCTGCATTCCAGCATCCCGCCATTCGGGGTGAGAAGTAAATGTGACATCCGTAACATCATCGGGCGATACGTCCTGGATGGAGGCGTTGGTGGGCAGGCGGTTCTGGGCCAACCCGATTCGACCTGTGCGTAACTCGTCGCGGATATGCTCATGTTGGGTGTGATCGAAACCCGACTCATCCAGCAGGTCGAACAGAATACGATCACCGTCGCCGACAGCGTGGGTGCGTGGCAACAACCGATCGAACAGAATCTGCACCATACCATTCAGTTCGGGTCTGGTGCGACAGGCTGTTGCGAAGCGGTCCAATTCGTCGCGCTGCACGCGACTGAGCTGGCGTTGATCTCTACGCAGGAGTTGCGGCACATTCATCGCATAATATCCTGCGGGCAGCAACGCTTCATCGCCTGCCAACAGATCTGCATAGGTACCGTTTTGGTTGATGGCGAAATCGTATACCACCGGTTCCATCGCGAAAGGCAGCGCATGCTCCAGCTCCCGCTTGCTGCTGGACATGATATCGAGCAGGCCAGCCTGCGCGTCGTGTTTCACTTCAGGTGCAAACATGAAGCCCATTCCACCACCCGACATACCGCCCAGCATCCAAAAGCCCCAGAACTTGTCACGAAAGGTGGTGTGCGCCTGGTCAATCAGCGTCTCGGTATAGAGGTTGGTCGTCCAGGGAATGATGGTCTGTATCGGTCCGGCGAAGTTGCGAGTCGTGGCGGCACCGATGGCACGTACTGGATTGTCGTGGTCACTGGCAGGCATGCGTAGCGCAGCCACGATTTCGTCCAGAATATGTATGGCCTGTTGCCGCCCTTGCCATTCGGCTTCAGAGCGCAGCAGGTATTTCTCCGTCACCATCTCCAGGATGGGACCGACATTTTGTGCCATGCCTCCGTGTACCAGCACCAGGCTGTCCTGTAGTTTGCGGCGTACCTCAGGCGGGGCATCGGTGTCGGTGAGAATGCGATGTGATGGCAATAGTCGCCCGCGGCTGATTCCATATTCCGGGTCGCCTTCGATTGCCAATTCGCCCTGGATGAGCTTCATGCCAGGCCACAAACCACCTGAATCCTGCCAGCCGCCTCCCGAACCACCAAGCCACTCCCCCAAAATGGCGCGCGCCGCGACCAGCCGGCGCTCGTGCTCCTGCAGGGGGCCGGTAAGGGATTTAGCCTGCCCGGTAGCCCGCATGCAAACGCTGATCAGAGAACCAAGCAGACTGGTACTGACCGCCAGACGTGAACCTTTTGGAATATTGTTCACCGAACTGACAATCTCAAGGCCCAGTCCTGGTCCGACTACCATTTCCAATAGATGAGCCAGGCTCTGTCCCGATCCTTCGATCCCAGGTGGTACGATGCCCGCAGCAATCACAGCCGCCTTCAGTAAACCCAGGTAGTCTTTGGCAAAATCGAACACCTCAGCCAGATCGGAAATGACTGCGCTGGCACCCAGATCCACACTGGCCAGCTTAAGAACCGGTTCGTCGATCACACGCAAGTAGGCTTCGACTGGTGGTTTTGGCGACGTGTCGCGACCTACTACCGCCAGATCGATCGAAACGTTAAGCACACGCGCACCTTCAGGGAAGTCCATTCCCAGGAAGAAAATGTCACTCCAGCCGCTGTGTGAGAGATCCATACGCACAGGGGTGCGTTCGCGCAGGATGGGGAATGCTAGATAATCTCCGTGAGTCGTGTCTGACTGTAGGGTTAGGTCGGTTAGCTCACCATGGGGGTGGAGCAGTTCCGGCCGGACTCGTAACGGGTGGTCAGCGGGATGGCCCATCCGGAACATCCACTGGTTGCCGTGTACTGAGCGCACACTGCGCCTTACCTGGTTAGCCAGCGTCTGGAAGCCCAGGCTGTGATACGCGGCAGCCAGAGCACTGGAGATCGCATCCGTGGGGCCATCCGCTGCCTGTGCAGCAAGGAACACATCGATGGCCTCCTCAAACCGGCGGTTCAACAGGTGCGTATAGCCTTCGAACGGTACCAGACCGCGCGCAGGCATCCCGGGTTTCTCGGGGAGGTGGAAGCGATGAATGGCATACAGGAAAAACAAAGCGCGCACACGTTCGTACAGGTTGTCACGCTGCCGCCGGAATGTCTCCAGGGCTGCACATTCTGCCAGCAACTCGCTCACACTGGCTGTGCGGCACCATGCATCGAGTGAACGATTGCGTAACGATGGATCGGGTGAGGTGATGATATCGATCAATTGGCTCATGGTCATCTCTAGTGGCAACTCATCTGGTGACTGCCGCATCCGCTCTACTGATTACTCACTCGCTCGTGCTCAGCAACTCCACCAACTGTGCCAGCACCTCATCGCGATCGTGCCCACTTAATGCCAGAGCCAGTTGAGCGTTCAGAAGTCCATAATGCACGCCAATATCGTAGCGTCGTCCATGCACTTCAAAGGCCAGGTAACGCTCTGCCGTGGCAAGTTGAGCCAGTGCGGGGGAAAGCTGAATACCGCCGCGAGTGCCGGCGCGAGTCACATACTGTTCCAATATCGTCATCACCGACGGCATCAGGACGTGCATGCCAAAGAAGCTGAGATAGTACCCCGCGCGCAGTCCTGGCACGACGAGGTTTTGCTCCGCTTCCGTTGGAGTGGGTTTTTCGATGACATTTTCAACGGAATAAAGATTCGACTGTCCCGGCACACGCCGTCCGCCGATAACGCCGTAATAGGGTAGTTTGTTTTCGCGCGTGGCCTGCACTGCGGAAACTGAACAATCCTCCGTCTGGGCGACTTCGATGAGCTGTTGCGCGCAGGTTACCAGGTGCCCATCACGGTGCAGGCTGCTGGTATACAGATGGTCACTCACCAGATGCAGGAACGGATCCCCGGCAACGAAGTTGCGTGCACAGTACAGACCAAAGCCATAACCAAGTGGAGCCGGTTGTGTGATGCACTGCAGACGGGCTGAGTAACCTTTTACAGCAGCCATGTAAGCTGCTTCGTCACCAGGGCAGGTAATAATGGCGATCTCGCCTACACCGGCGCTTAACGCTTCCTCGATGATGACGCACAGGGCTACCTTCTGTTTTCCGTCTCGATCGACCAGAGTCTGCAGAGGTAGATGACGTTGCGCCTGACTGGCCGCGGTGATGACAGCCTTCCGGATTTGCACGATTCGCCCTCCTGTGGTTCACATGTCGGACTGGACTTCTGCCATCATTGTACGTGGAGCCATCCCATCCTCTGGTTGCCTCAAGGAGTCTAGATGGTCAGCAATTCGCCCCAGAACTCTGAATATGAGCGATGAGGGTGAGCAGCGCATTCAGAACCTCTTCCACACTGGATTGCGTGTTATCAATAATGAGCGCATCCTGGGCTGGGCGCAGAGGTGAGGCTACGCGGGAGCTGTCCAGTCTGTCACGCTCCCGCATGTTATTCAGCACCTGCATCGAGTCAGCTACCTGACCACGCGCCAGCATTTCCTGAGTGCGTCGACGAGCGCGTTCCTCCACCGTCGCGTCCAGGTAAATTTTCAGGTCGGCATCGGGAAAGACAGTGGTGCCAATATCGCGGCCCACCATAACCACATTGCCGCGTTCACCAATACGGCGCTGCTGGCGCACCAACTCCGCTCGTACTTCGGCGTAGGTCGAGGGAATGGATACCTGGGCGTCGATATCAGTTTGGCGCACCCGCCAGGTAACATCGATGCCATCAAGCCAGACGGTGTATTGGCGACCATCGTTTACATGATCCGGTGGCGTCACCTCGATATGCACTGTCTGGACCACTCGTAAGACAGCTTGTGGGTCTGTGATGTCTATGTTGTTTTCCAGTACGGCCAAAGTCACAGCGCGATACATGACACCTGTGTCGAAATAGAGGTAGCCTAGCTTTTCCGCCAGAGCCGCTCCTAATGTGCTCTTACCCGATGCAGCCGGACCGTCGATTGCGATTTTCATTGTGCAGGTGTCTCATCGCTAAAGTACATCGCAGGCTGCTGAGTCGGAGGCGTGGCTTTTAATCCATCGACTTCGCCAGCCGACAAGCGCCGCCACTCACCGGGCTTCAGGTCTCCTAACTGGATGGCGCCAATGCGAACGCGGATCAGTTGCTTAACCGGATGGCCAAGCTGCCTGGCCACGCGTTTCACCTGCCGTTTTCGTCCTTCATGGAGGATGACGCGTACCCAGGTCTCCTGAGTGGTCGTTCGTGCGTTGCTTTCCAGCCACACCTTGGCCGGAGCCGTCTTTTCCCCATGCAAGATGATGCCAGCGCGCCACTGGTCCAGTGTGTCCTCACTGGGTCGGCCACTGACCAGCACCCGATACTCTTTTTCATGTTCGTATCGCGGATGCGTTACATGGAAAGCCATTTCGCCATCATTGGTTAATAGCAGTAATCCGGTGGCATCTTTATCCAGTCGTCCGACGGCAAACAGGCGCTGTGGCACGGAAACCAGATCGAGTGCGCTTTTCTCATGCGGGATGCCGCGATCGGAGATGTATCCGGCTGGTTTGTGCAGCGCGAGGTATATGGACTCGTCGGAGGCATGCACGGGTTTGCCATCTACGCGCACATCTGCATCGGATTGCACATCCATATTGAACGTCATGGTTTGTCCATTTACCGTGACGCGCTGTTCCAGGATAAGTCGCTCGCACATCCTGCGCGAGCCGATTCCAGCCGCGGCCAGGAAGCGTTGGGGCTTCATTGTGGCTCGGTCGAATCGAGGTGATGATCGCCTGATGGGGGGGGCGTGGCAACTTGTGGCACTGGCGTAGATGCTTGTTCTGATGGCTTGTCCAGGTTCGCGCCGGCTAATGTGCTATTCGCCGTTACGGCTGCAGGTTGTCTTATGGATGTACTTTCTTGGTGGATGTCATGAGTGGCACTCACCTCTATGGCGCCTTCACCGCTGGGCAGCACGTCCAATCTGTCCACGGGTGGAAGCTCGTGCACGTCACGCAAGCCAAAGTACTGCAGGAACTCAAAGGTAATACCGTACCGCATAGGATGCCCGACCGTCTCAGTCCGACCTAATTCCTTTATCAGGTTGTGCATCTCGAGCGTCTTCATTACGCCATCACAATTAACACCCCGGATCATTTCGATCTGCGGCTTGGTGACAGGCTGCTTATAAGCAATGATTGCCAGCGTTTCTAACGCAGCGGCGGATAGCCGGTTGGTCGCCTCCAGTCCAAGGAATCGTTGGACTTGCATCGCTGCAGCAGGTGCTGTAACAAGCTGCACTTCGTTTCCATGCCGCTGCACCCGCACGCCACGTGTCTCGCACTGTCGGCTGAGTTCCTCCAGAGCCAGCTCGATATCCTGTGTGCTCGTCTCGAGCGCCAGGGCGAGGGCGCTAATGGTAGCGGGTTCCCCGGCTGCATAGAGGATGCTTTCGATCTGGGTTACCAGCGTGGGTGCTGGGGTATGTGCCTCGCTCAAGCTCATCCTTTCGTCGTGTTGGTGCTCCCGTTGTTCGCAGTGGGGGGCGCAGGTGCTGTTTCGACTTGCTTGAGCTTGCTGGTCTTGATAACGATCTGTGGTTTGCTAGCCATTTTGAGCCCAAGTTGGTCCTGCACCACTTCGCGGGTTTTAGCGGCGATGTCTTCACCTTTGGTTACCAGGTCCAGGTTTGGTGCAGCCAACACATCGATGCGGGCAACGACTCCGTTATCCCGTCCGCTCACGCGCACCTTAACCTGAATGATGCCGCTCATGGCATCCACCTGTTCAGCGATGCGCTCTTCGACATGGCTGGTGGTAATGTGAATACGGCCTCCCGTCGAGCGTGCTACTTCCACGGTGCGTGCACCGGGCCGGCGGAGCTCCAGCCACAGGATGAGTAGCACAATGAGTATAAATATCAGACTGATCAAAGCTCGCAAAGCAGGCTGCATCGTGTTAACCAGACTGAACAGGTAACCGAGCCAGGAGGTTAACAGGTCAGAAGGGATTAGGAGGATACCGAGAACGAGAACCGTCGTTACAAGGAGCGAAATGATTGTGATGATACGGTTGAACAAGTTCATGGTGTTGGTCGCTTTTCCTTACGTGAATCGTGTTTCGTCTATACAGGTTAAATGATACTGCATCTGTAATACAGATCATTATTGGTTGGGTGTAGGTGTGGCTCAGTGCCTGACGAAGGCGACCTGGGTTATCGTAATCGAGATATCGACGGTGTACGGCCTGAACGCAAAGCAGTAATTGGATGACAATGAAGGCCCGTACGGCTGGGAGGCACATCATGAGTTCGCAGGCTCGCTGGTTTAGAATATCCGATCACTTATACAGGTTCGAAGATACATGTAACGTTTACGCCATTATCGAAAACGGAGAAGCGGTTTTGATTGATTTTGGCAGCGGGGAAATACTGGACCATCTGAGTGACATAGATGTGCAGCGGGTGATTGCAATCGTGCATACTCACCACCATCGAGATCAGTGCCAGGGAGACTTACGCGCTACGGATGCGGGCATACCCATCTACGTTCCTGAGCATGAGCGCCATCTGTTTGAACATGCCGAGCTTTTCTGGGCAGGAAAGCAGTTGTTCGACATGTACAACGTACGCAACACGTACTACTCGCTGACTCATGACGTTCCAGTTGCTGGTTCGCTTGAGGATTTTGGTACCTGGTCAGCAGGATCGGTTACCATCGATATACTACCCACACCTGGGCACACTTATGGTTCGCAGACCCTGTTGCTAACGATCGATAACCAGCGCGTTGCCTTTACCGGTGATCTAGTCTATGGTAACGGTAAAGTGCTCACCATGTACGATATGCAGTACGGTTACGGTGCAGTAGATGGTGTTGAGTTTGCCATTCTGTCCCTCCACAATCTGGCCGATAGAAAACCGCAGTTGCTCTGCCCTTCACATGGCCAACTGATGGACAATGCTGATGCAGCCATGCGTCAAACGCAAGCAAACTTGACAGGTTTCTTCCGGCTCATGTCGGGCGGGAACGCACCGGTAAACGAGATCGACTTTACGCCTGTTACACCGCATGTGCTGGCCGCAACCTATGGATGTGCCTTCTTCTACATAATAATATCCGACTCGGGTAAAGCATTGATGGTTGATTTCGGTTCGCCCAACTTTCAGCTTTTCGCGCCGGCTAATCGCTATTTTGAAGATTGGGATACAGTGCGCTTCATTGAACATTCACTGAGTCGATTACGCGATCAATATGGCATCAGGAAGATTGAAGCCGTTTTACCAAGCCACTATCATGACGACCACATTAACGGCATCCCATTTCTACAAAAACATATGGGCGTTGAGTGCTGGGCTTACGAGAATATGCGCGATATCCTGGAGAACAACCGAGGTGAATTGATCGGATGCGTCCTGCCCACCCCGGTTAAGGTCCATCGAACATTTCATGAGGGTGAGCGCCTGCTTTGGGAAGGTTTCGAGTTCACGATTCACCACACGCCGGGGCACGCTGATTATCACATGGGAATGTTCGGTCACGTTGACGGGCATTCGATCGCCTTCTCTGGTGATAACATCTTTCCTTCATCTCCGACTAACCCGGCCGTCGTGAACAATAATCCCGTACCAAGTCTGATCTACCGTAATCACGTGCACAAGACCAGCCATGTGCAGACGGCACGCCTGTACCTGCAATACAAACCGGACATCCTATGTACCGGACACGATATGAGGCGTGAAATCACCCCACAACTCTACGAGTCTTTCGCGCACAATGCGGAGCAACTTACGCGTTACTTCGAGGTCCTGCTGCCTGGCGAGGCGGATTATGGTCTGGAACCGAGTTGGGCGTCGATCTATCCATACCAATCGCTTGCCAAAGCTGGCGATACTTTGGCTCTGCAGGTTCGGCTGTACAACTACTACCCAAATCGGCCAATTAACGCCAAAGTGAGTCTGGTGACACCAGATGGCTGGCTTGTAGAGCCGGACTTTGACGTGCTGGAGATTCATCCGCGCAAACAAGGTTACGTGAATTTCCGGGTTTCCATCCCGGATGGTTACCATTTCCCATATCCACGCATCGCCATGGCAGCGGATGTTGTATACGATGGTAAGCATCTCGGTCAAATCACCGAAGCAACGGTCGAGGAGTTAAGGAGCTGACTAGCTGATGAACCTTGTCACATTAACTGACATTCCTTTTCAGGTCGATGTTGAAGCCTTGATGGGGCATGTACATATGCGTCCCGATCAAGACGACATACCAGAATTACTGAACATGGCGCATGAAGCCGAAAAGATCGCACGCCCCAAGGCGACTTATCAGCTCTCCTTCGTCGAGCATGTGGACGAGCGTTGTATAACCGTCGATGGCATTCTTTTTCATAGTCGAATCCTGCGCATGAATCTGGATCAGGCTCATCGTGTATTCCCGTACATGGCTACTTGCGGGACTGAACTGCAAGACTGGTCGGATGGTTTTGATGACATTCTGGCTATATTCTGGGCGGACACCATCAAAGCAATGGCTCTTGCTACGGCAACGAGCGCGATGCACGCACATCTGCAAACTCATTACCTGCTCGGGCCGACCGGCACCATGAATCCTGGCTCCTTAGCTGACTGGCCAATTAGTGAACAAAAGCCTTTTTTCCACCTGTTTGGCGATGAACAAAATCCCATTGGCATCCGGCTTTCCAGTGATTTCCTGATGACACCGAATAAGTCGGTAACTGGTTTGCAGTTCAGCACCGAAGGCTCCTTTGTGAATTGTGTGCTCTGCCCACGCGAAGACTGCCCGGGACGTCGTGCGCCGTACGATGAGGCTCAGTTCGAGAAATATGGCTTGCAGGCACCCACTTGAGGCAGGCTGGCTAAGGTTGAAAATCTCTCGTGTAGTTCCAGAATATGGTATAAGTTAACGACCGGGGGCGGTCGGATGACAGGCGACTACCAGAAAATAAGTGCCCGATACCGGTAACGGGAGATGGTGGTCCTTTAGGTGGGGAATGAGGGTCATTATCATCCAAAGCCTGGATTGGCTGGCGCGGATATGTTATAAAGCAGGACATAACCGCCAGATCAAGGCCTGTATGTTTTTACTTTGCGCCCTGGCATTTGGTGCGCTGGTCTGGCTGCGTACCGTACGCACAAACGACTTTAGAGTATATCCTCTTACGCCTCCTTTTTTAAAAGCTACACTGGTGAATCGCTATGTAAAAGCCACTGGCAACCTTCTCACCAAAGGGGCATACGACATCAAAGTGCCTCTATTAGGATTTTTCTGGCAAAGTATTCGATTCATTCCCATGAGCATCAACGGATCAAACGATTCGCTGGAAGTACTGGACGAGGGTCTGCCAACTCAGGCAGGGACAACCAATCCCATTACATTAGTCGGTAAACTATTAGTGGGCGAGGACCAATATCCGGACTATTACCTTAAGGTCGAAGACCCTCCAAACTTGGTAATCTATGATGCCCTGGCTTGGTTATGTGTCGCAGTACTGGGCAGTGTTGTTTTCGGAGTTGGCATAAACGGGATGATACGCCGAGTAGATTATGCCGTTGCCACTCCACTGGGCCTGACTAATAAGGCTGGGTGGAAACCATCTACCTCCTTTGTGTTATGGTTTGGCAGCCTGGGGGCGGGCTATGCAGATGTTGTGCTGCGACAGGTTCCAGTTTCATTCCGAGCCATACCCGCGGAAGCCCGCCTGACACCCGCATCCCAGCCCGATTCATGGGCGGTAGTCATCCGGCGTCTGCGCATGGTTCACATGACTATAGTTGCTACCTCTTATGGTGCTCTCCCGGCGATGCGCATCGAGTTCGAAGATGAGCGAGGGATTACGCGCAATGGCCTCGTGGCTGCCAGCGACCGTGCCTTGATGACGAAAATGCTCGACGTGCTACGCTTTATAGGACAGTGAGTCAGTACTTACGGACTATGCTCTTATAGCTGAGTGGCTGGCGAGTCTGGAAAAACTGAGTTTCCTCCCGCAGGCGTCTATTCTCATCAACATCAATCTTGGCCACAATATAGCCTTCGGTCGTTTCGTCCAGGTCGACGATCACTTCACCACGTGGATTGACGATCATGCTTTCTCCGCAAAAGGTGGTAGCGGGCTCTTCGCCAATGCGGTTGGCTGCACAAACGAAACAGGCATTTTCAGCCGCGCGCGCAGAGATAAATGTGCGCCACTCGGCTGCCCGTTGTGCATCCCAGGCAGCCGCAACCAGAATGATCTCAGCGCCGTCCAGGCATAAGCTGCGTGCTCCCTCAGGATAGGCGATGTCCCAGCCCACCTGCAAACCCAATAAACCCATGGGCGTTTCCAGAGGCTCCAGGCGAAAACCAGGCCGGAAGAGCATTTGCTCCTCTCCGCGCAGGTGAAGTTTTCGGTAGTGACCCACCACATCGCCTTCAGGACCCACCAGTACGGCGGAGTTGAATAGAATACTTTCCACACGCTCCTTGCTGGCTATGCCAAAGGCAATGTGGGTGCCTGTCTCGTTAGCTCTTTGCGCCATGACGTTGACCGACGGTCCAGGTACGCGTTGAGTAAGTTGTGCGAACCGCGCACCACACTCATAACCAGTAGTAGCTAGCTCCGGGAAGACTATAAAATCCACCTTTTGCTCACTGGTGATCTTCCGCACGAACTCGGACATCTTGGCTAGGTTGACTTCTGGCTCACCGAGTTTCGTGTCCATTTGAACGACGGCAACCGTGATCTCACGCATGGTATCTCCTTCGATAGCAGTGTCGGGTTGGCTTAGTTTACAACATCCAGCGTCAGGGATTATGGGAAGTTCCGTTCCAGAATCAGTGTGGTTTTGCTATAAACGCACCGTAGACTTTTGCAGTGCCACCATATATTACATGCGGTGTTGAGCAGGTCATTGCCCCATGCAGTTCTAACGCTGGGCTCATCCGGCTCTCGAGCAGGCGGTTTATCGTTAACAGGTGAGGTGGCCCTATGAGACATTGCCGGTTGTCTGCCTGCTGCGGATCATGTCAATCGCCGTGATAAAGGCTACAATTAATGATGTGGAAACTCCACGATGCGTTTCCATGAGTCTGATAATTCTGGAGGATTTAGTATGGCGATTTTGAAAGCTGCACCTCCTGAGGTGTCCGTGAAGACACCTAATGGCAACGGATGGCAGCAAAACCAGACCGCTGAAGGGGCACAGGAAAGTGCCTATATTACGGCGATCACACAGTTCGACCATGCAGTTCAGTATCTCAATGTTGATGTTGGGATCGCCGCGCTCTTGAAAACATGCAAGCGGGAACTGACCGTCTCTTTCCCCGTCAAGATGGACGATGGACAAATAAAAATCTACACCGGCTACCGTGTCCACCACAATACAGCGCGAGGCCCATCAAAAGGCGGCATTCGCTATAACCCAAACGTTTCACTCGATGAGGTACGTGCTCTCGCGATGTGGATGACCTGGAAGTGTGCTGTCGTGAATATACCGTACGGTGGTGCAAAGGGGGGTGTCATCGTCGAGCCGAAGAAGCTCTCCATGCACGAACTGGAAGGTCTCACTCGTCGCTACACGACCGAGATTGCTCCGATCATAAGCCCTGAAGGTGATATCCCGGCTCCCGACATGGGCACCAATCCTCAGATCATGGCCTGGATGATGGATACCTACTCGATGCACCGTGGGTATTCTGTACCCGCTGTGGTCACGGGTAAGCCTTTGAATATTGGCGGTTCGGCTGGGCGACTCGAGGCGACCGGACGCGGCGTGATGTATACCGTACGTGAGGCATTCCGCACATATGGTTGGCGGTTTGAGGGTTCGACGGTGGCCGTACAGGGTTTTGGGAATGTTGGCTCTGTCACAGCGTCTGCGGCACACGAGATGGGCTGCAAGGTAATTGCCTTGAGTGATATCGAAGGCGGACTCTACAACCCTAAAGGTATCGACGTGCCTAAATTGCGCCAGTACCGTAAAGAGCATGGCACCATCATTGGTTTCAGCGAAGCAGAACCGATTACGAATGCAGATCTGATTGCCATGCCATGCGACGTACTGGTCCCCGCTGCGATGGAAGATCAGGTGAATCGCTCCAATGCTCACACGGTGCAAGCTCGTATGGTGGCAGAGGGAGCGAATGGCCCCACTACACCTGATGCGGACCGCGTACTCAACGAGAAGGGTATCATTGTTATTCCCGACATTTTGTGCAATGCGGGCGGAGTGGTCGTCTCCTATTTCGAGTGGGTGCAGGATATGCAGCAGCTATTCTGGGAAGAGGAAGACGTGAACCATCGCCTGGAACGCATCATGGTACGCAGTTTCCGGGACGTATATGAGACGTCACGACAGATGGGGGTCGATCTGCGTACCGCCGCATTGGTATTGGGGATTGGACGAGTCGCCGAAGCCACTAAAACCCGTGGTCTCTACCCATAGACGAAAGCCCTTCGGATCCTGAACGGTTAGCGAGCCCGATCTCCAGCCTGAGAGACTGGGCTCGCGATTGACTAGCGCGCACTGCGCCCGGCTAATCGGACCCAATATACCACCCATCAGCCTATAAGGCACCCTTCTATAATGCGCATGATGGAAGAGGAAACCACTCCGCTGGTCATTGGCGGGTTCACGATTGACAAATCGCTCCTGGAATGCAAGTCAATCCAACGTTGTACGATCAGATCGTGTCAGGCAGGCTGTTGCATGGATGGCGTATGGGTGGATATGTATCAGGCGACCGAAATTCTGGATCATGCCGCCTTGATTGCTCCCTTTATGCCGCCTGAGCGTCGCGACCCCGATACATGGTTTGCTGAAGCCCACGACGATGATCCCGCCTTCCCTTCGGGTGCCTATATCGGTACAACGAACGTGACTGATCCGTCGCATCCTGCAGGTCGAACGTGTGTCTTCCTGCGCCCATCTAATCGTTACTGTGCAATACAGTCAGCATGCGAAGCAAATGGCCGTGCATCCTGGTCTTTGAAGCCTTATTATTGCTGTCTCTACCCGCTGGTGGATGAGCAGCGCGATGGCGCGCCGTTACTCATTCTGGATGAGGAGAATTCTCTATACCAGCATGGGGCCGGGTGTTATGAAGTGTCCGCTCTCGCGCAGCCTATTTTCCAGATTTATGCGGAGGAGACCGCCTTCGCACTTGGCGTAGGCGGCTATCGCGAGTTGTGCGAGCGTGGAGGTGTGCAGCCGCGCTTATAGAATGGGTACCTGCCTTGATTGGGTTCATGTGATCGATGCCTGATGGTGAGCTGAAGTGGGTGGGTTCTTCAAGGCGTTTGTGACAGTCCGCTGAATCTGTGTCGCTACCTCGTCGAAAGGCAGTTCCGCATTGATTATCTCCCAGCGTGACGGTTCATTCCCAGCCAACGACAGATAGCCATTACGCACGTGATGATGGAAATCGAGCGCTTCGGCATCCAGGCGGTTCCAGTCCTTCCCACTGGTTTTGCGCTGCAAACCAGTACTGACTTCGACGTCGAGCAATAGCGTCAGGTCAGGTATCAGACCGTAGGTGGCGAATTCCAGCACTTGCTGCAGGATATCCAGCTCCAAGCCGCGTCCATGTCCCTGATAGGCCAGACTGCTGTCGGCGAAGCGATCACACACGACAATTCCGCCTCGTATCAGGTGTGGCAGGATTTTATCGTTCACGAGTTGCGCACGCGCGGCGCAAAAGAGCAATAGCTCAGCCCGTGCATCCATTTGCGTGGATGAAAAGTCCAGCAGGATGTGCCGGACCGCATCGCCAAGGGCAGTACCGCCTGGTTCACGTACGGCCAGAACGTTATACCCGCGCGCCAGCAACCAGTCTGCCAGGTGTTGCGCCTGGGTTGTCTTCCCGCTTCCCTCTGGACCTTCGAGAGTGATGAACACAATTAATCCGTTCCAATGCACGGGCGATTTGCTGGTCCCGTCCCCTAATCACGAAAGATTCTCACCCGCCGGGTCGGTTCCCTGCCATACGAATGTGACACGACGTTCGCAGCGCGTGCCAGCTCATGCTGCTGGCGACGAATAAAGGCACTTTGCGGCGATAAGTCCACCATGCGTTCGCCTGATTTGACACGTTTGACGGCATCCTCAGCCTCGCGCATGGCATCGTCAAAAGGGCTCACCTCGTTATTGCTCAGGTTGAACAAGTCAACCAGGCAATTTTCCATTTGTGCCGCCGAGTTCGAGCGCAACACATAGATGGGCACGTTACGATGCTCTGCTTCGGAAATGATTTTGGGGCGCTGGCGATAGTAAGCCTTGGCCGTAATGAGAACATCCGCGTCGTCCAGGCTATCGACAAGTTCGGCCGGCACGCCCAACTGGCGCACGGCCTGCTGCAGCCGATTTTTGGGAATGCCAAATGAGTAGAGCTGCATGACCTTCTGTGCATGTTTCACCGATGCCGGTAGCTCCAGATCTTCCATGAGTTCACCGGCCGCCCTGCGTTCATCATATTCGGCCAGGGATCCATTCGGTGGGGGGACGGACTCGCCCTTGGGCGTCAGCGGCGATGTCAGCCCTGGCATGTGCATGTTGGTGTATGACACGCGAGGTGGTTCGCTATGCGGGGCAGGTTCGTATACTGGAACCTGACGCTGTTTCTCTTTCTCAACCCGTTCCACGCGTGACTTATCAATCTGCACGCTGCCATCGCGGTCATAGGTGCGTAATTCGGTTGCGGCCACCTTACCACGCAGCAGGCGATCCACCGCATCGGCCACATCGGGATGAACCACCAGACGCTGGCGATCCTGAATCTCCACGAGCACGTCGAAGGTCGGTGGCGCACGACGCTCGAGTACCGTCTTCTGAGTGCCACGCCTGCGAGCTTCCTCATCGGAAAGGGTTACGCTCTCGATTCCCCCCACCAGGTCGCTGAGGGTGGGGTTGGCCATCAGATTTTCGAGTGTCTGGCCATGAGCGGTACCAATAAGTTGTACCCCGCGTTCAGCAATAGTGCGGGCTGCTTCTGCTTCCTGCAGGCGTCCAATCTCGTCGATCACGATCACCTGGGGATTATGGTTCTCCACCGCTTCGATCATCACCTCATGCTGCCGATTAGGGGTGGCCACTTGCATCCGTCGCGCCCTCCCGACGGCAGGATGAGGAATGTCACCGTCGCCGCCGATTTCATTTGAGGTGTCGACGATCACTACGCGCTTGGTCTCAGCCAAAACACGTGCTGCTTCACGTAACATGGTAGTCTTGCCGATACCAGGCCGGCCCAGCAGTAGAATGCTCTTGCCGCTGGCGATGATGTCTTCGACGATACCAATCGTGCCATATACAGCTCGTCCGACCCGGCAAGTCAGACCCACGACCGTGTCACGACGGTTCTTGATTGCCGAGATGCGATGCAGCGTGCGGGCAATCCCCGCTCGATTGTCTTCATCAAATTCGCCGATCCGCTGCAGTACATACTCGATATCGTCGCGAGACACCTCCTCGTTACGCAGAATCTGTTCCGGGTTTTCGAGTGCTGCATAACGCGATTCAGGTGGTCGCCCCAGGTCCATCACAATCTCGATGAGATCGTTGAACCTCCCCGTCTGCTTTAGGGCCGTGACGAGCGCTGGTGGGAGCACGTTGAAGAGCGCATCCAGATCATCTGTAATTCGTAACTCATGCATACTCATGTCAGAGGTTCGTCCCTTCTAGGGGTTCCGCCGTATGCGCGCCCGCTGAAAGCGAAGCTTGGTGTCGCTTTTCACGATCAGCTTGGTATTGGCATGGCTTGTCTGCACTGACCAGATGGGCTGCCTCAAGCGTTTGGTGGTGTGTTTCACCATGATGGCGTTTGACGTAATATGCGTAAAGCCGAGGTTATCCAGGATTGGCAGCAGCCAGCTCTGGTATGAGGGTACCATGCAATACACAGGCCGACGGCTCTTACCACATAGATTAGAGAGCGCATACAGTAGCGTAGCTTCTGCTACATCCTCTGCTTCGGGGCGGAACATTAGCTGCATGCCATATCCGCGTCGTCCCTGGTGCAGCGAGATATGCGCCATGGGTTCCTGATTGCGTATAAAGATATAGCCACAGTCCGTGTGATGCGTTAATCGCGTGAGGTCGGTGTTGCCTTCCGCCTTTTGCACCAGTTTGGGGACCACGCGCATGCTCAGCAGTTTTACATAGGAGTCGTCGTGGTCCTCCAGAGCCCGCAGCCCAATCACGTCAGCGGGCACCATTTCCTCCGGCAACACGCTGAGCTTCATGATGTCTTGATGCATGAGCGGTGAGAATCCAACTCGGTGAAGCGCCTCAGCTTCGTTTCCCTCCTCCGGCGTCTCGGCCACAATACATTGCACGCCATGCTCACCAGCAAATGCCACAAATGCTTCACTAAGCTCTGCCCAGATATCCGTCAGCTCATTACTCTGAGGGGTGGGAGCCATGAAAAGAAGAGCAGCGCAGGGAGCATCCCCACGGCCATTACTGCGGCCAGGCACAATGTACATTAAACCGAACGCATCAAGTCCATGAGTGTCTGGCTCGCGGCAAGTCAAAGCCACGGTGCGATCGTATCCAGCCGACACGTAAGCGCGCATCGCCTCGCGTAAAGGATTCAGTCCGTGAACGGCAATTGGTTCATACGCCAGCGGTCTTCCCAATGGACTAAGCCGTTGCACGAGGCTGACGTCGCGTATGTCAAACAAACGAATTTGTGTCATTCGGTTCGCCAGCAGGCTCCACATCTTCTTGCGGTAGATCCGCCCGTTGGTTCAGGAGTTGACTGGTGGTCATATCCAAAAAGTATTGGTGCATACGGGTGTCGTGGGTCAGCTCCGGGTGAAAGGATGTCACAAGCATGTTACCCTGGCGTGCAGCTACGATGGTCCCATCATCGAGTTGGCCGAGCGTCTGAACGGTTGGTCCCACGGATTCAATAATCGGCGCTCGAATGAACACACCTGGAAATGGCGAATTGCCGACGATTGGCAGATTCAGATCGGATATAAACGAATCCACCTGCCTGCCAAAAGCATTACGCCTTACCTTTATGTCCATAAGACCAAGTGTAGGCTGATCCCGGCCTATATCTTTGGCCAGGAAAATGAGCCCGGCGCACGTGCCCCAAACCGGATGCCCATGCCGGGTAAAACTCCGCAACGGCTCAACTAATCCGAAGCGTGCAGCCAACTTGGCAAACGTTGTGCTTTCCCCGCCAGGCATAATCAAGCCGTCGAGTGCATCCAGATCTTTTGGTAAACGCACCTCCCCGACAACTATACCCAGCCGCTGCAAAATCAGTTCATGCTCGATAAAGTCGCCCTGTAGAGCGAGTACACCTATATTCATCGCCCGCGTGTTACCATCCTCTTCCTGCCAGTAACTCCTCCTTGGGCAGCGATGTGACGTTAATTCCGACCATTGGCTCTCCGAGGTTCTTGCTTACTTCCGCTACAATCTTCCAATCGTTGAAGTGTGTTGTGGCCTCCACGATCGCCTTGGCTCGAACAGCTGGGTTGCCGCTCTTAAATATTCCACTGCCTACAAAGATGCCATCCACGCCTAGTTGCATCATCAAGGCAGCATCAGCAGGTGTGGCAAGCCCACCGGCAGCAAACAGCACGACGGGTAACCGGCCCAGGTCAGCTGTCTCTTCGACCAGCGTGTATGGAGCCTGAATTTCTTTGGCATAGCTGGATAGCTCATCCCGGCGCATACTCTTCAGGCGGTTTATATCGCCAATGATGGCGCGCGCATGCCGCACAGCTTCCACGACATCACCGGTCCCGGCTTCACCCTTGGAGCGGATCATCGCTGCTCCTTCTGATATGCGGCGTAATGCTTCACCAAGGTTACGTGCACCACACACGAAAGGCACCGTGAAGTCGTGTTTCTCGACATGGTGCTCGTCGTCGGCAGGTGTCAATACCTCACTTTCGTCAATGTAATCCACGCCAATCGCTTCCAGGATCCGGGCTTCAGCAAAGTGTCCGATACGGCATTTAGCCATTACAGGAATCGTTACTGATTCCATAATGCTGACAATCATGGCCGGGTCACTCATGCGGGCTACACCGCCTTGCTTTCGGATGTCAGCGGGTACACGCTCCAGCGCCATAACGGAGCAAGCGCCGGCATCTTCGGCAATCTTGGCGTGTTCAGGCGTGACCACATCCATGATGACGCCACCTTTTAGCATTTGCGCCAAACCGCGCTTTAGCGCATCTGTCCCCACTTCCTTGTGTTGACCGTTGGCAGGGCTGTTCGATCCAGCCGTACCCTTTTGTTGCATATCTTGCGGCATGTCAGTTACCACCTCGTCAAAATCATGCAGGCAAGTGAGTAGGTTGTTGCCAACCTTCACGGCATGCATGCCCATTATCAGACAGATGATTTTACCATTTCCACCCATTATTATGAGGCCTTTCGTTCGGTGATACACTGCTTGCTCGTTCAATAATAGTTTTTTCATATGTCAACTGGTAGACTGGTCCGCTTGACCACTCTGGCGTCCTGCGCAGGCTGAGCGGCCAAACTCAGCCCTGAGGCACTCTCGCACGTGTTGCGACCGCTTCAGGAACGGTTCTCTCCTGAGCAGTTCCCCGACATGCTGGTCGGACTCGCAAAACCAGACGATGCTGCGGTGTATCGCCTGCCGGATGGTCGCGCCTTGGTGCAGACGGTTGATTTCATTCCGCCAGTGGTCGATGAACCTTACGCATACGGCGCGATTTCTGCGGCTAACGCTCTGAGCGATATTTACGCAATGGGCGCAGATCCCCTTTTTGCTCTGAATATCTGTGCGTTCCCAGAGGATTTGCCGGCGGAAGTGGTCGAAGACATCTTGCGCGGAGGTGCTGATAAGGTAGCCGAAGCAGGTGCTGCCATCGCGGGCGGTCATTCCTTGCATGATAGGGAGCCTAAGTATGGCCTGTGCGTTACGGGCGTCGTTGACGAGGCCAGCCTATTGACAAAGGGAGGTGCGCGCGCTGGAGATACACTCATATTAACCAAACCTCTTGGCGTAGGTGTAATTACGACGGGTATCAAGCGTGGCTGTGCAGCCGGTCCGCATGTCGATGCAGCTACCGCCAGTATGGCGCGTCTGAACTACCTGGCAGGCCGGGCGGCTCGCAGCGCAGGAGCTTCGGCTGCAACGGATATTTCCGGGTTTGGATTAATCGGCCATACTTTGGAAATGGCTTATCAGACTGCAGTGCAATTCAGCTTTCGCTTTCAGGACCTGCCATTCCTGCCTGGTGCGCTAGAGTATGCGGAAAAGTGGATCTTTGCCGGCGGCACAGAGTTGAATGCAACGGCGGCGGCCGGGAAAGTTGAGTTTAACAGCGCGCTGAAGGACTATGAGCGGATGCTTCTTTTCGACCCGCAAACCAGTGGCGGCCTGCTCGTCTCACTGGCTCCCGATAAGGTTACGTCCTATATTCAGCTATTACGCGACGGAGGGCAACAGGCTTGGCCGATAGGCACGGTCATGGAAGGCAGTGGGGTTCGTGTTCTGGCGTAACACGTCATGCAGCGCAAGGCTCATCTTGTAAACATCACTGTCTGTTTTTCAAGACCACATCACGACGTGACTGGACTGGCAGGGATCAATCGATCGATGCGCTGGCATTACAGGGCTGCTTCTCTGCGAGGAATGCGCACTTTTAACTGATAATAGAGTCCCGCAATAACTAACGAAACGGCGCAGATGGCTGCCTCCACCAGTAGCGCGTCTGGCACGCCGATGGCCGTTGCCATAGTACCGGTGAACAACGCCCCAATCGGTGTGCTACCCATGAATAACAGGACGTACAGGCTCATCACGCGTCCTCGCAATTCATCGGGAACGACCATCTGCAATAGTGTGTTTGCTGTGGTGGTAAAGAGAATTCCGGCAAAGCCCAGTGCAACCAACAGCACATCCGAGATGGCAAATACATTCGAAAGCGCCACCGCCGCCAGGAATATGGAGAAAAGCACGGACCCCACGAAGAGGCGTTTCGGCGTAAAATTATGGTTATAAGCTACATACATAGCGCCGATAAATGAGCCGACTCCTATCGCCGTGGACAGGATGCCAAAACCAGCGGCATCGGTATGCAGTACAAATCCTCCCAGCAATGGCAACACGGTGCTGAAGTTATAACCAAACGTGCCAATGCCAGCTATCACCAACAGGACTGTAAATACCAGAGGCGTCTTCACCGAGTAGACCAGACCTTCATACAGCTCTTTCAATACGGCCGGCTGCATCGGGCGTACGACATGAATGAAAAACTTGGTCGCATCCATCATCAATAGTGCAATGATCACCGCAATAAAGCTGACAGCGTTGAGATAGAGTGTGGCCGCAATACCGACTGTGAAGATTACCAGCCCGGCCAGGGATGGTCCCACGATGCGCGCAGCATTGAACAACATGCTGTTCAGTGCAATAGCGTTGCCGACATCTTCACGCTTCACCAGTTCCACAGGCAAGGCCTGTCGCACCGGGTTATCCACGGCATTGATGAGCCCCTGGACGAGTGCTAACACATAGACGTGCCAGATGCGTATAGAGCCTGTCCCAACCAGCACCCCAAACACCGTCGCCTGCACCAGGAAGAGCGTTTGGGTGACGACCATCAGGTTGCGCTTGCGGACGCGGTCGGCAATCACCCCACCAAATAGTGCAAGCAATGTGACCGGCAGGAACTGCAATGTCGTCACCAATCCCAGATCGAACGCAGAGTTGGTTAATTGATAGACCAGCCACGCTTGTGCCGTGCTCTGCATCCAGGTGCCCACCTGTGAAATGAGCTGTCCCACCCACCACAATCGGAAATTGCGGATGCTGAGCGCGTGGAAACCCGTCGTTAAAAAGTTAGCGCTTGCGAGTCGTCCACGTGACTCAGAGGCTGCCTGATCTGTGCCGACATGCTTGATACTCATCGTCTGGCACTATACTCTATCTGCGACCCAACTCATTCGACCTGGTCCTTGTAGCGGAGCGGTAGTGTTTGTCCATTTAATTGGGCACTGGTTGTGATGGTTGCGATAAGTTCATCCACCACGTAGCCATCCCAGGCCGACGGAGTGCCCGGTTCGCCTGCCTCAAAACGGCGCACAACCTCGGCCATCTCGATATGGAAAGGATTAACTGCCGGATAACGGTATTCGGTTACGCGGCCGGTCCTGGCATCCTGATGCACCAGCAACGCGCCATTATTTTCTGGCAAGTCCCATTTAACCGTATAAAAATCCAGTCGACCACGTGATGTGTTAATCTCAAAGCGCTCATCCCATCCGTTCCGCTCATATCCGGCGAACTCATGCGGATGCCACAACGCCTCGAAGTGAGCAATGCCACCGTTTGGCAGCCAGAGCATCGCGTTGGTTTGAATATCGAAATCCAGCCCTTCACGCGATTGCATCTGGCCACTAACCTGTGTGGGACGACCTGCATACCAGTGAATCAGGTCCAGGATGTGACTGCCGCCACACACCAGCACACCACCGCCGTAGCTGCGCACAACCGCTGAAGGATGGGTGGTGTATTCGACAGGTAATGTCTCATCCCAGAGCACCCCAAATGGCTGCCAGGTACGCGCGTACAGACTAATGATCTCGCCCATATCAGCCAGTAGCACCTTGGCCTGCTGCGCTGCTGGGAAACTGCGTTTCATGTAGCCGGTGGTGAAAAACCTCCCAGATTGAACAGCCGCCTGCGCCACCCGGGCTGATGCGGCGGCATTGTCAGTCAATGTCTTTTCGCATACGACACCCTTTTCGGCCTGGATGGCGGCCATACAGACTTCGCTGTGCAGCGATGAGGGCAAAAGAATACTGACAAGTTGAACACGGGGGTCATCCAACACGGCGCGGTAATCTGTACTGGCTTGAGCGCCATACCGTGCAGCGACTTTTTCCGCAGCTTCTATACGCACATCTGCCACATGAACAATTTGAGCACCTGCATTGGCGTACCCTTCGTGATGAAATCGCGAGATATTCCCGCACCCGATAATGCCTACGCGGGTCATGATAAAACTCCTTTAATAGCACAGACTGAAACCAGTGCGATGTACACTAATCTGTTGTTGATTTTATGCAGAATGCAACCTTTTGCCGTAGTCACTCATAGCAGTATAGATGCCATTGGCTGCCATTCCTATGCACTCGCCTGGTGGGGCATGGACTGTACCCAACCTAACGATAAGCGCAGACGGAAATGTTGGCCGTTCACGCCGCCCCGACTTTGATACCGGTGGTGTGCCGATGCGTGTTTCGATCACAGGGGGATGTTATCAGCAGATTGTGTGCGGTTATATGCCTATTGTGCATTATGGAAAAGATCCCCGTACACACTATATTAGTGTAGACTCAATCAGTATGGGGTTCAGTTGTTTGCAGTACAATCAACTGGTAAGAAAAGACTCATCCAACCTGGCCATTATCCAATGTTGTTGAGAAAGGCACGATTTCCGGGTCATAGTAGTTATTGTAAATAGGTAATGACTCGCATGAGCTCTTTCATGATTTCCGTTGAAATACATATAAAGACGGAGTCCTCAGAATGATTGAGGTAAGATTATTCGGCCCTGGACAGGTGAAAAATGGTAATCTTAACCTCGCAGGTTTCCCAAAACAACAGTATTTCCACGTATTCTGTTATTTAATCATCAGTCGCAAGCCACACACTCGCGAGCAACTGGCATCCACTTTTTGGATGGACTACACAACTAATGTTTCGCGAAAATACCTGCGCGATGCATTGTGGCGCCTGCGCCATGCACTGCGTACAATCGGCGTCTCCCTTGATAAACTGCTGAATGTGTCCGAGACGCAGGTGGGGTATTACCAGTCCGATGAATGTGTGCTTGATACGCAGCAGTTTGAGGCTGGCATAGCTGGGCTCAAAGGTGCCGCTCCTGAAATGCTGGATCAACAGGTAATCGCTGAAGCAGAGCAGGCCGTAAACCTGTACACTGGTGATGTACTGGATGGCCAGTACGAGGAATGGTGCCTGGATGAGCGTGAGCGACTGCGCCTCCTGTACCTGGGCGCATTGAGTACCTTAATGGCCTATCACGAAGCGCAAGGGGCCTATGAAAAAGCCCTGTCCTATGGTGAACAGATACTCACACGCGATGGCACGCGTGAGGCTGTCCATCGACAAATGATGCGGTTGTATTGTTTGATGGGTAATCGTGATGCAGCGATTCGTCAATACAAGACATGCGTGCGCATCCTGCAGGACACTTTGGGCATGCCTCCACTGTACCAAACGACTCAGTTCTATATGAATATTGCCCATAATGGCTTGCCTGAAATTCATACTATGACGCAACCAGGCGCATCAGATGATCAGCGCAGTGCGACAAATGGCGTAGATATGTCCTTCCGACGCATGAAGCAGCGCGTGCGGTATTTACATAAACTATTGGACGAGTCAAAAGCTGAACTGGTGGCACTGGAAAAAGAAATCGATGAAAAGGCGGCAGGAGTAGTCAGTGATCAAAAGCTCGATATATTAGCTAAATGAAAGAAACTTTTCATCACCAGTTGTTTATAACTTTGTATCCAATTGAAAAATAAGTTGTATAAAAGACGATTATAAGGCGTCTGAAAGTCGCCACTAAGTTACAAATATCATTAGAATATTCTTATAGGCCTTAAGCTTTTCGGCAGTTGTTGGGATGTTTGAATAACCTGGTGCAAATGTTGAGGCTTTTAAGCACAGCATCTTGTTAGGGTTTGGTTGAGTTGATATGAGCAGAATGACGTATGGTTATCCATACCGTCTATGGATAACTGAGACTGATTACCGGCTTGGTGACGCGGAATGTCGTAGTTATATTGATTCCGTCAGTCACGGCGGCGTTATCCTTCTGCTCTTCGAATCCGCTCGGAAGACACATTACCTTTCACTATGCGATACATCGACGCGGTAATCTGCAATATGACCAGCTTGATTCCGGAAGCAGGTGAAGCTGAAAACTCATGAAGTTTTCAAAAATGAAGCCCAACCTTCCGTTCACGCCCGAGTCGGGTGAGCTATCTTTCCAACACCTGCAAGCAGAGATGTCGCGAATTGACATTCTTATCCGCCAGGCTGTTCGCAAATGGCAACTGGCTGGTCAAAACCCCGCCGACAGCTTGCGCGGCCTGTACTTAACTCCCGAGAACGCTGATGCCCTCACCACGCGACGGTTTGGAAGTAACTGGGGCGACCTGGCTGACCTGGAACCAGATGAGAAGCTCACGTATACCTCCGCGTATCAGGCAGCGGAAAGCGAGGCACAGGCATTGGTTGAGGTGGCGCACAAGGCTGGTTTCGAGACACGCCTTGGGCAACTGGCGCGGGCGTTCCATCTGGATTCGTTCGAAGTGGATGCACTTCTTATTTGTCTGGCTCCAGCGCTGGATCTGCATTACGAACAGCTCTATGGTTTCCTCCAGGACGATGTCACTCGACGATATGCCAGCATCAACCTCATCCTGGACCTTTTGCATGAGGCCAGACCTGATCGCCTGACTTTAATCCAGCATTTCAGCCCGCATGCTCCGCTTCTTGAGCACCAGCTATTACAGCAGGTGCTGGACGCACGTAATGAACCCCCGCACTTACTCAGCCAGATGTTACGTGTTGATGACGCAGTTGTATCGTGGCTGCTGGGTCACTACCAACCCGCAGCGACTCTGGGCACTCATGCGACGCTGGCCACATCCAACGAATCCGCTATGGACACGGCGCTCCTGGCAGAAACCGTGCAGGTCCTTGAATCAATTGCGGATTCTGAAGCGATTATCATTTTCCATGGACCTGACCAGCTGGGTCAGCTCGCGGCTACGCGCTATATCGCCAGGCACCTGAACAGGGCTGTCCTTACTGTGGATATCGCGGCTGCCATTAATACTGATTCATCGGCTTTGCAGGTAGTGTGTACAGCACTGCGTGATGCACGAATAACCGGGGCTCTCGCGTGCCTGGCCAATTGGGACGCAGTCTTGAGCGATGACGCTCCGCCTCCTGCTATTCTCGAGGTGCTGTACCAGCACCCGGATCGAGTCATCGTGCAGGGCACCCGCTCATGGGAAGCGCGCCAGGTCGAACGCACCCGCAACCTGGCCTGGGTTGAGTTCCCCATCCCTGACTATCAAAGGAGAGAGCAGCTCTGGCTACGCTTCACTGAGCATCTGAACCTGGACTCGGATGAACAGATGGATATCGAAACCCTGGCTGGCCAGTTTGCTCTGACACCAGCCCAGATACGCGATGCGGTTGCCACGGCGGTCGATACAGCCATCCAGCATCGGCAACTGGTAAGTAGTGAGAGCCTGTTTGCTGCGGCGCGTGCGCAATCCAGTCCGGCACTGGGGAACCTGGCGCGCAAGATTGCCCCGCGCTACAACTGGCACGACATCGTCCTGCCGGACGACCAGGTCTTGATGCTGCGCGAACTGGTGGCTACTGTGCGCGGCCGGGCATTGGTGTTGGGGCAGTGGGGCCTGGCGCGCAAACTCACGGCGAGTGAGGGAGTTACAGCGTTATTCGCTGGACCACCCGGCACGGGCAAAACCATGGCCGCTGAGGTGGTCGCGGCTGAATTGGGTTTGGATCTATATAAGATTGACCTGTCTACCATCGTCAGTAAATACATTGGCGAAACGGAAAAGAACCTGGATCGCATTTTTAGCGAAGCTGAGAGCAGCAATGCCATTCTATTCTTTGACGAGGCAGATGCCATCTTCGGCAAGCGCTCTGAGGTAAAGGATGCCCACGACCGCTACGCTAACATCGAAGTAAGCTACCTGCTCCAGCGGATGGAGGCTTACAACGGCGTAACCATTCTGGCGACCAACCTGCGCGCGAACCTGGACGATGCATTCACGCGTCGTTTGCAGTTCGCGATCGACTTCCCCTTCCCCGACGAAGCATATCGTCTATTGATCTGGAAGACACTCTTCCCACCGGAAGTCCCACGTGACGAGTCCGTAGACTTCTCGCTTATGGCCAGGCGTTTCCGTCTGGCGGGAGGAAATATTCGCAACATTATTGTGAATGCCGCCTACCAGGCGGCCAGCAATGGTGGAAAGGTAACAATGGCGCATCTGATGCATGGAACGCGTCGCGAATTGCAGAAGATGGGCCGCCTGCTTAATGAGAAGGATCTGGGATTGGATTAATCGAGGAGTTTCATGGCAAAGTTGATGGAGGCAATAACGGCATTCCTGAAACAGGATGGATGGCCTTACGAGATGGCCGACGGCGACGCGGTAGCCCGTGTTGTGTTCCAGGGAGACAACGCGCAGTTCACCTGTTACGCCCAGACGCGCGAGGACGTTGAGCAGTTTGTGTTTTACTCAATCTGTCCCATTAACGTTCCGGAGAACAAGCGCCAGGAAATCGCAGAGTTTATCACGCGTGCGAACTACGACATGGTCCTGGGCAACTATGAGATGGACTACAACGACGGAGAGCTACGGTTCAAGACGAGCATCGACGTGGAAGGGTCGGAGCTTACCCCGGAGTTGATCAAGCCGGTGCTGTACTCCAACGTGCTCATGATGGACCAGTACCTCCCTGGGATCATGTCGGTCATATACGCAGGCGTTACGCCGCAGGTGGCCGTTGAGCAGGTGGAGAACAAGACCGCGATTAGTTAATTGTCCGCGCGACGTCGGCACACAGACCAAGGGAGTTGTAACCCAATGCCTGTCACAACAAAAGCCAACCAGACCACGCAGAAGACGCATCACGAAGCTAAGAAGGTGCGCGCCACATCTACCGTGAACACGCGGGACACCTTACTGACGCTGGATGCCGTCAACGCGGCGGCAGACCTCAGCACGGAGCACATCCTGGCTGCCCAGCGTCAGGTGGGCAACCGGGCCACGTATGACATCATCCGACGCCGCAGCTCGGTCGGGCTGGAGGGCAGTGAATTGGACGCCCCGCTCTCCAGGCAGATCCAGACGGCTCGCGGAGGGGGATTCGCGCTGGACAAATCTATAAGTGCGCGCATGGCGCCTGCCCTTGGCGCCAATCTCAGCCGCGTGCGCGTCCACAGCGACCGGCACGCCGACATGCTGAGTCGCTCGCTGAATGCAACCGCGTTCACGCTGGGCAGCGACATGTTTTTCAGCGACGGCGCCTACCAACCCGGCTCGTCGCAGGGCAGGCAGTTGATCGCGCATGAGTTGACGCACGTCGTGCAGCAGGGCGGGGCGACCGGCAACAAGGTGCGCCCCAAGCTGGCAGTGGGCCCGACTGACGACCGGTACGAGCGCGAGGCCGACCGGGTGGCACAGACGGCGCTCAGGTCGGCGGATCACGGCGCCTCGCCGCAAATACAGCGCTGGAGCAGCCCGCTGAAAAAGAAGAAGACGATTGAGGCGGAACAGTACTCGCGCCTGCCGGCAACAGGTGGGCAAAACGCCAACGACTACATCAACGCGTTGCTGGCGAATCCGCAGATGCTATCGCCCAAGGAAAAGGAGTTCGTGAAGCAGGCGCCACAAACCCTTTCGGTGAAGCAGAACCCAAACAAGCTGCCCACCACGGGTACAAACGAAGGCGCGGAGAAATACAAGGAAGCGCTGCGTGCAGACCCGAGCCTGCTGTCGGAGAAGGAGCGCCAGCTCGTCAAGTCCGCGCCGAACGTACTGGGCGCGAACAAGCCGAGTGACTACCTGGCGCCAGAGAAGAAACCGCTCCCCAAGCCGCCCGTCATCACCGGGCCGCAAGCGCCGGCCCCCTCTGACGACCCGGCCGGGCAGCAAAAAGACGCCGAGAACCGCGGGGTCGAAGCTTACAGCAAGGCGATGTCGATCGCCGCGCAGGGGAAGGTCAAGGCGGAGGCCATAAAAAAGCAGAACGCGCCGAGCCCGGAGGAGATCGCCATCCGCAAGAGCAAGATCGGGTTGGCCAAGGACGCTTCGAAGCGCGCCCAGAAGTCCGAAGCCGGTGCGACGCGCAGCGTGGGGCGCACCGGCGACCAGTTTGAGAACCTGGTGAACTCCGTGCAGAACATGACGATGGACATCAACTCGAACGGCATCGTCGTGGCCAGGCACCTGAAAGCTGGGAATAAGCCGGACGCTCAGCAGTACGCGACCATCAGCGTACAACTGGCGAAGTCCGCGGAGAAACGCGTGACCGACGCGGAAGGGATCCTTGCGAAGATGGAGGAAACTGCCAACGTCGACGCGGCCGCCGCACGTGCCGGAATCGACAAGGCGTACGACAAGGATAAGGAGAAGCCGCGCGACTGGGCCGGTGTCGAGAAGAGCGCCTCGGATGCCGTCGTCGCCCACGACCAGAACAAGCACAAGATCGAGCGCTACCTCAGTTACCTGTCCATGGACGCAATGGTGGTCAAGGGACTCGTGGTGAACAAGATTACCGACGCCGCGCAAATGTTCGGCGACTACAAACCTCCACGCATCGTCGCCGCCGGCCGCGCGCGCGCCAACATCAACTCCCACAGCGGCCCGCTCTCGGAAGAGTTGGCGTTGAAGGTCATCGGCGATCCAGGCGATGACATCACCAAGCAGGACGCTGCGGAGCACGGCAGCGAGTTCGGCGAGGCCCAGGCCGAGGTGGAGAAGCCCAAGCAGGAAACGCCCGCCGAGTCGAAGGGCAACAAGTATCTGAACCCGAGCCTCAAGGAGGGCAAGTGGGCTGGCTTCAAGAACAAGATGGGCGCCGGCCTGGAGGCGCTGCCCGGCAAGATCAAGGGCGGCTTTGCGAGTGCGGGGGGGGTGATCGCCAAGCCGTTCAAGGCGGTCGGCCGGCTGCTCGACCGCAAGGTGTTCCGCCGCGATCGGGGCAAGGAGATCGCCAAGCGACGCATGGTGCAGGGCCTGGAGTTCATGGCCAAAGTACAGGCCGAGTCGGAAGAACGCCAGGCGAATGCGGAAAAATGGAACACCGAGGCGGAGTTGCTGCAGGCGAAGGCACTCGAAACCTACGACAAGATCGACTTGGACAAGAAGGCCGCCGAGTTGAACGGAACGAATAAACCCGGGCAGGCCGATCCGAAGCTGAACAGTGCCATCCTGCAGGTGGGACAGTCGTGGAAGGACGTGGCTAAGGGAGCACTTTATCGCGACAAGCTCAAGACGTATCGCGATGACGTGGCGGCCGAGAGCGATAAATACGCCAAGTACGGTAAACGCGCCGCGGGCAACGCCAAGAAAATCGGCATGACGATGCTGGGCCTGCTGACGGGCACCGGCCTGTCCATGTTCACCGGCGGCATGATCCGCTTCGAGAAGAAGGAGGTTGCCGGGGGCTACAGCGTCACAATGCAGAAGAAGACGATCATCGACGACCTCATCCAAGCCTACAAGGACCTGAAGGAAGCGGCGAACCTGAAGGGTATAGGCGGCAAGTGGGGCGCGCGCATTTACGCCGTCCTGCAGGGTACCTCGATCTTCCTGGGCTTTGTCCGCACGCTGTGCTCCTCCGTCGCGCTGTGGCTCTCCCTGACCGGCGTGTCCGCACCGGTGGCGGGCGGTTTCGCGTCTGCCGCACTCTACGCGGCCATCGCCAAGGCCGCCATCGACCTGGGCCTGATGATCTGGGCTGCGATCGGTTCGAAGATGACCATGGACCCACGCATGCGGACCAAGCTGAGGGGGCGCATCGCCCGCCACGGTTTAGAATTCGGCGAGGGCGCCGCGACCGTCGCGACAGCCGGCATGATGTCAGGCATCACGGGCAGCCCAGGTGCGTTCGCCGGCGTGATCGCGCCGGACGTGTTCAACACCGAGGGCATGTCGAAGGTCAGTATGGGATATTTGGGGTATACGGGCGCCAACCAGGCCATCAAGCAGTCCATCGGTGTAACGGAGAAAGTCGGCGCCATGATCGGTGAGGGGGTAAACGACGAGAATGTACGGGCCAACAAGATGCGCCTGGATAAAGCCGACCAACCTAAGAAGGAGGTAAAGGAGCAGGATAAGGAGTCCACCGACAAGTGGGCCACCGCCAAGAAGGAGATCAGTGCCAAGTGGGCGTCGTTCAAGACCAAGATTTCGGATGGGGCGGAGTCGGCTCTCAAGGCCATCAGTGGACGTGCGACGAGTAAGGAGAAGAAGGAACGCTACGAAGAGGTGATGGCGATCTTGAGGGGCGTGCCGCAGCACGTTCAGAACGTCGGCCAGCATACGCAGCAGTTGCCGGAGGAAGTGTAGACGTGAAGCACGTATCGAACCTGCTGCTGATCGAGGCCAGTGCCCTGGCTGGCATGGGGTTCTTCACGGGCGCCGTCGCAGGCATCCTCGCCTTGCTGACCGGCAGCGGTGTAGCGGGCAAGGCCGAGGTGGTCGGCACGGTCTACTGGATTCTGGCTGTGGCGTTGCCCGTGGCGCTGTGGCTGCCGCACTATGCGATGGACCCGCGCGAGAACGCGGACGCGTACCGCAGCCCGGGGGCTACCTTCACCACGGTGTTACTGGGCGCGCTGATCGGCAGCGCGTTAGGTGCATATCCCTTCTTCCTGGTCACGGGTATTAATGTACCCGTCGTGCTCGGTGGGCAGGATGCCACCGCGTTTAGCGACGCCGTGCGCGCCCAGGTGTTGTGGGTCAGGTTCGGCCTGGTGGTGATGATCACCGTCGTATTGAGCCTACCCATCGCCCTGTGGGCTTACGCAACCCGCTCGCGCGAGGTATCGCACGGCGGATCGGTGTAGAACCCATGAACAGTACGGACGTGTATCGCGGGCTGGATGCCGGCATGACGCTACGGGAACCATCGGGTGCCCCCCTGTGCGTGCGCTTACGGCACCTGAGCATCTCCGGTGACGATTCACTCGTCACCGACTGCACAGCCACCTTCCGACTTGACCCGGAGCAATACCGGCACGTGGATAACCTGGCCCTGTTCGACCTGGACCCGGAGCGCCGCGAGCCCACATACCGTCCCGAACCATTCGATCTCGGCAGCGCGGTGGACATCGAAGCATCCCTGTCAAGCGACCTGTTGGCCCATCTACCGGCGGGCCATGCGTCGGCCAGGGTCGTTGCCAATTTCCTGCTGGGGCTGTCGCCCGACTCGCCGGAGCTGGCGACGGTAAACTGGCAGGCCGTGTCGGTAAGCCAGGAGGTCAACGGCCGACGCAACGGCTACCGTATGGCGCACGGTGGGACGAGCCTGCAGCAGATGTTGGCGCAGGCACAGGCGCTGGTTGGCGAGGTTGAGGTGGATGCCGCCGAAGCCATAAAGCGGGTGGAACAGTCCGTCCCGGTTTTCGCAAGCGTCTATCAGTTCCTGCTCGCCGAAGGTTGGGATAACGTACTCGTCGACGACGAGGACGAGCAGCCCAAGCTGCGGATGCGCTACCGCGGGCAGCACGGCGAGTGGGACTGCCTGGCCGTAGTCCGTGAGGAAACGGCACAGTTCGTGTTCTACTCGCTCTGCCCGGTGCACGTCCTGGAAGCTAAACGCCAGGCGATGGTCGAGTTCGTCACGCGCGCGAACCACGATATGGTGATCGGCAACTTCGAGTTTCATTGTGACGGAGACCGGGTGCGCTTCAAGACGAGTATCGACGTCGAAGGGACGAAGGCTACGCAGGCACTGATCCGGCCGGTCATTCACACGAATGTTCTCATGATGGATCAGTACCTGCCGGGCATTATGGCAGTGTTGTACGCGGATAAGCCGCCGGCGGAGGCGATTGCGCTGGTCGAAGGCGCGCCCGATGGCGCGCCCAGTACCACGCTGCCGGTGGTGTGAAGGTACGTAGGTCAGACAATGTCTAGCGGCCAGCTATTAAGGGAAAAGGTGACTAAAGAGGAAACTGCGCGGGTGCCGCACGCCCACGCCGCCAACCCGCCTCGTAAAGACGGCGCCCCGGAGCGCGGTTACTCTACATCGCCTATAGCGATGCTCGCACTTCAGCGCCGTTTCGGCAACCGTGCTGTGCAGCGCATCATCCAGGCCAGGTTGCGCGTCGGTGCGTCATCGGACCCCTATGAGCGGGAGGCCGACCGCGCCGCCCAGCAGGCAACCAGCCATGCGGTGGCCAGCGACGCGACCTACGCCCAAACGGTGGACGCGCAACGCCAGCCCGCCGCCCGGCATGACGGCACGGCTTTCGATGCCGACGACGAGTTCGAGCGCCACCTCGCCGCCAGCCGCGCTACCGGCAAGACCATCCCCAAGACGGACCGGGCACGCTTAGAGGCGCACTTCGGCACGGACTTTGGTAAGGTTCGCATCCACGCGGACCGCTCGGCTGACGAGCTCAACCGCAGCATCCAGGCCAAGGCGTTCACCCACGGCAACGACATCTATTTCGCCTCCGGCCAGTACAACACCGGCACGTTGCATGGCAACCAGTTGCTGGCCCATGAGCTTACCCACACGCTGCAGCAAACGGGCGGGGAGCGGCGCACGGAGGGGCGGTCACCTGGTGCTGCCATCCAGCGCGCCGAGCAGGATGAGAAGCCCAAGGCAGCTGAGCAGCCCAAGGCAGCTGAGCAGCCCAAGGCAGCTGAGCAACCGCAAGCACCACGGGCGGCAGGCAACCACCTGAGCCCCGAGGTGCAGAAGCAACTGAATCGGGCCATGCTTAAGCTGCCCGTTCCCGAAGAAAAGGCCCTTCCGGAGGACAGCGAGGTACTGCAGGGGATGAAGGAAGGCCGCGAGCTTGGTGATGACCTGCGCGGCGCTCGCAGTAAATCGGCTGTGGCTTCTTCCCTAGTCGACGCTGTAGGCGGGGACCCAGGTGAGCGAAAACCGATTAAAAAGGAGTATGCGGCGGATCCGCACATCTGGGCTCGCATCAAAGCCTGGTTCGCCCAGGCCATCAAAGCCGCTGACGCGGGCACGCCCAAGTTCGCCAACCTCGAGATGCTGGGCGTGGAGATGACGGAGCTCCGTTCTGGCGCGAACGTGGCCGCGTCGGTATCGACCGTGGTGGCCTTCTTCTTCCAGGCTGTGTCGGCGGCCCTGGACATCAAGGCGATTTTGGGCCCCAAGCAGAAGTTCACGAACCTCGACGAGATTGCGAAGCAAGCCAAGCAGATGGGTGGGGACCCACGTCTGGTGGATGCGGTCAAGGGGGCCATGAAACTGAAGTATCGCAAGTACATGGACCGCATGGCTAAGGTAGCCACCACGTTATTCGGCCTTGGCGTCACGGCGGCACTCCTGGGCGCGGGGGCGACAGCGCTCTCGGCGGGAACCCCAATCGGCTGGGCCATTGGCGGCGCACTGGCGCTGACCGGCACGAGCTTCGCCATATACAAACTGTGGCGCAACTTCAAGAAGGGCGAGGACCGTGGCCAGCGGCGCAAGGATATCGCCCAGCGGTTGTTCCGTAATGCAATGCAAGGCGATTCCCGGAGTAAGGGGGCCGCCCAGTCGGCGCTCAAAGCGCTCGGATTGCCCGTCTTGCGATGGATGGCCGAGTGGGCCGGTACGAAGAAGACTGAGCGCGCCGCGCTGCAAGCTCACAACGTCAAAGACATCATGCGTAAACTGAAGGCCGGCTAGTGGTGTAAAAGCTGATATACAGCAGGTCACACATGATTGATGAACTAGATGAGGTACTCAGGCAGTTCCTGATGCGCGAACTGCCGATCAAAAACGGCGAGGTGGACATCGCGTTCAACCAACCCAAACGCGAATGGTCGGCGCGCATTAGCCGGCCCACGCTCAATCTATTTCTGTACGATGTGCGCGAGAACACTAAACTGCGCCAGCACGTTCCAGCGTTTGATGTCGAGCGCACATCAACCGGTACGGTCATCCAGCGCCGCAAGCCTGTGCGGGTAGATCTGTACTACCTGGTTACAGCGTGGGCTACCGAGCCGGAAGATGAGCATCGCCTGCTCGCACGTACCATGGCAGCACTGTGTCGGTATGGCAGTATCCCGGAGGATCTTTTACCGGAGGATTTCACCGATCAGCCTTCCATCCCCATTACTGTGGCTCAACAGGAGATCCTGGAAAAACCGACTGACCTGTGGGGTGTCATGGATAATGAGATGCGACCAGCGTTAGGCTGCCAGTTCACAATTGCCCTGAACCCATATAAGCCCATCGAGACACCGGTGGTACGCACAGCCGAGATTCGAATCGGCCAGAGCCAGGATCCCAAGACTGAAACGCTCAGCACTGCAGATGGCGACGGGCGCTTCCAGTGGATTTCTGGACAGGTGCGAGCCAAGGGCAAGAAACCGCTCTCGAACGCTCACATGACACTCGTCGAGCGGTCTGTGGAAGTACCGATACAAGAAGATGGACGCTACATAATCGGCATCCTCCCTTGCGGTACTTATACCTTGGAGGTGACGGCTGAAGGACGTAAGTCCAGCCGCTACTCGATCACGATTCCATCCAAAGCTTATGACATTGACTATTAGTGTGGGTACGGACACTCGCAAACATGAGTTGCGAAAGGAGGCCATGAAGAACACGACGGTATATGCATGATAAAAACCGGGCCAGTGACGATCCATAACGTTACTGTTGCACGGGATAGCCTCGAGCCCACAGTCTACTACTGGCGGGAGACAGTGCGGGAGGCGCAACAAGGCAGCATGAGCCAGGATCAGGTTCGCTAAACCTTACATAAGGAGATAGACATGCCAGAGTATTTGTCACCCGGCGTATATGTCGAGGAAGTCGACCGTGGGCCAAAGCCGATTGAAGGCGTAGGTACGGCGATGGCTGTGTTCATCGGCTTTTCTGAGAAGGCGCAAGTGACGGAGCGTGTGAATGGCGAAAACGTCACGCGAGATTTGTTCAACAAACCACAGCTGGTGACGAACTGGAGTCAGTATGTCGAACGTTTTGGTGGCTTTGTAGACGGAGCTTATCTACCCCATGCTGTCTACGGCTACTTCCTGAACGGAGGATCGCGCTGCTATGTACTCAGTGTGCGCACGATCCCCAAGGCGCAAGCTGGGTTGCTCAATAGCGAAGGCCGGCCCATGTTGACCGCACAGGCCAAGCAGGCTGGGTACGTTGGTGCGAAACTACGTGTTCGCATCGAGACTCCGAACGCTACCCCGTCGGCCGCAACCACCCCTGCTGCGGCCGCAGCAGATGGGAAAAAGGGCAAGACCAAGGATGCTGGCGATGGCACATCCCCGGCCACCGATGCGGCTGCATCTGCCACAACTGCTGCGCCAACCTTCAACATTATCGTCGAACGTGAACGCAGGAGTGGTGGCTTCAGGACAGAGGAAGTCGTCCGCAATGCAACCCTCACGCAGGTACAGGCGGAGGATGGCGGAACCAAAGTCGCCATCGCTTATGCTAATAATAAAAAGCCCGAGCTTGTTGAGTTATTGATTGCTGATCCGGCGGCTCCCCTGGAAAAGGTTGCTCCTCGTGAGCAGCAGCAATCGCTTTCCATCGACACTAAGCAACTCGCCCCGGCTACCGTCTCGGACTTCCAGGGTGCGGCGCTCGAACGCACCGGTATCGAAAGCCTCGAAGCGATCAGCGACATCACGATGGTGGTCGTGCCTGATCTGATGAGCACCGTGCCTGGCCAGAACCTGGATCTCACCACCGTCAAGGCAGTGCAAACGGCTATCATTGCCCACTGTGAGCGCCTGGGTGACCGCGTGGCAATCCTCGACGCGCCGCCCAATCTGAACCCACAGCAGGTCAAGTCGTGGCGAATGGAGGTGACTGGCTTCGACTCCAGCTATGCCGCAATGTACTATCCCTGGGTCGAGGTATCGGATCCCGTTACCAATCAGCCGGCGTTGGTTCCCCCTTCTGGTCACGTTGCGGGAATTTGGGCACGCAATGACAATACTCGCGGCGTGCACAAAGCACCTGCGAACGAAGTCGTACGGGGTGCCACAGGTCTGGCGTACAACTGCACGAAAGGCGAGCAGGACGTTCTGAACCCGAATGCTGTAAACTGCATCCGCGCGTTCCCTGGCATGGGCATTCGGGTCTGGGGTGCGCGTACGCTCTCAAGCAACCCTTCCTGGCGCTATATCAACGTGCGACGCCTGTTCAACTTTGTCGAGAAATCCATCGAGGGTGGCACGCAGTGGGTAGTGTTCGAGCCCAACGAGCCGCGCCTGTGGGCTAAGGTCCGCCGTGATGTGAACGCCTTCCTGACGACTGTATGGCGCGATGGCGCATTGTTCGGTCTCAGCCCGGCAGAAGCGTTTTACGTCAAGTGTGACTCAGAACTCAACCCGCCCGAGTCGCGTGACCTGGGTCGTCTGGTGATCGAAATCGGCATGGCACCTGTCAAGCCGGCCGAATTCGTCATCTTCCGCATCAGCCAGTGGCAACCTGGCATGGAAGGCTAGCCGCCAGCCGTGACGTGTGCAATAGATGATGAGCCTATAAATCGAGAGGTGAAAAAACATGGCATCAACTGATCCACTTGTTGGTTTTCAATTCCAACTTGACGTCGGGGGTAAGGTCACTGGCTTCTTCACTGAGGTCAGTGGTATCGGCTCTGAACATGAAGTGATCGAACACAAGGTCACCGTGGAAGGCCACGACCTCATCCACAAGATTCCAGGTCGCATGAAGTGGAATGATGTGACCCTGAAGCGTGGTATCACCGATAACATGCAAATATGGGAGTGGCGCGACTCGGTGGTAGAGGGCAATATGAAGCAGGCACGGCAAAACTGCTCCATCATCATGTTCGACCGTGAATACAAGCCTGCCGCACAGTGGGACTTCGTGAACGCCTGGCCAGTCAAGGTGACTGGTCCCGAGTTCAAGTCGGACAGCAACGATTACGGAGTTGAGGAACTGGTACTCACGCACGAAGGCATGAAGCGCGTCAAGATATAGATGGGATAGTCGGTCCGTTGCCGGTGGCGGATAATGCTGAGCCGCCACCGGCGATGGGCCTAGACGGATTAACATTTAACTATGAGGCCACAGACTGAATTCGAATTCTCTTTACCCATTGGTTACGTCGATCAGGAAGGGAATGTTCATAAGGAAGGGGTGATGCGATTGGCAACCGCCATGGATGAGATCGCTCCATTGCGTGACCTGCGGGTTCGCTCGAACCAGGCCTACCTGGCCATCATCCTGCTCTCAAGAGTCGTGACACGACTAGGCACACTGCCCAGCGTTACCACCGCGGTAATCGAAAATTTATATGCGGCCGATCTGGCATACCTGCAAACGTTGTACCGCCAGATCAATGAACAAGGCAAGAGCATCATCACCATGACCTGCCCCGAATGCAATGCTAAATTTGACGTGGACCTGGCCGATCTGGGGGGATCATAGGCTACCCCTTAGATCGCCTGCACGAGGAGGTAGCCTATCTAGCGTATCACTTCCACTGGCCACTGGACCAGCTCATGGATATGGAGCATGGCGAACGGCAGCAGTGGGTTAGGCAGGTGGCGAATATTAACCGCAGGCTGAACGATGCGTTGAAGGGATGACACGGATAAAGCGTGATGACAGAAGTTGCTCAATCTGAGGTACCGGCACAGGCTGATAAACAGCTTGGAGCGGATACCCAGGCAAAACAACAGAATGAGGCCAGCTGCATTAATGTCGAGGAGCTGGCTGAACGAGTGTATGCGTTACTCAAGCGCGAGCTCTTGATAGAGCATGAGCGGTTGGGCAGGAGATGATCCATGACGTACATGCGAACCCCCACTCAGGGTGATCTGTTCAACCTGCGCGGCATCACCGCAGTGACGCATGCCAAGATAGCTGGTCAGGCTTTTCGCTTTTATGTGGAAATCACCGGTATATTGGTAGCGGAGTTCACGGAGTGCAGTGGTCTGAGTATGGAGCGTGAGGTGAAGGAGTACTCCGAGGGCGGTACCAATGATTTTGTATATAAACTGCCTGGCCGGACCAAGTATTCGAATATTACACTGCGGCGAGGTATTACCTATTCGCGTGATCTGTGGGATTGGTATGTAGCAGGCCTGTACGACGGCAAAGTAAAACGCATCAATATTTCGATCATCCTGGGTAATTCTGATCTGAAAAAGGTGAAGCAATGGGATGTTTATGACGCGTTCCCCATTAAGTGGTCGGGCGCCGATCTAAGCACAGAGACGCTGCAGGTTGCTCTCGAGTCGCTCGAGATTGCACACCATGGCATTGTCTTGAGTCGCGAAGAAGAAAACCCCATCTCGTGAGTAGGGTATAGACCAGGTGAGTTCCAGCATGAACAGAAACGAGTCTGGCGAAAATCAATCCCAGGGAGCATCTCTGGAACCTATTGTGCAGTCCATGGCTAGTTTCCGCAGGCGAATAAGGCGATCTGTGTCTCCTTGGGTGCAGCGATACATGGATCGAATGCCAGCGCAGCGTTCGACGCACAGGATGTCATTTCTCCAGGCAGCGACGAGGAGATTGGTTCAGCGCGCCCAGGGGCAACTGGACTTTGCCGTGGCAACGCGGCCCCAGCTGGGCAGCATCGAGCCTTCACTGATCCAGCGCTTTAGTGACTATGTCGCGAATCCATTTATGGCGCAGGTAAACAGGCACCAAACGACCGCCGCCAACACCGCTGAAGCGCCAGCAATTGATATGCCGCTCCTTGAGGGCACTGGCATGGCTGAGCCAACAGGTGAGGTAGCGGAATCTGACTCGCCGCCATCTTATTTCACATCCGAACCTCCTCCGGCACCAACAGAACGTGCCGGCTCGCCCGCGACACCCCAGGCAGGTCCAGCAGCGGGTGAACAGCCTTCGATCCAGCGTATGCCGGACGCGCGTCCGGGTGTCTCGCGGTTTATGCAATTGCGCGACGCGGTGGCGGCTAACATGCCTGGACGTGGTGAATCGGCCAGACAGCCCGGATCGAAAGATGGACTGCCTCAGTCTACAGTACATTCATCGGCTCCGCGCCCTAGTGCTTCTCGTATCCGGCGTGTAGCGCGAGTAGAGGAAATAGATCCTCTGGCTCTTGCGGAGCAAAACGCGCAAAATGAAGAAGCACCCGCCAGCCGACCAGCAGAGGTGAAGTCTGCGGTTCCCAACCGACCTATTACACCCGGACCAACCTCTGTACAACGCCATCTGGAAGATGTACCAGCCGCGCCGACTCGCTCACGACCGCGGCTCGATATACCGGAACTACCTTCGATTGAGACACCTCCTTTGGGACCTAATGGTGAATATAACCCTGTACAACGTATTCGACAGGCTCGTATGTCACGAGTTCAGAGGTCTCAGTCTTTACCCAGCTCAAAACCTGACGAGCCCGTGGAGTCTGTGCAACCTGAAACACAAAAACCCAATGCACCTGTCAGGGAATCAGCACAGCACCGCAAAGCTATGCAACAACCTGCTTCCGAGAGCACGACACAACCATTTGACAAATCCGGCGCTGGCAGTGGGGAGCATGACCAGAGGCCTGCGCCCACAATACAGACACCCCTGCCAGCAGGTCGCTCGGAACCAAACGTGCAACGTTTTTCGGACCAACCCGCTGCAGGATCACAGCACACCCGCGATGAGGCAGAGCAGGATGCTGGTGCAGACTTAGGATCAAATCAGGGACTTGAGGCTCCCCGTGCTGCATCGGTTAAGCAGGTGCAACGTCAATTCATCAAACCAGAGCCGGACCAGACTGGCTCGCCAGCATCTCCGCAACCACGCGATGAAATGCAGGTGCAGAGTGGACCAGGTCAATTGCACAGTCAACCCGCTGCACCGTCGATACCGTCTGCGCCAGGATCAGTTACAGCAGGGGAGGAGAGCGTTCAGCCAAAAGAGGACCAACCTGTTTCTTCCATTACACAAGAAGGTCCAGCGTCTATTCAACGCCAGACTGGCGCCCTCGAGACAGCCCGCCATACACCCGAGGAGACCTTACCGGCGACGACACGAGATATGGCCGGTAATGCTGTGAGCGATATACAGCGTGAACCGCCGGCTGTGAAAGAGAAACCCTCAGCTCAAGTCGACCAGCATATTACGGCACACATCATGGCGCATGAGGAGATGCCGTTAATCCGGCGTTCGAGTCACCCGAGGGCCATCCAGCGATCTGTGCAATCCGACTCAGGTCCCGTACCGGCTGGTGAAGCGGGTGTTCCACCTTCGCCTGTGACACCGTCGAAAGCGATCCAACCGCCTGCAGTGAATGACCGGAATACTCAATCGCAACCGCACCCGCCGGCCATTTCATCCAGCGCTGCGCCTGTGCCTGCAATTGACATCACAACAAAGCCACCGGTTACGCGTGCGCCAGTGGGCGAACCGCGCGCTAAACAACCGATAGGTGTTCAACGAAGGACGACTATCGGCGCTATTCACAAACCGCCAATGCCATTAACCTTACCTTTACAACCACCCGCGATACAGCGCCAGGTGACCCAAAACAGACCTTCATCTGAACATACTACAGCCGTGGTTCTGCCTCAAGTGCGTGCTACCTTAAGCTCAGCCCCTGCGGTAGAAGCGAAAACGCCTCAACCAATGGACAGTGCATTCGGCGTATCTCGTATTGTTCCAGAGACTCTCATCACGGCTGCGGCGCCATCGCTCTCGCCTCTGACATGGGTGCAGCGCAAGGTTGGTGAACTGCACGACGCGATTGAGACACCGATTCATCCTGGCCCGGAGGCACCAATCGCCCGGCAGCATAATGAACCAGCCACACCCCTGGTGCTCAAACATCCAAAAGCCGGGGCAACCGTGCAGCGAGCTGAGAGCGACAAGGCTGCAGGCGCCGAAGCAGCTGAGCTGGCACAAAGAGTGGGGCAGACAGCTGCTAATGAAGATAAGTTGGTTCCTACCGTCACCAGACCAGATTTGGATGATCTGGCGCAGCAGATTGTCCCCCTTATACGGCGCATGTTAGCCATTGAGCGTGAACGTTACAGAGGGATCTAGCGGGATATACAAAGGCAAGCCCCGATGTACGGGGAGGAATGACTAACGAAGGAGAGTGCGAAAATGCTATCGGCTTTGAACATTAACGCGACCAGGGCAGTGAACGTTTTGCGGGCAGGCTACGTGCCTGTCAAAGCGATGATCGTCAGTGTTGATCCGCCTTTCATCACCGTGCCATGCCAGTTTAATCCCTCGGAGATCCAATTCAGCAAGTCAACACATTGGTCCAATGACACCAAAAAGGAAGGGACGGATTGTGAAAAGCGCACCGTCAAGCGGCAGAATATCCCCAAGGCCGAATTCAGCAGCGGCGAAGCTCCGCGCCTGAAAATGCAACTCTTCTTCGATACGACTTCTGTTGGCCACCTGGATGTACGCATGTATACCGACTTGCTGGTGCTACTTACGGTTATGAACCCGTTAACCCAGTTGTTCGGTTTCGAGCGCCCACCTTTGGTCAAGTTCATCTGGGGCATGTTCTCCGCGTCACTCACCATGGCCTTCACCGCGTACATACCGTCCGTGGATATTAAATTCACCATGTTCCTGCCCGATGGCACACCTGTGCGCGCGGAAGCCGAAATTGAGTTCGTGGCGGTCTCGTCGATGCTGCCTTTCCAGAATCCCACCTCGCGCTCCGAGGCTCGCACCATCTGGGTCGTGACCGAGGGGCAGACCATAGACTGGATCGCAGCACAGAATTATGGGGATCCAGCTCATTGGCGCCACATTGCGAAAACGAACAACCTGATGAATCCTAAAGACTTGAGGCCAGGACAGGTACTCAAACTGACGCCGTTGCAGTCATGAATCATCTGATGAGTGCATAAAACGCACTCGACTCTATGACTGGTGGGAAGCGAACAGGATAGGTAACGATGGCACTTGATTACTTCACGATTACAATCAACGGGTTACCCGTGGTAACGCCCATGGCGGAGGCTATTGTGCGGGTAATCGTGGACACCAACCTCTACATGCCCAGCATGTTTGAGATTCATCTGCGCGATGAACCGAAACTGGAGATTTACCCCTTAATCGATTCACCTCAGCTGGCCATTGGCAGCACTGTCAAGATAAGCGCCAAGTCTGTTGGTAAAGCGAACTTGCCAGCGAGTGTCTCGATTCCTGGTGCCCTCATCACGGGTGAAATCACGGCACTCGAGCCACACTTCAGCGAGGACGGCTCAGCCACCCTGGTGGTTCGAGGATACGATAAAACGCATCGCTTACACAACGGTCGCAAAACGAAGACCTATCTGATGCAGATGGACAACACCATTGTGCAATCCATTACCAGCTCCTGCGGACTGACTGCCACGGCAATGCCTACGACGAGCGGGATGCATGAATACGTCCTGCAAAACAATCAGACCGATATGGAATTCCTGCGTTCCATCGCCGTTAAAAATGGTTATATCCTTGCGATGAACGCAGAAGGTATCCTGGAGTTTAAGAATGCCAGCATTCCTATTCCCGGCCCGGCACTTACCTGGCTCGAAAATCTAGTCAGTTTTTCACCGCGTGCAACAGCCGCCGGTCAGGTGGCCACGGCAATGGTTCATGCCTGGAGCCCTCTCATGAAACAGGGTGTGGATATACCCATGCCGGTTATTCCTGCAGTCACCGGCGGTCCAGCGCTGGCAGCGGATCGGGGATTGGCTCTAGGAGTATCCGGGGGCGAAGCTAAGGACGTGACGACAGACCAGCCGATAGCTCTCCCTACCGAAGCGACAGCTCTGGCCATGGCACGCGGTACCAAAATCAGCCAGGACTTTCTGCAAGCCGATGGCACGTGCCTGGGTCACCCGCAGGTCGTTGCCGGGCGCACGGTGACGATTCTGAAAGTCGGCCTGAAGTTTAGCGGCCCCTATCTCATCACTTCAGCAACCCATATCTACGACCAGCATGGCTACACCACCACCTTCCATGCAAATGGGAGCGAGGCCAAGATTTTAACAACCCTGCTCGCTAATGAGAACCCTGAACCGGGGCGCATCTACGGGGTGGTAAATGGCATAGTCACCGACAACATGGATACACTGGGGCAGGGACGGGTAAAGGTGAAATTCCCCTTCCTGGGAAGCCAGCCACCGGTGGAAAGTAACTGGTGCCGCGTTGCATCGCCCATGGCAGGAAGCTCGCGTGGTTTTTATAACATCCCGGAAGTGAATGACGAGGTTCTGGTCGCGTTCGAGCAAGGCGACGTGAACTTTCCATATGTGGTTGGTTCGTTGTGGAACACCGTTGATTTACCCCCCATGCCTTCGACGGCGGTGGTCGTGGGCGGCAAGGTAACCAAGCGTATCTGGAAAACCCCTGCCGGCCATATCTTGACGCTGGATGACACGCCAGGAGCTGAGATGATCTCCATCGTCGATAAGACCGCGGGCAACAAGATCGAAATCGCTTCCACACCGCCGGGAGCGATCACGATCAGCGTATCGGGTGATTGCACGATCGAGGCCAACAATAAGGTCAGCATTACGAGCAAGGCGCAGGATGTGGAGATCAGCTGCACGAACTTTAAGGTGACAGCCAATGCCAGCATCCAGCTCAGTGCCAATGCCAATCTCCAGCTGAAGGCCACCGCGCAAGCCTCCATCGAAGGCACGGCAGGCGTCACGATGAAAGATGGTGCGGGCGCGCAGATTGCGATGAACGGACCGGCGGTGAACGTGAACAATGGCGCTCTGGAAGTGATATAGAGGAGTCGCATGCCCGGATATCTGGTAAACATGTCGGTAATGGTGACGTGCGCGCATGGTGGGCAGGCCAAGCCCACGGCGCCCAATCCCCGTGTGAAGGTGATGGGTCAGCCGGTGCCGATGTCGGCGCCGCCGTTCGTAATCAGCGGTTGCCCGATGGCCATTCCCCCGCCCGCTGGGCCGGGGCCCACACCGTGCCTCACCGCCACATTTCTGCCGCCAACCATGACTTTGCGTGTCAAGTCGATGGGCCAGCCCTTGCTGTGCCAGACCAGCATGACCGGTCCAGCCATCACGACACCTCCGTCGCCTCCGGCTCCACTCTTGCCGATTTCGAACCCGGGCCAGCAACGCGTCAGGGCGATGTAAACGTGAATCGGGTGTCAATCATTAACGGAATGAATTGAATTATGGACGACGACATTCGCAATCGGGAGTTCCTGGGTCAAGGCGTGGCGTTTCCGCTGCAATTGAACCCGCGCGGCGAGTTGGCGCTGGCCACAGGGATGACAGACATCGAGCAATCCATCAACATCATCCTGGGCACCATACCCGGTGAGCGCGTCATGCGCCCCACCTTTGGCTGTCGTGCCTGGGAGTTACTCTTCAGCCCAAACGAGGCTGTGACTCAAAGCCTGATGACCGAATATGTTCGCGATGCTTTGGCGATGTGGGAACCCCGCATTGACGTTCGGGAGGTCGTCGCCTATCGTGACCCTGATCGTGATGGCTCCATGCTGGTCGAAATTCACTATGAAGTGAAGACGACACACGATCCACGCAGCATCGTCTACCCGTTCTACATTGCTGACGAACCCGAGACCGCCTGAGGCGAAATTTATACAAAGGGTGAATCTATGGCATTACCCGAACCTATTCTCGATGACCTGCGTTTTCAGAAAGACCTGGTGGATGAGGCACGACGGCGCATTATTCGCTACTGCCCGGAGTGGACTGACTACAACCTGAGCGACCCGGGCATCACGCTGATCGAGCTCTTTGCCTGGATGACGGAGTTGATCACCTATCGGCTAAACCTGGTGCCCGATAAGAACTACATCCGTTTTATGGACTTCCTGGGTATGCAGTTGCAGCCGGCTAATAGTGCGCGAACGGAGTTGACCTTCCGTCTATCAGTTCCGTTCCCGATCACTCCAGAGGACAGCAGCGAAGCGGTCATCCCACAAGGAACCGAAGTGGCGACGCGCGAGATGGACGATCAACACGAGGTCATTTTCACCACTGACGAGCGCCTGGTGGTCGGCCCACCCAAGGTCACTCAATTGCGCCGTCAGGATGAGGTCAATAAGAACTACCTGCCTCAACTTGGTGTGGAGTTGTTCCACACGTTCAGCCGGCCGGTTCCCCAACCTGGCGACACGTTCTATATAGGCATGGACGAAACGCGCAACCTCAGCGGCTACATCATCCAGTTTAACTTCACATGTGAGGAAACGCAGGCAGCAGGTATCCGCCGCGAGGATCCACCCTGGATATGGGAGGTATTGCGTGCGAATGGAACCTGGGAGGAAGTGGTGCCCAGCACACGGCCCGGTGAGCGTGACACCACAGGCGGACTGAATAATGCTCGCGGTCGCCTTGTTTTTTATCTGCCGCTTGACCTGGAGCCGGGTGAAGTGCAGGGTCGGCGAGCATATTGGTTACGGTGTCGTGTGGAGCAGCGCCGCAAGGAACAGGGCATGTACCGCGAATCACCACGTGTCTCCAGCGTTACAGCCTTTGCCCTGGGCGCGACCACGCGCGCCACGAATGCGGTCGTCGTCCATAATGAGCCACTTGGGATCAGCAACGGTGAGCCTGGGCAGACGTACAAACTCATGCATGCTCCCGTGCTGAGCCTACGCGAGGGTGAGACAGTGGAAGTGGAAGAGCTGCACGACGGCGAAGTGGTGTTCACGCCGTGGCAGCGCGTCGACGATCACTCCGAATCGGATCGTCATGACCGGCATTTCACGCTGGAAACCGCAACAGGCGAACTCGCTTTCGGTCCAAGCATTCGCCAGCCGGATGGAACGGTGCGACAGTACGGGCGTGTGCCCGAGTCAGGACGCTCGATACGCTTCAGCCAATATCGTTATGGCGGTGGAGTTGCCGGTAATGTTCCGCCAGACAAGGTTACCGTGCTGAAAACCGGCATCCCATTTGTCGACCGGGTGACCAACATGGCGCGTGCTACGGGAGGTCGCGACCAGGAATCGCTGGATGAAGCAAAGATGCGCGCGCGTCGAGAGCTGCGCGCCCAACAGCGTGCTGTCACGGCTGAAGACTATGAAAACATCGGCCAGGCGGCCAGCCGCCGGGTCGGGCGAGTCAAGTGTAACGTCTCCAGCAGCAACGGCAAGGCGGCCCCAGCTACCCCTCTGCCACCCGGTGCCGTGGAACTCCTGGTGGTACCGGCTGCGTTTGATGCGGTGAACGCGGGTGATTTAAGCAAGCTTGCACTGGACCCCCCTCTACGGCAGGAAATTGAAACTCATCTCGATCAGTATCGCCTGCTCACCGCCACACTGAACCTGCGTGAACCCACGTATATCGGCGTGAAGGTGCAGGCCGATATCGTCGTTTCAGAATACAGCCGTCCCGACGTAGTATGCCTGCGCGTGTCCGATGCCTTGCGCAACTTCATTACACCACTCGCTCTGGGCAACCTTGCGGAAGGAGTCAACCTGGAGGATCCGGCCGCAGCAGGAGGCCGGCATACGAGTGAATGGCAAGGTTGGCCTTTCGGTCGCAATCTCTATATCTCGGAGCTCTTCAGCTTAATCGCCCAGGTGCAAGGAGTCAAGCATGTTCGCGATGTCCGGCTCGGGCAGCGGGCGGTTAACCCATTAAAAGAGGCTCCCCAGGCAGACGGGCGCCCTGCCGAGCACGATCCAATCGAGATGTCAGATCAGCGAGTAATCGAGGTTCCTGCAGACGCTATTTTGTGCTCGCTGGACCACGAGGTTAAAGCGGTGACCTTATAAGGTGATTCATGGCAGGGCATTCATTCGCGATGCCCGTTGAAGGCATGCGTCTGCCTCTCCTGCACGCTTTATTATGACAATTGCACAAACACAACCGACAGTAATACAGACGGTAGCCTGGCACCGGCGAGCGCATGCAGTCGTGCCCGTAGCCGTCTCGCATATAGCGGATTATTGCAATCGCTACCCCGGCGAGAGCGTAACGCTTACCACACGCGTGGATGTGCTGATGGACCTGACTGCACTTTCGCTCGGCGTGGATGTGCCGCCAGGTCTGGATGTGAACGGCTTCCACACTCCCACAGCTCTGCTATCCGCTGTGCCGCAGGTGCAGGAGATCGGTGAAGGCTCGCACATCGTATGGACAGCGGACCAACCTGTCTCCAAAGGCACACGCTGGGAGTTCGAAGTGGTTGCCACCATCAAGGCCGGCACCGGTGATGGTGATGTGCCGATTCCGCTCGTCAGCGAGGCTCTGGTGCTGGCACATACTGCGTCTGGAGAGGAGGAAGAGATAGGCACCGGCACGATCATTGCAGTCTTGCCGAAAGGCCGCTATCTCAAATACCTGCCCAGCATTTATCGCGAAGACGATCTGATGGCGCGCCTCGTTATGCTATTTGAAAGTTTTTGGTCGCCCATCGAAAACCAGATTACCGACATCCATTACCTGCTGGACCCGCGCCTCACGCCAGCCGCTCTGCTGCCCTGGTTGGCCTCGTGGGCAGACCTGGCGTTGGATCAGCGCTGGTCCGAAGCCAAGCAGCGCAGGCTGCTGCGCTCAATCGTATCGCTCTACCGGCGGCGGGGCACGCGGCAAGGCCTGGAACAGATGCTTGAAATCTACACCGGTGAGCGGCCCATGATCCTGGAGCACCGCGCCAACAATCTGACGCTGGGCACTTCGGCTCGTCTGGGCCCCAGCATCGCCCTGGGCCAGGGCAACGTGCCCTATACGTTTACGGTTACGATGAGACTCCCCCCCGTCGCTGCGCCCGACGCACCTCCCTTGTCTGACGAAGATCGGCAACGCCTGGAGGCCGAGCGGCAGCGCGTGATCGAGTCCATTATCGAGTCGGAAAAACCAGCCCATACACGCTATACCTTAAAGATCGAGCAGGTGTGAGTACCGTCGCCACCCCGCAGGTGTGCGATCCCAACAGGAGAAAACTGTGATAGATAAAGACTTGCTGCAGAGCTATCCCGTTAAGCGGCTCAAGCCCATCGACGGCCTCTCGGTCACCGCAGACGTGTGGGACGAAGCACATGAGTACCATCGCCAGTGCCAGCGCTACCACGACCTGCTGGCGCATGGATATGGCATCGTCGCCGGCATGGAGGTGATCGCCAGTTCCCCCGCTGACTCGCAGGTATACATCATGCCTGGTATGGCCATCAGTCCGACGGGCGAGCAGATTGTCCTGGCTCAGCCCGTTTCGTATGACCTTGGCAAAGCGGCGGACATGCTCTTGCTCCTGCTCAGTTATGGTGAGAGCAAACCGACGCCCGATCCAGGTGGTAGCGACGGTGCACGTCTCTACATCCATTCGGGTGGTGAGGTGGATGTTCGCCCAACTCTTCCTGCCGGTCCCTGCATCGAGTTGGCACGCATCCGTCGCATGCAAAAGGACGCTCCGATCACGGATGCCGCTGACCCCGCTCATCCGCAGGTCAACCAGATCGATCTGCGTTATCGCCGCGTCCTTGTTCAGCCAACCCCGGTCGTAAGCAGCGTTGCCGTGGTCTATATGGGCGCTCGCGGCGATGGCGGTCATGGTAAGGGCATGGATCTGATGGTGCGGTCACTCAACACGTCTGCGTCGTTACGGGCGAGCGTGGATGATGGAGTGGGGCTGGTGTCCATAGATTCCTATACACTGGTACATCTCACCGGGCAGGCTGCATTCCAGATGAAACCCGAGGAGATGAATGCGCTCTACACCTATGTGCAGAATGGCGGAACCGTCTTTATCGAATCCACTCGCGCAGGCCTGGCCAGTGGAGAACCTGCTTCGGATGCCATCTTCACCGATTTACTTGGTTCATTTGGTATCAAGCTTGAGGAAGTGCGCGCGGGACATGACCTGTTGAGCAACCCCAATCTGTTTGGTGCCCCCCCGGTCGGATATGAGGGGCCTGGCAAGGGCAAGCTCCTGGCCGGCGGGGGTGTCGTGATGAGTACAGCGGATTATGCGTCGCTTTGGCGAGGCGCCAGCCGGGCGGGAAGTGCAACGCGCGAAGAGATCCGTGCTGCTCATGAATGGGGCGCCAACCTGGTTGCCTATGCTCAGAGCCGGAGAAACGTGCCAAAGAAGTGAGGTCGCGTGCAGCAAGTCACTGAAAGCAGTTACGACCAATATCCCTATCCCAGTGTACCCTTGCGCTGGACACATCCGGATATGCTATCCACGATGTCCGCGCTATTCGGTCTGGCGGCTGCACCGGTTAATTCATGCCGAGTGCTGGAGATCGGTTGCAGCGATGGTGCCAATATCATTCCCATGGCCGCGAACCTGTCGGACAGTCACTTCACAGGCATCGACCTTTCTGCTGCGCACATCCAGCGCGGCCAGGCGGTAAGTGACGAACTCGACTTGCACAACCTGATACTCCAGCATCTCGACGTCATGGATGTTAACGACACCTTTGGCGAGTTCGACTATATCATCGCCTATGGCATCTTCTCGTGGGTGCCGCATGAAGTGCAAGAGAAAATCCTGCAGGTCTGCCAGCGGCACCTCTCACCAAATGGCGTAGCGTTTATCAGCTACAACACTTATCCGGGCTGGCATATGCGTGGTGTGGTCCGCGATATGATGCTCTATCACTCGAGTCGCTATGGCGACATGAAGACTCGCATCGAGCAATCACGGGCGATGCTGCATTTTCTGGCATCGGCTTCGCCCCAGGTTGTCGGTCGCCTGCCTGAGAACAAGGCGTTTTGTACCATCCTCGAAAGTGAGCAGCAACGTCTCGCCAAACAGTCCGACTCCTACCTGCTACATGAAATGCTGGAGGAGTATAACGAACCCATCTATTTCCATCAGTTCATGGTGCGGGCAGCCGCTCATGGGTTGCAATACCTTTCAGAGGCTGAGCTCACTACCATGATGCCGGATATGCTCCCACCAGAGATAGTGGCTACTATTGGACAATTGAGTGGTGATATTGTTGCCACTGAACAGTACCTGGATTTTGTACGCAACCGTATGTTTCGTCAGACGCTATTGTGTCGGCAGGAAGTTCGCCTGGAACGCACGCTGGGACGGGGAACACTCTGCCCGCTTTACCTGGCATCGGCCATTATTCCGGTATCTGAAGCACCCAGCATCCAGTCCATTGAAGTGGAGAAATTCCGGCTGCCAAGTGGCACGACGGTAACCAGCAACAACCCGCTCATCAAAGCGGCATTCCTGGTCCTTTCACAAAACTGGCCTTTTGCGTTATCATTTAATAGCTTATTAAGTGAAGCTCGATTGCATTCGCACTCCAATGCATCACTGGAGGCAGATGCTCAGATTCTCGAAGACACATTATTGAAATCATTGGCAGTTGAACTGATAGAGCTGAACCAGAATCCACCACGCTTTTGCAGCACGATTAGTGGTTTTCCATGTGCTAACGTCATGGCTCGCTTGCAAGCAAGACACGAGGAACAGATTACGAATCAGCGTCATGAATTAGTGAACGTGGACGCGGTGACGCGGGTCCTGCTGACTCTACTCGACGGCCGGCACTCCCATGCTGACCTGTACACAGCCATGCAGGAATATTCAGATAACCATTCTTCAGACCCTGCTCAAGCCAAAGAGCAGATCAGTTTATCTGAAATGGTCGAAAGCAAACTGCGCGATCTGGCTCGCGCAGCGTTATTGGTCGCCTAGCCGGTTCGGCCGCGCGCGCCGCGCGGTGAAGCAGGCTCTTGCCAGTACAGCCTGCGGTCTATTGGGTTCCGTCTGGAAAATACAGGGAGTGCGACTGTGCAGAATATCAACGTTGAGGTCACCGATAAGGATGGATGGCACAAAGAGTATGTGCTGAGGAAGACGATTAATCACGTAGGGGCGGATGCCCGCAGCGACATCGTCCTGGAAAACTCGCACGGGACAGGTGTGTCGGCGCGCCATCTGCAAATCATTCTGGGGAACGCGGGATGTCACGTGGTGAACATTGGCGCTGGTGATATCTCCATCGCTTCTGGCGTCTACGATACAACCCCCGGAGCAATCCCCGCCCAGGTCCGCCCGTTAAGCCCGCTCTCCACAACCGATGTTCAGAACGGCACCTGGATCAAGGTGGGCGATTTCACATTGCGAGTACAGATAACCGAGCCAGCCACGGCGCAATCCGTATCACCCGGCTACACTCAGACAGCTATTCCGACCACACCCGCCATGGCTAGCGCGTCTAGTGGTGCGGTGCCGGTTGCGGCGGCGGTCGGAACGGCTGCGTCGGCTGCCTTCGGTGGTGGGCAGGCTTCCATGGCTGGCGCCTTCAATGCACCACCTATGGCCGCTCCAGCATCTGCCGCCAGCCCGAATGCCCTCAGCGGCGACTCGATCGGCCTGCGCCTGCAATTGCCTCAAACCATTCTGACGCTCGACGCACCGCTGGAAGGTACTGTCGTGGTGCGCAACGCGGGCAACCGGCCTGGCGCACAGTTCCGGCTGGAGATTCAGGGCCTCCCCGCGGAATGCTGCGAAATCGGTCCCGGCCCCATTCTGTTCCCGAATGCGGAAAGGGAAGTTCCCTTCCACCTCACGCACACTCATCAGGCCACTCCACCGGCGGGTGACACGCAATTACTAATCCGTGCCACCGCGCCCGATGCGTACCCCGGCCAGGTCGCCATGGTGACGCAGACGATACAGGTGGCGCCTTTCTATCAGCACTCGCTTATTCTGAGAGCCACGGATTGATGCCTTATGCCCACCAATACGATCGTCGTTCTCCTGTTCGTGATTGCGATAGTTCTGGTTGCTGTCATCATCATGCTTGCCGTCTCGCGCATGCAGCAGAGGGCCATGCGCAAGAGTTACAAACTCATCGTAGCGAATCAGGGTAATGCGCGCAGTCGCTATGAACTGTCCGCGCTGGACCCCGCCCACGTCCTGAGTTTTGAATTCACGATGTCAGGCGTCCCTTTAGGTCAACCCCCAGCCTGGTCAAAATCCTCGCCTCCGAATCAGCACCCGACGGCTGCATCGAGTAAGCCTGCAAACCAGTCATCAGCCCGGGTAGCCGCTTCGAAAGCTTCCTCCGCTGTAGCGGATACGGGACAGAAGGCGAGCGGCCTGGCCAATCTCGTTGGCGAGGTGCTGGATTCGCTTAGCGATATCCTGCCTGGGTCCGCCGGCAATAGTCTGCAGCGCGCGAGTGAAAACCTTCGTCGGGGACAGGCTAACGTACAGCGTGTGGAGCGACAGGGACAACGCGCCCAGGCCGTGTCGCAAGACTTCCAGGGTTATGCCTCCCAGGCACAGACCGTGAAAGGCTCCGGGTCATCGTCGCGCCCGGGACCGGTGAGCACCACTGATGAAGAGACGAACGCAATGACCACACCAGATGCGTCCGTTGCCCCAGCACCGTCGAGTTCCCAGCCCCAGACGCCGTTTGTCGAGCCAGGAAACCAGATAGAGCTTGCCTTGCTCATGCGTCTGGTGTCGCGCCCGCAAGAGGATCAGGTGCCATTTTCTGTATCATCACTTAGCCTCGAAGAACCGAATGCGCAGCCTGTGATGCAATCCGCAACGGCTATCTTCAACGGTGTAGCGGGTTTCAGCTATTACCTGCCGTATCTCATCATCGGCGGTGCCGCAATACTGTTAATCGTTTTATTACTGATCGCCACACACACGATTGGCTAGAGCCATAAACGAGGAACCCACCATGGCGAGAGCCGACCAACTCGAAATCATAAACGCCGACGGAGAAGTTCTGTTTCATGACCTGGATCCCAATGTGGGCATTACCAATCTCGGCCGGCACCCCGAGAATGACGTCGTCATCGATAGCCCTCATATCGCGATGTTTCAGGCGGTGCTGGACCATCGGCAGAAGCCGTTCTCGCTGGTCGTGCTGAGCGACGAAGGCGACATATCTGTCGGCGGAGAGCGGATATTGATCAACCAGCCCACGCCCCTGCACAACTTCGACACGATCCAGATGGACGGTGTGTCGGTAGTCGTGATGGAGGGGGAAGGGGAGGGGGGCGAGCCAGCCGGTGCCGCGACGGCGGCCGCCACGGCTGCTGCGGGAGCAGCGGCGGCTGAAGGCGCGGCAAAAGGAAAAACAGCCGTCCGTAAGGCCACTCATGCACCCGAACCTGTCTATCAGATCCTCGGTGCGCCTCCGCCTGATCGGGTGGATGACATCATCCTGCTGGAGTTGCCAGAGCGCGCCTTCACCATTGAGTGTCAGCAAACCGCTGTGTGGCGCCTGACGGTCATCAATGCGGGTCCCCTGGTGGCGGAACTGACTGTGAAAGTCACGGATATTGAAGATAACTGGTTGCAGATTCTGCCCCCCAAGGTTAACCTCAACGAAGGCCAGCGCTCCACGGTGACGATCACCATCACCCCGCCACGCACCCCCACCAGCCGTGCAGGTAATCACCACTTTGCCATCGTGGTGACTTCGCCTGACTATCCAGGTCACACGGCTCAGCTGGGTGCCACACTCACGATCAACCCGTTCTATGACTATGGAGTGGGGGAGCTCTCGCCACGCCAGCGCACGGTGGGTTACACGCGGCAGACGGGCCAATATACTGTCTCGATCGCGAATAAGGGCAATAGCGCCGTGCCGTACGAAGTGAGCGGTGAGGACGACCAGCACGCCTGCAGTTTCGAATTTCATGTTCCGGGTGAGGAGGTCGGGTTGGCCCGCCAGGCGACGGTGCGCGTTGAGCCCGATCAGGTGATGGCGCTGCCTGTACATGTCAGTCCACTCAAGCGCCGTCTGGTGGGCTTGCGCAAGGTGAGTTACTCCCTGACCGTCACCACGACGCCTGGCGAAGGTGAGCAATCACCTCGCGCTGTGCTCGGACAGATTTTTGCCGGACCACTCATCGGTCCCTGGCTCATCATCCTGATCGTCATCATCCTGGCGCTCCTGATTGTCTGGATATTTCACCCGTGGATCGGCTCGTTTACTGTGCAGCGGCTCACGCCGACGGCGGGTACAAATTCCCCATCGTCACGGACTACATCGTTATTCACCCTGGTGCGCGCCAATCCTGATACGGGTTCGTTGGGCAGTCCGAACAATGAGCTGGCTATCTCTGCGGGTGAGTCGGCGCGCCTGTCATGGACGGCCTCCCAGTTTGTGAGTCTGCGCATCGAGCCCGACGTGGGAGTGGTGGATGGCCCCTCCGGCTCAAAGATCGTGAGCCCGTCTCAGAGCACCACCTATCAGCTCATTGCGGAGAACTTTTTATCAAAGATCAGTGACACCTGGTTCAAAGCAACCAACTCCATTCAACTCACCGTCAACCCGGTTTATCCGGTCATCAACACATTTGCTTCCGACAAGTCGGAGGTGGTTGTCGGCCAGGATGTGGTGGTCTATTGGGATGTGGTTGGTGCGACCGATGTGCAGCTCACAATCAATAATGCGCCGGAAACGCTGCAGTCATCAGACTATCGGTCCAGTCGAACCATGAAACTGACCCAGGATACGACCTTTGTTCTGAAGGCAGCGAATCAATACACCACGAATCCTGTCCAGCGCAGCTTCACCGTCAGGGTGAATCCACCGACGCCCACGCCCATCCCGACGCCGAACGTCATACAGTTCGATGTCAATCCGAAAGTGATCACCGACGGACAGTCAGTGACCCTGCAGTGGAATGTCGCCGGCGTAAACTCGGTGCAGATCTCGAGCATACCAGGCTCAACGAGTTTCCCTCCGCAGGGCAACATTAGCACCCAGCCTCATCAGACTGTTGTTTATGTGCTAACGGCCGGCGTGGGTGATTCCACGGTCACACGCCAGTGGCAGGTGATCGTGAATCCTGCACCCCCCACGCCTACGCCCACACCGGTGCCCAAGGCGCCTGTCATCGAGTTCTTCACGATCACGCCCAATCAGGTGGTGAAAGGTGACCCGGCGGCGAACCAGATTGCCCTGTCGTGGTCAGTATTGACAGGTACAACCAACATTGAAATCACCAGCCCGGATATGCAGCAGCCACTGAGCAACCTGCAAAACCAGGGCAATATCTTTATCGCAGCCAGCAAGACAACGCTGTATGTGCTGACCGCATACAATGGCGACCTGAAGACCAGCGCCACGACGAACCTGACGGTGTTGGATCCTACACCCACACCGACTTCACCGCCGCCGCCACCGCCTACGCCGACACCGTATCCTCCACCCATCATCCAGAGCTTTGTCGCCCTGGCCGATCCCAACGATTCCTCGGCGCAGGTGACACAGGTCTTCTCCACCGGTCTGGCTCCCAATACCACATTGTTCCAGGTGAAGTATGGCTCACACATTGTGCTGAACTGGACAACCAGTAATGCTCAGACGGTCATGCTGGCAGGCCTGGGTTCGCAGCCGTTGTCAGGTAGCACCATCACGCCGATTCAAATCACGGCACCCACCCAATTTCAGTTGCAGGCCATGAACCCCAGCCCGGCATCACCGGCTACAGCCTATGTGCAGATCATCCTGCAGCCCAAACCGATACCACCGCCGCCATACAATATTTACGCCAGCAACCAGACGACGGCCAGTGTAACCATCCACTGGTCCTATAACCCCGCCTGGGTGAGCCAGATCGTCGGATTCAGAATATACCGCGCGCCGCAGGCCTCAGGCGCGTTCGTGCGGGTCGCTTCCGAATTGACACTCACCAGCACTGTGAGCTTATGGACCGACACAGCCTCTCCAGTGTGTGGCCAGCAATACTATGTGGTGGGTGTTTACCTGGATACTTTCGGTAACCCCCAGGAAACAGCAGTCGGCACACCGACCATCCTGACCAATCCATGTGCCGTGGCTGGTTTACAAAATAGCATCCCGTCAGCGCTGACCTCGTATCGAGATCAGGCGGTCTCTTACACAATGACTGAATTCGACGCGCATAGTTTCACTCAAACCGAGCGCTATTGGTGATATGACCGAGCCATACGTATGATGAAAAACATACCCCGGCGCCCTGGCGCCTCGCTGCGCATTCTTGCCCTGACAAGTCTGGTGACTTTGTTGTCGGCAGCCTCCTTCACCACTGCGCTGGGTGCGCCGCCCAATCAAACAGGGCCCACCCCCACAGCGGGAGCTGCTTCCACGTCTTCCACCTCAGCGCCTGCTGCTCCATCCGCTACAGGCATCCTGAGCGCTGTCAGCCTGGCACAGACAAGTGCCGGGATGAATAACGTGGTCTATAACGGTGAACCCATCACCTATACATTCAGCATCTTCAACACGGGCACGGTTACCGCAACGAATGTCAAGGTATATGACTCTCTGCCGGCCAATACGTTCGCCCAGATCAACTGCACGCCTGAATGCAGCCGGATCGTAATGACGGATACGGTGGCCAATCCCATAGGCGGATTCATTCAGGTGACACAAACCGCCATGATCACCTGGCTGGTCAGTGCCATTCCGCCATCGCCGGAGTTTCGTGTTCTGACGTTTACGACTGAAGTCATCGGACAGGCCGACGGCACTGTCTTCTCGAATGGGGCATACTTTAGCTATGATCAGGGCAGCCCTTTTCAGGGTGCCACGATCCAGACGACGGTTCGCCAGCGTATTCTCAATACTGGCTCAGCCAGCCTGCCCAGTGTTCCCACCTGGTTCTCCACAGAAACCGGCGGCACACTGGATTCGGCCTGGGGTGATTACGACCATAGTGGTGTGCCCAGTCTGGCTTTGGCGTCGACCATCGGCACATCGGTCTACCACAATGACGGCGGCACGCTGCGACGCGTCTTTAACATCAGTAACCAGTCCTATGGAGCCACCTGGGCTGATGTAGATGGCGATGGGTATCTTGAGCTGGTGGTAGTGGGTGCCAGTGTGGATGGATCATCGCAATCGCCGGGCATCAACTATATCTATCACTACTCACCTACGCTGGCGACCTTTACCCAGTTTTCCCAGTTCTCGTCACCGCTGCAACTGGCCCGTATCGCCGCAGCAGACCTCGACCACGATGGCCACGTAGACCTGATCGGCTCGACGAACGCCATCAACACGCACGGCATACCCACTGTCTATTACTGGGACAACGACGGCACAGGCACCTTTACAGGTGTAACCCCTGTTGGGATAGCTTATCAGGCTACCGCTGCGATTGGTTTGGGCGATGTGAACAATGATGGCCTGCCCGACCTGGTACTGGGCCAGTTTCCCAATGGCATCGCGTTACGAATGAACACCAGTGTCTCAGACACCATTTCATTCGCCATTCCACAGAGCATCGACCGATCCATTTCGTTCCTTCCGTACGGTTTCCGCTTTGGCGACTATGACCGTGACGGTTATTTGGACCTGGCAGCAGCTTTCCCACTGCAGCGCGAGGCGCGCATCTACCATAATCAGCTCGGAAGTGGTTTTAGCCTCTCACGAACCATCCGCACCAATGAGTTTTGGACTCCCCTCTCCGTGGATTGGGTGGACATGACTGGCGACGGTTCCCTCGATCTGGTGGTATCCGATTCACCGCCCAAGGTATATCAGTTTTCCGCAGCCACCAACAGTTTCCAGTTCCTGAGCAGCATGACATCTGGCGCCATTTATGGCCAGATATGGAATATGCGTGGCATACAGAGCCGTCCGTATCAAGGCCCTTCGCTTTCTCTCGCAGACCGGGACCAACCCAGCATGATGTTCGATGCCGTTGTTCCCAACCTCAAAACTACAGTCACCCACGTGGACCCGGCGGGCAACCCCTTCCCCGCCAGCACCGTTGCACTGGGTGACCTGAGAAGCTCGGGTATGCTCGACCTATTATTTGGTGCATCCAATGGCTCTCTCGGCACGCGCCAGTACCTGAACCAGGACGGGACGTTCCCGTCATTGAGTAATATCAACACACCGCTCGGTCCGGAAAGCATCGCGGTGGGCGATATGCTCGGTGATGGCAAGCTCGAATATGCGGTGGGCAGCGCGGTGGACGTGCGCATCTATGCGGCTAACGGTACACAGCTGACACAGCTCATACCTGATTCGGGTGGCCCCTATACGGTCGCATGGGGCGACATTAACGGTGATGGCCTGTTGGATTTGCTGGTCGGCTCGAATGGTCCCGTGTACGCCTACCTCAACCAGGGTGGCACCCTCTCCACCACGCCGGTATGGACTTCCACCGAGACATGCCAGAGCACGAGCCTGGCCTGGGCCGACTACGATCGAGATAATTGGCTGGACTTCGCCGTAGGGTGCGCAGACTCACCTGTCCGGCTCTATCACAATACTTCTCTGAACTCATTCGATCTGGCCTGGACCGCCCCCATCAGCAGTCACGCCACCAGCGTGGCCTGGGCGGATTACAACGCCGATGGTTGGCCCGATCTGGCAGTGGGCAGTCTGGGTGCGCCTGTGGTGCTTTATGAAAATGCCGCAGGTCAATTTGGAACACCAGGACTGACGCCGGTGTGGTCATCTCCCACCATCAGTCAAACAACGGCGATTGCCTGGGGTGATTGGAATAACGATGGCTACCCGGACCTGGCGGTCGCCAATAGCGGTGATTCGGTGCAGGTGTTCGGCAACTTCGATAGCCGGCCTGCCCAGCCTCGCTTGTTCTGGGTCTGGACATCTGCCGAAAAATCCAACTGGACCGGAGTGGCGTGGGGTGACATGAATGGCAGCGGCTACCAGGACCTGGTCGTCAGTAGCGCTGATAATAATATGAACGGCGTCTATCGGAACGGCACCGTCATACCGTCGCAATACACGTCCGTCTACACCCCGACGTTGCTACTACCCCACGTGGGCCCGTATGTAACGGTGCACCGGCCTGGCATGACGAATGATGCCTTTTTGCTTTCTTCATCGGAACTGGTAGGCAGTCGTTCGGAGCCGACTGTTACGGTGCGCTACGAGGTGTATGCGCCTGACAGCACACGCGTCGCCACAACCACACTTATCCCCGAGCCGATTACAACGATACATTTCGAGTATTCGCTAACCGGTGGCGCTTCGTGGCTGACGGCGACTCCGGCGATCAGCTCACCTCTCCCGATCACAGAGGCTACCCGACTCGGCACGCCTGGCATCTTCATCTGGGATGCGGTCGCTGATAAAGCCATCAGCGATGATGCGTTGTTCCGCGTCACGGCTGTGAAAGCCGAATCCACCGGCCCCGTGCAACGCACGGAGGGCAGCGCCGTGAGCCCACCGTTCCGTGCCCGTGCAACGACGTGCGACTGGCCAGCCCAGCCGACTTTTACCGTGGATAACACGACTCCCAAGAGCGGGCAACTGGTGCATTTTTATGGCTCCGTGGGGTACGGCAGTGGACCGATCACCCTCACCTGGGACTTCGGTGATGATACAAGCCCTGCCCTGGGGCAGAATGTGGTGCACTCATATACCTCGCAACTGCAGCTCCAGTACACGGTCAAATTGGTGGTCGTGGGGGCGCCATGCCCCATCACCCGTGCTGTCTATACCAGTACCGTGTTGCTGGCAGGTAACGTGCCACCCAGTCACTTCGATTACCTGCCTATCGTGAACAATGGCTATACAGCGACCACTTCGCTTGCCAGTAGCCAGGTCAGCAGTTTGCGAGTGGCGGTATCACCGCTTGCAGCGTCGCTTCAGATCACCAACCTGGTTGGTAGTGATCTTCCCGGCGGCTCCGTATCACTGGCCTGGAGCTCGCCAGGAGCGGCTGTGTCAGCCTACTACGTTTATCGGCGTCAAGCTGGCTTGCCAGGTCCGTTTGACAGTCTGGCAACATTGCCCTCAACGGTCACCGGGTTTGAAGACAACTCTGGTTTGTGCGGTCAGGTTTACTATGTCGCGGCCGTGGTCGGCCAGGTCGAATACCCCAGCACCGCCGCCTACTATAACGCGCCATGTACTCGATCCATTCGGTAGAGTGCTTACTTTCCGGTTATTTGCAAAATGCCAAATAAGATGACCACCAAGACCTCTTCCTTAAACGTAGTGATGTGGCGTGCGCTATTTAGCGGGCTGTTGGCCTTGCTGAGCACGGCTTCTGCCATGCCATCCACTCCGGTTGTGGCGATGCCGGCGCCGTCACCATTGATCGCGCGTCAGAACACGCGCGCAAGCATGGTCGAGCCCATATCCGCTTCGCCGGCCGTACAAGTTCACACCAGTGCTGAGCCTGTAGTGACTCCAGCTCGTGCAGCCTTGAGCACGGACACTCCTCTCACCGCAACGTGTAGCTATACTCAGGTGACAGCCAGCGCCGTCAGTGGTCAGCCGAGTATTAGCGGCGATGGTCATCGCATTGCATTCTGGTCCACCGGTGCGTTCGACCCGTCTGGTAATAACAACGACGGCAATATTGAGCTTTTCCTCGCCGATACGAAGCTCAACCGTTTCACCCAGGTGACCAGCTCGACGGGCAGCATTTTAGGTGGCTTCAACCTGTGGCCCAGCATCGATTACTCGGGAACGCTGCTTGCCTTTGCCTCGGATCGAAACTTGACAGGCGGCAACCCCGATGGCAACTTCGAGATTTACGTCGCCGATGTTAGTACGGTCGACAGTACAGGTGTCCTCACGATATCAGAACTGACCACCACCACGGTGGGCGTGAATACGACTCCTTCGATGAGCGGTGACGGTACGCACGTGGCGTTCGTCTCCAACCGCGACCTGGTTCCAGGCCAAAACCCGGGTCTGGCCACGCAATTGTTTATGGCCACGCTCACGGGCACCAACCTGCTTTCGTACACGCAGATGACCTCCAATACCATTGATATCGTAAACGATGAACCAGCCATCGATAATGACGGAAGCGCCATCGCCTATGTCGCCCGAGGATCCGAAATGGCATCGGTTTACCTGCTCAATACGTTGAGCATGCTGCCGACCCTCATCGCCACTTCCAGTGCGCAGGTGGATGTGCATCCGGCCATCAACGGCAAAGGCAGCCGTGTGGTTTTTGCATCGGATCAGGACCTGGTAGGTTCAAACCCCAGCCATTTGCAGCAGCTTTTTCTTTACGATATAAACACAGGACTCAGGCAGATCACGAGCATCGGCAATAACGCCAGCCGCTGTTCACCTGAGATGAGTGGGAATGGCCTGCGCATGGCCTGCGTTGGCGACGATCAGAATATTTACCTGTATTCCGCCGCATCACTTCAAGGTTCGCCCTTAACGCAGGGTGGAGACAACGCCGAGCCAACCTTTAGTAATGACGGCCAGTCCATAGCCTATATCGATAACGGGCATGTGTTTGTGGCAATGTGCCCGGTAGCCGATGTCGAGATCAGCAAGGTGGGTTTACCTGGTACGGCTGTTGCGACAGATCTCCTCACGTACACCTTGGTCGTCACCAATAACGGGCCAGGTGTGGCTGCGAACGTCATCGTCTCTGACAGCATGCCTTTTGGAGTACTCCTGAATAATGGCATGATGCCAGACCAGACTGACGACAATCTCTCGGCTTCCGGATTCATCACCTCCGGTATGCACGGCGTCAGTTATGTGTCCAGCATTCCTGCGCTGAAACTTAACTCCTACACGAACACATACGAATTACCGGATTACCAGGCTGCTGGATGGCAGAACATGGCGAACAATGTTCTCCTGTTCCATTTGAACGAAACTGCCAGTGGCTCGCCCGTACAGTTTCTTAATACAGCGATCCCTGGGAATTGGGCGCTATGCTTCCAGGGTATCAACTGTCCCGCATTGCACCAGCCTGGACGGCTTATGTACTCGCCAACTTTCAATGGCGTAGCCTCGACGATCGAGTATAACGATTACAACCACCTGCTTGATTACGGTTTCAACAACGACTTCACAGTTATGGGTTGGATCAACCCAGGGAAAACGCAGAATGATCTGGGCAACTCTGACGACGACATCATCGAGAAATGGGCCGGCAGCGGTGGTTATCCCTTTGTAATCCGATTGGAAAACAGCACGGCCGGTACTCATGCAGGCCAGATCGTCGCCGCACGCTACGACGGATACTACAACCCACTCGTGTACTCCAACGTGAGGGTGGATGATGGTCTTTGGCATCACGTGGCCTTCGTCAAACGCGGAAGCTACCTCTATTTGTATGTGGATGATGTATTGCAAGGTTCCGCTTACGATAACACGGGAGGCTATTTATGTTTCTTTTTCAGTTGTTCGACGACCAATCTCTCTCCACTCTACTTCGGAAGCCGGGGTGGTACGGTGAATTTCTACACGGGCGGTCTGGACGAAGTCGCGGTATTCAGCAGAGGGTTGACAGACGCTGATATTCAAAATATCTACCTCCATCAGTCCACGTTCCAGCCGTTTATGGGTTATTACCAGTCCAGGCAAATCGACGCATTACATGCGGTCCCCTGGACGACACTGACCTGGCAGCCAGAGCTGGACTTACCAGTCCAGGTACAGTTGCCTGATAACGGGGCATCGGAGCAAGAATACTCAGCCGACAACGTGTCGATGTCTGGCAACGTGGCGCTCTACCATTTCAACGAATCCAGCCCATCTGCCGTCTACGCTGACTCATCGGGCTTGGGTAATGACGCTCAGGCTTCGTCTCCCTATCCACTCGTCAACTCCAGCGGCGTGTTTTCGAATGCCATCCAGTTCACCTCGGCAACAGATCCCAGCATCGTCGTCAATAACGAAGTAAATCAGAGCCTGCACGTCGGGACAAGCCCGAACCAGCTGACCGTGGAGGCGTGGGTCTATCTGGACAATGCAAGCGCCGATCAGAAGATCGCCGGTATGTCTCAGATCGGCAACGGCTGGATCCTTGGCATCGGACAAAACCAGCTTTACCCTGAGATATGGCAGCAATACACCGGTGCACGCATCACATTCCATGCAGGCGCCATCCCGAGTAAGCAGTGGACTAGATCG
>JAJYKL010000165.1 GCA_021788625.1 Chloroflexota bacterium
TACCCAGCGACACCGCTGTACCCAGCGACACACCCAATCCCACTGAGGCAGATACCCCGCAGGCGATAGCGAGTGCCACCGCCACCGTACCATTGCTATACGCCGGCGCGCCAGGCCTGGGTTCACACGCTACGTCCGAGCCGACGCCCCTGGCAGGTTTCCCGACTTTCACCCCCACGCCCGTGGGCGGTGTAATCGCCGACTTCACCAACATCAATATCAGCGAGACAGACGCCGAGAACTTTCAGAAGCGCCTGAATGATGTGTCCAGCGGGCTGGTGAGCCTGGACAGCGATGTGGAGCGCTCCGTACTCATCGACGCCTACAAGGAGCTGGCCAACTACTATCCGGTGGGTGGCACCTGGAAATCAGTCGGCCCCGATATCATCACGGGCGTGAATATGCCCCAGGGGCAGATTCCCAGTGCAGGCAAGATCAATGCTTTCGCGATCGACCCGCGCGATTCAAATGTGGTGTACGCTGCCGCGGGATTCGGTGGTATCTGGAAGACCACCGATGGAGGCAAGACATGGCATAGTCTGACAGACCAGCAGGTGCCAGTAGTTTACGGCGGCATCGAGATCGACCCGAATAATCCCGACGTGTTGTATGCCCCGCTGGGTGAATTTGCACCGTCGATGCAGAAGGAGTACGGCTACCTGGCTAACGGCATCATGCGCTCGCGCGATGCCGGCAAAACCTGGAAGCTGATCGGTGCTAGCGATTTTACTGGTGCAACGGTTTCGGCTGTGGCCTTCGATTCGCAGGGCAATCTGTATGCTGCGTCGGGCAACCAGGCACCGTTCAAGGCGCCGCCTGGCCGGCCCGACTTCGGTATTTTCAAGTCCACCGATGGCGGCGACACCTGGACGCGCCTGCTGGCATGCGGCAAACTGTGCACCTACCTCGGGTACCCCATCTCGGGCGGTTTCCCCAGCCTGGTTATCGCCAGCGACAATGTCCTGTATGCCACGCGCTGCTCCTTCCTCTGCCTCAGCTCGGACATCTTGCGCAGCACGGACGGCGGCCGTTCCTGGCAGAAGCTGGATTACTCGAGCGCCCTCCTGGCGTGGGAGAAGGAAAACGAAGCCAAGGTGGGCACCAGCCAGTACTCCGACACACCCGCCGTGGTCGGGCTCAATGTCACCGTTGCCAGGACCAACCCGAAGGTATTGTTGGCCGGGGGCGGGCTCCTCTACCCCAACCAGAATGGCACCAAAGATACTTCCGTCGAAGACATGCAGCCAACTTCCTTTGCCATGCTCAGCACCGACGGAGGCAGCACCTGGAGATGGGTTTCTGGCGCCGAAGACTATTGCACCGGTAGCGGATCCAATATGCAGTGCACGTACGACAACATCGTTGCCATCGACCCGACTGACGCGAAGATCATGTACCTGGGCGGCTCCTTCATCCTCGACCCTGTCTCCAATGGCTGGCGAGGCGAGATCCAGCGCAGCGCGGATGGCGGGAAAACCTGGCACGACATGAATCCGCTGGACTCTCCTTTCAGTTGGATGCACCCCGACACCCATGGCTTCCGCATTGACCCGAATAACCACAATGTGGTCTGGGTGGGTACGGATGGCGGCATCTATCGCACTCCCGACGCCTCCCAGGCGAGCCCCCACTGGCAGCACCTGGGCGATGGCATTGCCACGCTGCTGTTCATCGGCGTGGGACTGCACCCCACGAACCCGAAAATGATCATCGGTGGTTTGCAAGACAATGCGATTGCATTAACCACCAATGGCGGCACGAGCTGGCCGGGCGCCTCACAGGGTGATGCGGGCTATACGGCGGTGGACCCCTTCAAGCCCCACATCGTCTATAGCGAGTGGCCGCTGGGCGACTTCGCCCGCAACGACAACGGCGGCGTGGGGCGCATGGGCAGCGGTGCCTGGAAGGAATACATCAGTGGACTGAACCAGAGTGACCGCTGGCTGTTCTACGCACCGTTCGTGGTGGACCCCAAACACGAAGGGGTCCTCTACCTGGCCTCGGACCGTGTCTACAAGACCACCGATCGTGGCGGGCATTGGAAGCCGGTGAGCGGCTCGCTTAGTCTCGTGGGCAGCGTCCGCACCCTGGCCATTGCCCCGAGCGACTCGAATGTGCTTTACGCGGGAACCACCGATGGACGGATCTTTATCAGCAAGAACGCGGGAGGGACATGGGCCCGCTTGATGGCAAAGAACCTGCCTCTGCGCATCGTCAACCGCATCGCGGTGGACCCCACGAACCCCCAGGTGGCGGTCGCCGTCCTGGGTGGATTCAACACGCAGACGCCGGCCAACCCCGGCCACGTTTTCTACACGGCGGATAGCGGAAAGACCTGGCAGGATCTGTCGCTTAACCTGCCCGATGCGCCCGTTGGAGCCGTGGTGATCGACGTGCGCCCCCAGTACGCCGGCATCTATATCGGAGGCTCGCTGGGTGTGTGGGTGCTGTCGGGCGATCCAGCCAGGCCAACCGCGAAACACTGGCTGCCCTACGGCTCGGGCATGCCCTACACGCTGATCAGCGATCTGCAACTCAACCCCAAGACCGGCATCATGGCGGCCGCCACCTATGGCCGCAGTGTCTGGGTAATGGAGATGCCATGAGATTTTTCATCAAGCCTCGCATGATCCTCAGGCGTTCCATCGCCGTCGCCGTATGCAGCCTGGTTGCACTGTCGGGACAGTCAGCCCCGGCGCACAGCTCGGTCACGATCACACCCTTCACCAACCTGGACGGTGTATCGCCGGCTGCATTCGCCAGCCGGCCGGCCCCGGTGTCTGTCATCAGCCACCTGCTGCCGGGCGTCAACCGCCAGACGCCAGGCACCAGTTCCCCGTTGTCCCTCGACACTCGCGAATCGCCGCTCGCCGATCCCCAGCCATGCGCCGGCATCACCGCCACCAACCCCATCTCGTGGTTCACCACGGACGATGTCGGCAATGTGGACACCAGCATCCAGGTGGACAGCTATCCAACAAACACAGTGGTCATCGCGCCAGGCTTCCAGTACGACTGCGTCCCTAAAGACACAGACCTCGTCGTGATGGTGTACAACCAGGCTTTTGGCACCGACCCGGCGCTGGTGGACAAGCGCACCCTGCAGGCTTCGGTTGATGCAGGTGTGTTCTACTACATACTCACCACCCCCGATGGTTCGCCGCTGCAGGAAGGTCAGTGGCGTGCTGAGTTCTATCAGGGCAAGGAACTCCTCTCGTCGGGCTCCATCCTGCTCGGCAATTCACCTGATGTGGATGTCAGCACGCAGGCGCTGGTGCAGGGCACGGTCACTGACCAGCGCACGGGGCAGCCCATCAACCAGGCGCGTGTCTTTGTCCTCAACCCGGGCGTCATGCTGGCAGACTTTCTGAAAGACACTCAGCGTGCAGAAGTCTACGTGCAGACGCGCACCGACACCAACGGCCAGTTCTCGCTGTGGAAGCCGCTGGAACGCAACACGCAGTATGCGATGCTCATCGCTGCCGATGGGTACAAGCTGCGCGGCACCGATAGGCTCATTATCGGCGATGAAGCCAGCAGCCCCATCACATTGACTATTCAACTGGTAAAGCGCTAAACTGAAGGGGAACTGGCAGGCTCGTGAGCGGGCGTGCGTCAGCGCGCCTCCTGCAATCCAGGACCTGAAATCCAACGCGGCACAAGGAGGTCTCGTGAACACACTTCAAGAGCGCAAGAGCCTGTGGCGGGCCGGCATGATCGCCCTGGCCGGCCTGGTCGCTTACGTGCTGATTGTCGCGGCGGTGGCGGCATTTGTCCGGCCCACACTGGGAGACGCGTGGCTGATGCCCGCTGGCCTCATCCTGGCGCTCATCCCCGCTGTCTTGTGGATGACCTTCTTCTACACTCAGGACTCTAGCGAACCCGAGCCGCGCACGTTCGTGATCGCGGTCGCCGTGTTGGGTGTTCTGCTGGCCGCCGCCGTGGGCCAGCCGCTTATTAACGGCTTCTTCCGCACCTCCTCCTGGATCGGACACGACACGCAAACCGAGATCCTTGGCAGCATCCTGGTGGTGGGCTTCACGCAGGAGTTCCTGGCCTACGCCGCCGTACGCTTTAGCATTTACTACTCCAGCGAGTTCGACCAGCGTGTAGATGGAGTGATCTACGGCACAGCGGCCGGCATCGGTTATGCTGTCTACCTGAACGTCGCTACGGTCGCCTCCGGCGGAGGCATCAGCGGTGCCGACTTGACTGCCGGAGTCATTCGCATGGTGGTGACCACGCTGGCACAGGGGGCGCTGGGCGGGCTGGTGGGATACTTCATCGCCCGTGCCAAGTTCGATGATGAGCCGGTGTGGTGGATGCCGGCGGGCCTGACCATCGCCGCGATCATCAACGGGCTGTTTTCATGGGTCAGCGGTGAGATCACCCGTGCCCCGCTGACCATCGGCGTGAACGGGCTGGGCAGCGGCGGCTACACCCCCTGGCCCGCGCTGGGGCTGAGCACGCTGGTCGCCATCGGGCTGTTTGCCCTCATCTATCTGCTCATCAGCCGCGCGCAGCAGCTCACGCAGGCGGGCGCGGATTCGGACGACATGTAACTGCTCGGAGGACCCTTATGACCATCACCCCATCCAATGGTCCGGCACCCGCTGGTCAACCAGACAGCACGTTCCACCCGGCACCGCGCTTCCGCATCAACTATCACGACCGCATATCGCTGATCCTGACGCTGGTCGTCACGGCGGTCGCCCTGCTCGCGGGGCTGGCGTTGCGCGGGGCCGTCGAGTCGCGCATGAAGTTGTACCGGATGCCCACAGGGTTGACCCTGCAGTACCCCGACACCTGGCGCCTGAATACCGCCGATGCGGCCAATGGAATCGTGAGCATGCAGGACAGTGCAGCGCAACGCTTCGCCACAACGCTGGAACTGGGCATTCTGAAGGTGGATGCATCGGCCAGGGACGGCGAGGCGCTCGCCTTCGCCGCGAATCAGCTTGCGCTGAACCGGGGCCGCGACCTCACCGCCTTCAAGGTCTTCGGCATTACGCCGGGCCAGATGGTAAAAGGCCTGCCCGGTGCGTCCTCCTCGTTCGTTTACGTGAGCGACACAGGCGATGTGCTGCAGGACGCGTTGCCTGTGGTGGTGCTGGGCGATGACGTGCTGGTACGCCAGGGTGGCACGGTGTACGTGTTCACCGCCCTGTCCACCGAAGACAACCACGCTCTGGCCTCGTCCCAACTGAAGACCTTTGTCGATTCCGCGCAATTGCCATAGCAGGAGGTGCACGATGTTGCGAACACCCAGGTTCATCGGATGGATCGCGATGGCCGTACTGGCGCTGTTGGGCAGCGCGCTGTCGGGTAGCATGGCCCTGCGTCCGGCGCACGCGCTGGATCACGACGTGACGCAGGCGGTGATGCATGCCGTGGTCCAGCTCGGCCCCATCGCCGACGTCACCACCACCAAGGGCAAGACCGAGGTGCGCTTCTTCGGCTGGGGCAGTGGCACCATCCTGTCCAAAGATGGCTACATCCTGACCAACTATCACGTCACCGACGTGAGCGATGTGATCCAGGAAGTGAAAAACCAACCTAGCATCAAGATTCGCGAGGGGCAACTGGTGGTGCTGCTGACCCGGCGTTCCGACCAGCCTGCCGTGGCCACCTATGTCGCCGAGGTGGTGACAGGCTCCGCCGAGCTGGACCTGGCCATTCTCAAAATCACCACGGACCTGTCTGGCAAGGCGGTGGACCCGGCGAAGCTGAACCTGCCATTCGTACAGTTGGGAGACTCCGATGGCATCGACCTGGGCGACACGGTGAACATTTTCGGCTACCCCGGCATTGGCGGCGACACGATCACCTTCACCTCGGGCAACGTCAGCGGGTTCGATTCGGAAGAGGGTATCCAGGGCCGCGCCTGGATCAAGACGGATGCCACCATCGCGGGTGGTAACAGCGGCGGCACCGGCGTGGATAACAACGGCCGGTTGATTGGCATCCCCACGCGCATTTTCAGCAACAAAGAGGGGGAGTATGTGGACTGCCGCCGGCTGGCCGACACCAACGGTGACGGCAAGATCGACGAGCACGACACCTGCATCCCCGTGGGCGGCTTCATCAACGCGCTGCGCCCGATGAACCTGGCCAGGGGTTTGATTGAGCAGGCCATGGGACATACCACCTCAACCGCGGTGGTCACGGATGGCGTCCAGTTCACTGGCGTGATTGTGGATGCCGATACCGGCAAGCCTATCAACAGCGCAGTGTTTGGAGTGCTCAAAGCAGGCATCACCTGGGAACAGTACGATGGCAGCGACGACCAGATTCTGGACGCCGCACAGACGGACCGCACCGGACAGTTCGAGTTGACCGAGCTCGTGACGCGCGGCGGCAAGTACAGCGTAGGCTGGGGCGCCAGAGGTTATCAGTCCGTCCAGCAGGACGGTGTGGAGATCAACCCCAAATGGCCTGACACGGTGAAACTGACGTTAAAGCTGGAGAAGCAGTAACCGCCGCACAGGAGAGCAGCGCGCGTAGGGTGCTGCTCTCCTGATCCATCCTGACCTCCCCCTCTGTCTTCATCCTAATCCTACACATCGCGAATCCCCTCCAGATCGTGTACGCAACGAAACGGCAATACTGTAGTGCCGATATACCTCTTTGCCGCTATGTCGGTCTGATGCAGTTGACGAAAATAACAATGTAGGCTATCTTTGCCTTATGTAGTGGCTATATTTGCGATGCATAGCCTCTGCAGGAAGGGCGATGGTTATTACACCGAACCGCCCTGTGCTCAGACGTACGTGAAAACTTAGACC
>JAJYKL010000166.1 GCA_021788625.1 Chloroflexota bacterium
CGGCCATAAGCAGAAACTTGGGCAACACCTCGTGAAAGCTGTAGCTCACAATCTGCCACAAACTATCCACAGTTGTCCAAAACTTATTCACATGTAGCTCTCGATCCATGCTAGTTCTGCTCGTCTTTTTTGATCCAAGATATAGGGGCGTATCGTGAGCTGCGGCTATATATTGGAGAAAGTGAAGATTAGGGTAAGCTTAAAATAAGGTTAAGTAAAATGACTATCATACATAACCATCACGGCCTGTGGACAAGTCGAATGCTTTCTGGGGATAAGCCGGAGCAATTGTGGATAAATTGCGTCACGATAGCACTTTATGAGAACTAAAGAACAAGTTCATAATGCAGGTTTCCATAAACCACAGAATGCGCATCACGATACCATGCTGTAGCAGTCAGGCAGGCAGGCGGCGTTGCCCCTGGTATCAGGGTGATTGCCAGTCCTTCCTGTGCGCAGACACTGAACCAGCTTGTTCGCTGCTCAGTCATCCGCCTGGCCATCGTGCGGCGCATGGCGACACATGTGTCGAGTACCGCGCATCCCTTCACCGCCCAGGCAGTATTGCTAGTGGAAGGATACATACAGCCGGGGACCAGCTCACCATGATCTCCAACGCCGGCGCACGGATCGTTCGGTCGTCTGAGCACCGACTGGCGACAAGGCTCGCTCAGATGTTCAGCAGAGAGCGCACCGTGGTGGACACCGGCATTCGTCATGGCCGTCATTATAATTTTAAGTAATCATGTTCAAGACCACCCTCGACACGCCAGTAGGCGCTCTGCTAATCGAAGGGACGCGCGACTTCATCACGTCTGTTCAATACACACCGCACCGAATGTTGGGTGGTCATTCATGCGCCATGCTCGATCGAGCGCGCCGCGAGTTGCGTGAGTACTTTTCCGGCAAACGAAAAGATTTCGACGTGACAGTGAATCTGTCGACGGGTACCGAGTTCCAGCGTGCGGTGTGGTCGCAGGTGATGCAGGTGGGCTATGGCGAGACGACTACTTATACCGAATTGGCACGTCGCCTGGGCAGGCCCATGGCTCAGCGAGCGGTTGGGCGGGCACTGGCCAGTAATCCCTTGATGATCGTCATCCCCTGTCACCGCGTGTTGAGCGCCAAAGGCAAGTTGGCCGGTTATCAGGGTGGGTTGCGGACCAAGGAGTGGTTGCTCAAACACGAGCAGGCGGTGCTGGTGTAGTATGGCAGGGTCATCAAGAGTGCGCCAGCACAGTGCATTGCGCGTCGCCATCGACTGCCGCCTGATGTACTACCGCAAGGCGGGTATCGCCCAGTACACGCGACATCTGGTGCAGGCCCTGAGGCATGAGCCATCGAGTGGGTCTGTTGAGTTGAGTGTGATTTTGGATCGGCGCGATGCCGATCTGGCATGGCTGCCAGCGGGAGTACGGGTGCACCGTGTCATCACCCCTGCCCACCACCGTCTGGAGAGCCTGACACTGCCTCTCGAGCTCGCACTTCGGCGCATCGACGTCCTGCACAGTCCCGACTTCATCGCCCCGCGAGGGCGCTTTCGGAAGGTGATCACCATTCACGACCTGTATTTCATGGAGCACTCCGAGGTTATGAGCGCCGCAGGCATACGCTACTACTCGCGCACAAGGGAATCAGCTTGCCGTGCGGATCGCGTGATCGCTGTCTCCGAGTACACCCGCTCCGAGATTATGCGCCTGTTACCCAGTGTGCCGGTGCAGAAGGTGCGCGTCATCTATGAGGGTGCGGACAATCCTGCGCCAGACGGGTTGGATCGATCCCATGCAGGCGCGGACGATACGTCCATCAGCACCCCCTCCCCATCAGGGAATGGACCGTACACGGAAGTGATCGCCCCCATCGTCAGCCGGCCGTCGTCTTTCGCAGATCTCAAATCCAAAATCCGGAATTCGCCGTATGCACTGTTTGTGGGCACCTTCGAGCCGCGTAAGAACTTATCGACCCTCTTGCGGGCATTGAAAGAGTTGCCCGGCACCCTGAGCCTGGTGATCGTCGGCGAACCCGGCTGGCGAAACCAGAGCCTGCAGGAGCAGGCGCGCGATCTGGGTGTGAGTGACCGGATTATCTTCGCTGGCCGGCTGAGCGATGCTGACCTGGGCGAGGCCTATGAGGCGGCCCGGATGCTGGTGTTCCCCTCGCTCTCCGAGGGGTTTGGCCTGCCTGTGTTGGAGGCCATGGCACATGGGACGCCCGTGGTGTGCTCCAATGCAGGCGCGCTGCCCGAGATAACCGGTGATGCGGCCTTACTCCATGATCCAACGGATGTGGCAGCCCTCGCGCGCTGCATGCGCATCGTGTTGATCTTTGACTCCGTCCATAATGACTACGCCCGGCGTGGTCGCGAGCGTGTGCAAGCCTTCACATGGCAGAGGGCAGCTCAACAGACGTGGGAGGTGTACCAGGCATGCGCTTCCTCTTCCTGACTCCCCAATTGCCTTTCCCTCCCCGGCAGGGGACAGCGCTGCGTAACTGGGGAATCCTGTCGAACCTGGCGCGCAACCACGAGGTGTGGCTGCTTTCGTTCGACGAACGCTCGACTGAAGTGCACCTGTCCGGCGGCCGATTGCCGATAGCTCCTGAGCTGGCGAAGGCGTGTCGTGAAGTGGCCACCTATCCCGTGCCGCATCGGAGCATGCTTGACCGGCTCTGGACACTGGTGACGTCGCAGCTTCCCGATATGGCCTGGCGCCTGTGGTCGCCTGCGTTTGCCAAACATCTCAACGAGTGGGTCACGCGTCACCACTTTGACATTGTGCAGGTGGAAGGCATTGAGCTGGCGCGCTACACGCTTGAGGCGCCTATTGATGAACGCCAAACCAAGATCGTGTTCGATGACCACAATTGCGAATACCTGTTGCAGCGCCGTGCCTATGAGGCCGATACGCGCCAACCGCATCGCTGGCACGGAGCCGCCTACTCGCTGGTGCAGTGGCAGCGCCTGCGCCACTTCGAACGCCGCATGGCTCTCGGGGCGCAGGCGACGCTTTGCGTCTCGCCTCAAGACGCCCGTGCGCTCGCGGCGCTGGACCCCTCCATTCGTGCCCATGTCATCTTCAACGGTATTGACGTGGCTCGCTATACAGAGGTCACCGCTAAACCGCAGGCTGCACCGGACCGGACTCTTGTCTTCACTGGCAAGATGGATTTCCGCCCAAATGTGGATGCCATGCTATGGTTCGCGCACGACGTAATGCCGCTCATCCAGCATAACCTGCCAGACGTACGCCTGATGGTGGTCGGTCAGCAGCCCAGTCCGAGACTGAACGCGTTACGCGCCAACCCCCATATCACCATTACCGGGGAGGTTTCGGCACGCGACTTGTATCGCACCATCGCTGCCGCCGATGTCTACGTCGCGCCGCTACGTGTGGGTGGAGGGACGCGCTTCAAGCTGCTGGAAGCCATGGCCATGCGCCGTGCCATAGTCAGCACCTCGCTGGGTGCCGAAGGTTTCGATGTGACGAGCGGGCGCGAGTTGCTTATTGCCGACACGCCGCAAGCGTTTGCCCAGGCGGTGCTGGACCTGTTGGGCGACGACGCGCTGCGCCGTACGCTGGGCCGGCGCGCCCATGCTTTCGTCTCGGGCACCTACGACTGGAGCGTGATCATCCCGCAACTGGAGCGTGTTTATAACGGCATCATCAGCTATAGAGAGGAAAACCGAGTATGAGTTATTCACTGGAAGGGAAGATCGTTTTCATCACCGGAGCGAGCAGCGGCATTGGCGAGGCCTGCGCCCGCGCCTTTGCCGGGGCGGGCGCGCGGCTCATCCTGTGCGCCCGCCGCGTGCAACGCGTGGAGTCACTGGCTGCGGAACTGAAGGTGCCCACCCATGTGATCACTTTGGACGTGCGCGATCAGCAGGCGGTACAGCGTGCAGTCGATCAATTACCACGCGAGTGGGCATCCATCGAGGTGTTGATCAACAACGCCGGCCTGAGCCGCGAACTGACCCGGCTGCAGGAATACAGCATCGACGATATCAACGAGATGGTCGATACCAATGTGAAGGGTTTGCTCTACGTCACCCGTGCGGTGCTGCCGGGCATGATCGCACGCAACAAAGGACACATCATCAACATTGGCTCCACCGCCGGACATTGGACCTACCCCAACGGTGCGGTCTACTGCGCCACCAAGGCGGCCGTGAAGTCCATCTCTGAGGGTCTGAAGATGGACCTGAACGGCACTACCGTACGCATCTCTTCAGTGGATCCCGGGCTGGTGGAGACGGAGTTCAGCATTGTGCGCTTCCATGGTGACGTGGCGCGTGCGAAGAAAGTGTACGAAGGGGTCAAGCCACTCACGGGCACCGACGTAGCCGATGTTGTGCTTTACTGTGCCACCCGCCCGCCGCACGTGAATATTAACGATGTGGTCCTGATGCCTGTGGCTCAAGCCAGTGCCACGCAGGTCTATCGCGGACCGCTCGACGTGTAGGAAGATCCCATTCCGCCTCGCACCATCAACCGTGCTGTGCGGATCCAATCGCCATAGTCCGGCTGGCGCCACCTGGGTGCATGGACAATGGCATCCAGTTGCTCTGGTGTGCAATTGGCCAGGTCGCGCACAGTTGCGATGCCTACCGCACGCAGGCGTGCCGCATACCCGGTGCCGATGCCCTTCACGTTTTCCAATGTCAGCTCTTCGCCAGGGCTGGAGGGTGAGGTCGAAGAAGCCGGTGCGGTGGAGGCGGGGAGCGAGGTGCCATTGTTCGCGCCATGATTCCCTGTGCCCTCGGTTGTGCTGCCAGGTGGGGTGCTAAGGCCACCACGGCCAGTCCCGGCCTGGCTGGATCCAGCTGGACTGGCATCACTCACTGGTAGGGGCAGGGTCGGGACAGGCGGTGGAACTTCCGCGGCCACGGGAAGGCTGGTGAGGGTGGGAGAGAACGTTGCCTTAGGTGACTGTGAGCGTCCCTCCATCCTCGCCAATCGCTGGCGGAGCGAATCCAGTTGTGAACTGAGCGCGACCAGTGTGGCTTGCATCTCGACGGTATTGGAGTCGGCCTCGGCAACGCGGGCGCGGTAATCGCCGAGCTGCGCATGGGCTGCCATGACGGTGGCGCGCTGTTCGGTATACAGGCGCTGGGATTCGCTCAATTTGCTGTTCGCCTGAGCCAGATTGGCCTGCCGTTCGATTGACAGCTGCTCGCACTTGGTCAGTTGATCATGCAGGTCGTTCACTTGCTGGCGCAATCCGTTCGCGGTTGCCGTCAACCCTTCCATCTGCTGTTGGGAGTCCCGAAGTCCTGTTTGTGCCTCGCCCAACTGTTCCAGTGTGGTGCGTAATTGCACCTCGGTGCGCTCATATTCCTGCTGCCTGCCGCGCCAATGTAACACTTCCGCGCGCGCGCGCCTCAACTCGCGACGGTTGCCATACCAGGCGATGAGCAATCCTGCCATGGCACCGATGGCCAGCAAAACGAGTGTGATGATCACAGCCCACCACACCTCGATTTCAAATACAGGCTCGTATGCAGGCGCTGGCATGCCTGCGCTGAACGGGAGCAGAAATGATATTATGCCCATCGTGCATCAACAAAGTTAAGCTGTGTGATCCAGCGTCTTTCGTGAATTGTGAGATCGAACTGGCCCGGACACCCCAGCGTATCGCATCCGAGTGCGCGGCCTCGCTCACCAGAGTGCTAAACCGAATTGTACGCTGACTTGCCTCATCACGTACGGCGCCGGAGTCGCCACCGTACGCCCGCCGGATACCCTGCCATCTTGGCCACATCACCGACTACGCGTATCACTGGTACGAGTGCTGCGGCTTTGATCCGCCCGCCCGCCGTCAAACCGCCCCATGCTTCTGCCAACCGGCGGTAGGGTGTGCGGGTATAAGCGACCACACCGGCTGCGAGTGCCAGAACGCACGCGGCCTGGAGGATGTGGGAAGGTAGCAGTACCGCACCTGCCAACAGTAACGGCAACGCAACCAGGTACGAGCTGTAGCGGATCGCGTGCCGCTTCCGCCACAGATCTGCTTTGCCATCCCCGCGTGCGTAAAGGTAATACTGCCGGTAAAATGCGCCAAGCGAGGAACGCGGGCGGAAATATACTCGCGCCGCCGGGGCGAAGCGGCACGGGCCAAAGCATTCGCGCATCGCCAGGTCGAAGACCAGATCTTCGCAGTAGTCCAGCCACTCGGGGTATCCGCCAACCCGCTGCCAGGCGCCCTTCAGGAAAGCCACAGAGCGTGATGAAGGCAGGAATGCGCCGGGTTTCACGTCGCGCAGCGCCGGAAGCACGGTCGCGCCCATTGCCAGCTCAAATACACTCCGCGCGTCGGGGAGGAAAAAGCCTCCCACCCATGCACATGTCGATTGAAGATTGCCGATGGCCGATTGACCGCTGCTCACAGTTCGGTCTGCTGTACCTGCGGGAAAAGCAACTTCCACGTCATGGATGTCTGGTGCCAACCGTGAGCTGCCAGGCGCAAACTCGTGCGTGATCGTTTCCAGCCAACTCTGATCCAGTGTGACACCAGCATCAGTGCAAGCGATGACGTCGCCGGTGGCAGCCGTAATAGCCAAATTCCGTCCGCGCGAAATGTTCGCTCCAGCCGACTCGATTATGCGCAAGGGCAGACGTCGCTCGGCTTGAAGCAATTCGACCGTTCTATCGTGGCTGCCGCCGTCGCAGACCACTACCTCATCAGGCAAGTGCGTCTGAGCGGCGAGGGAGTCCAGCAGGCGCGGCAATGAGGAGGCTTCGTTCAACACGGTGAAGACAACGGAGATGCGC
>JAJYKL010000167.1 GCA_021788625.1 Chloroflexota bacterium
GGCTTATCGCGAGTGGCAACTCAGCGGTGACGATGGCTTCCTGCGCCAGGTCTGGCCGGGAATCCGGCGTGCAATAGCCTATGCCTGGGATAACCACAACCCGCATGCCTGGGATCGCGACAAGGACGGCGTGATGGAGGGACGGCAGCATAACACCTACGACATCGAGTACTTCGGCCCGAACACCATGACCGGAGCGCTGTACCTGGGCGCGTTGAAGGCATGCGCGGAGATCGCCACCTACCTGGGCGAGGCGGACCACGCTGCCGAATACAAGACCGTTTATGACAGTGGGCAGCAGAAGATCGAGAGCATGCTGTGGAATGGTGAGTATTACGAGCAGCAGATCATGGTCTCCGATCTGTTGATTGTGCCCACGGATTTGCAGTCTCCACTCGACCCGTTCCCCAAATACCAATATGGCAAAGGGTGCTTATCGGACCAACTCCTTGGGCAATGGCTCAGCCACGTTGCCGGAATAGGTTATGTGCTAGATCCGCGACACGTGCGACGCGCCATGCAATCGGTCTTCCGCTACAACTGGCGCGAGGACCTGCGCCGCATTGCCAACATGCAGCGCGTCTACGGGCTGAACGACGAGGCAGGGCTGGCCATCTGCACATGGCCTAAAGGCGGGCGCCCGCAACTGCCCAGCGTGTACGGAGACGAGGTGTGGACGGGCATCGAGTACCAGGTGGCTGCAGAATTGATCTATGAAGATGAGGTGGACGCGGGGCTGGTCATCGTGGAGGGCGTGCGCAACCGCTATGACGGCGCGCGGCGCAACCCGTGGAACGAGTTCGAGTGCGGCAATCACTACGCGCGCGCCATGTCGAGCTGGTCGCTGGTACCGGCATTGAGCGGGTACCAGTACAGCGCGCCCGAGCAGCGCATCGGCTTCGCGCCCAAGGTGAGTGCGGAGCGCTTCACCTGCGTGTGGAACACCGGCTCGGGCTGGGGACAGTACCTGCAGCACACCACCGCGTCAACGCAGACGGCCACGCTGCGCGTGGCCTACGGTGAGCTGACCCTGCGGCAGTTGGTCCTGGGAACGCCGGCACGGAAGGGCAGTGCGCGGGTACGCCTGAGCGCTGGCGCCGGGAAGCCGGACGCGGACGTGCAGCAGTCGCGCGCGGGCACCACGGTTACCTTCGGTTCGCCCGTGACCCTGCGTGCCGGCGACGAGATCCAGGTGGTAGTGCGGGGATAGATGAATCGCCTTCGCGCGGGTTGGTGCACATGAGCCGAACTACGCCTCGGACCCCGCGGGAAGGTGAAGTGTCGAACCTCCTTCCCGCAGGTTGGTTAACGCTAGCTGAAGTGCCCAACGGACCCTGCGGGAAGGTGAAGTGGCGGCGTCACACGGGGAGAGCAGGAGCGCGATATCTCCGGAAGTATGTGGCTTTCACGCAAGAACGCCTGCCTTGACGCCAGGTACCGCCCAAGAGCTTCCCGCGGGGATCGCTGATGACGTTTGACGACCACCATTGACCGTAAACCGTAATACCACCCTTCTAACGTTTTGCGTTTTACGTAATAATCATAATCCGCTGTGTCTGAGGAGACACGGGGCAGCCGATCTCATGTTCAGATTGGATGCCTGGTGTTTCACGGGCGTTCATCAAAAGGCGGTGGGTCAATAGGTGTATATACCTCGCATAGAACGTCAATGTTGGCAATATGGTAAACCCGCCGAACCACCTTTCGCCCGGCCTAAAAAGTGAGCGGGAGACGAGGTGACAGGTGACGCGGGAGACACATTTCGTTTTGTCTCCCGCGCATAATGGGTGATGGCACCCGGCTCCAGAAACCCGGTTTCTCAGGTCACGGTCATAATTGGACTCGGTGACTCAGAAACCGGGTTTCATCCGCTCCCCATCATCGCTCCTCCCCGCTTACGTATTACGTTTCACGATTTAGTACAATCCCTCGCCGCAATGGATGTGATGAGCAGGATTGGCAAGGACCAGGAGACGGGTGCCGCGCTGCCGGTGTGGGGGCTGCACGACGAGTTGCGCCGGGTGTGGGGCAGTACGAACCGGCTGGTGCTGGTTGCCCCGACCGGATCCGGCAAGACCACGCAGGTTTGCCAGATGATCCTGCGGGACGGCCGCGACAACGGCAAGCGCGTTGTGGTGCTGCAGCCGCGGCGTGTCGCGGCGCGCACGGTCGCGCGGCGCGTGGCCGAGGAGATGGGCGTCGAGCTCGGACGCGAGGTGGGCTACCAGGTGCGCTTCGAGGACCAGATCGCCCCGCAGACGCGCATTGCTTTCGTCACCGAGGGCATCCTGCTGCGCTGGTTGCAGGACGAGCCCACCCTCCCGGACGTTGGCGCGGTGTTGTTCGACGAGTTCCACGAGCGCAACCTGCTGAGTGACATCGGCCTGGCGCTGGTCAAGGCGCTGCAGGCCGGCCAACGGCCTGACCTGCTGCTGATGGTCATGTCGGCCACGCTGGATGACACCGCACTGGCCGACTACCTCAGCGACGGCGCGCCTGACCTCAACCGATGCCCCATCCTGCGTGCGGAGGGGCGCCAGTACCCGGTGGAGACCCGTTACCTGAAGTGGGCCGACGAACGGCCCGTCTGGGAGTTGGCGGCGGAGAAGGTGCGTGAGGTGATCGACCAATCCGCCGATGGCGACGGCGTCGGCGACGTGCTGGTCTTTATGCCGGGCGCGTATGAAATCCAGCGCACGATGGACGAAATCCGGCACGCGCACACCCAAGACGACCTGCTAGTCATCCCGCTGCACGGCGAGCTCTCGCCGCAGGACCAGGACCGCGCCTTCCTGCCAACGCCCTACCGGCGCGTGATCGTTTCCACCAACGTGGCCGAGACGTCGGTGACCATCCCCGGTATCCGCTACGTGGTCGACAGCGGCCTGGCGCGTATCGCGCGTTTCGACCCGCAACGCGGCATCAACACGCTGCACGTGGAGCTGATCTCGAAAGCCTCGGCCGACCAGCGCACCGGTCGCGCGGGGCGCCTGGGTCCTGGAGTGTGCTATCGCCTGTGGACAGAGGCGCAGCAACAGGAGCGCCCGGACCGTAACACGCCGGAGATCCAGCGCACGGAGCTCTCCGAGGTGGTGCTGCTTTTGCACTCCTTCGGCGTCGGTGACGCCGAGCACTTTGACCTGCTGGACAGGCCCGACGCCGGGCGAGTCGCGCACGCGGAAGAACTGCTCGAAGCGCTCGGGGCGGTCACGCCGCCGCCGCGCGCCATCACCGAGCTGGGCCGGCGTATGCTGCGCCTGCCTTTGCACCCGCGCTACGCCCGCATGCTGATCGAGGCGGAGAAATACCAATGCGTGCGCGAGATCGCGCTTTTTACTGCACTGGTTAGCGGGCGCGACCTGCTCACGCACCTGAACCCGCAGGATAAGCTTTCGCGGCGCAACCGTGAGAGCCTGACCCGCGTCAGCGACACGGACTTCGACCTGCTGGCGGCGTCTTATGCGCACGCCGTGCGGCACCGCTTCGATTACAAGGCCTGCTACAGCTTTGGCGTGAACCCACACGTGGCGCGCGAGGTGGCCCTCACGTACCGTCAGATCCTGGAGCTGCTGGGCGAGGGGCCGGACGAAGAGGGGGAGACGGGAAGAGTGAGAGAGGAGGTGCGGCGCTGCCACCTGGTGGGATTCATGGACCAACTGGCTGTGCGCGCCGGCGCGAGCGAAGACTTCGAGCTGGCGGGCGGCCAGCACGCCACACTGATGCAGGAGAGCGTGGTAAAGCGCGCGCCGCTGGTCGTCGTTTCCGAGGTGCGCGAAATCACCACGCGGCAGGGGGAGAAGCTGACGCTGATCGGACTCGTCAGCGCAGTAAAGCCGGAGTGGCTTGTCGAGCTGCACCCGCCCCACTTGACCGAAACGGTGGAGCACGTCTACGATCGCCTGGGGAAACGCGTCGTGGCTGCACGCGTGTGGCGCTACCAAAACCTCATCATCAGTGCTGAGAGGACGGAGCAGGTAGACCCCGCCGAGGCTGGGCTAATACTGGCACGTGAGTTCGTGCACAGTCCGCACCCGGGCAGCGTGCCGCGCTGGGAGCGAGAGGTCAGGCCGTGGTTATTGAAGGTCGCGAAGCTACGCCAGCAACGTCCAGAGCTGAACCTTCCCGAATTTGGCGATGATCAGATCGTCCAGCTGCTAGCGCAGGCCTGGCACGGTGCCGCCAGTTATAAGGAAGCTGATGAGCGGCTACTATTACCGCAATTCGAATCTATCTTGACGCCCGAGCAGCGTATCCTGCTGCGTTAACGCAGACTCAAACAGTGCCTGGTACCGGTAAGCCCTGGCATATGTGACATACGCATAAGGAGGCGGAGGCAAAACATGGTGTATTTTTCGCGTCTCCGATCTTTTATGTCTATACTCTATGATAAAGCCACAACATGACACAATAAAAAAGAAGATATGGTAAACTATTGCTGCGATGGTAGCTCGATTGAGCTGTCTTCTTGTGTACCAAGCCTGCAGACGTTGCTTCTGTAGGTAGCGGGAGCCCGCCAGAGGGTTGGCTGGTTCTCGCTAGTTTTACCCCGTCTGTTCTTAAGTCGTCCGGCATTGGCAAGCTGTCTCTGCACTTGACATCCGGCGACGCATCACCCATTTGAGTATTGCCCGCGTGGCCTCATGAGCCATCGCCGCAAAGCGGAACAGGCGGCGTGGGTCTGGGTTTAGGGGGTTCCATTCCGAGTTCATTGGTGGTTCGTACTGGACTTGTGGAGTAATAGTGTAATGACTACCCAACAGATAACAGGTGGGCAACCCGGGCGTACGGCTCGGCCGTTTGACCGCACCACGGTGCGCGTCAACCAGGCATTCATCGTCGGCCTGCTGGCGATCGGATTTACCCTGAACCAGCCGCTCTTCGTTGCCATGGTCGCAGCCGTCATGCTCCTGGGCACGGTGTTCCCTCAGGCGGCGCTGTTCCAGCGCATCTATAAAGATATATTGCGCCCTGTGGGACTACTGCGGCCCGACGTGCGTAATGAAGACGCCGCGCCGCACCGCTTCGCGCAAGGCATGGGCGTGGGTGTGCTCATCCTGGCAATCATCGCCTTCCTTGCCGGCGCCTGGACCGTCGGCTGGGCCCTGGCCGTCGTGGTGATGGTGCTGGCCGCGGTAAACCTTGGATTTGGCTTCTGCGCCGGCTGCTTCGTCTACTTCCAGTTGCAGCGCTTCGGGGTGATCAGTTGAGGTGACTATATGATTTTGCGTTTACTCATCCTGATCGCCATCGCGCTAGCCGTCGCAGCGCTGTGGGGGGGCTTGCGATTGTGGCGCGGCCTCAAGTTGCGCCACCTGCGCTCCCGCACGCCATTCGGAGACATGGTGCCGGCTGGCAAGCCGGCGGTGGTCGCATTCTCATCGCCCTACTGCCGCGATTGTCACACGCTGCAGGAGCCGGCGCTGACACGCCTGGAACGCGAATTAAGCGATCGTGTCACGGTGAAGTCGCTCTCGGCGCTGGAATACCCGGAGCTGGTGGACGAACTGGGCATCCTGACGGTGCCTGCGACGGTCGTACTCGACGCCAGCGGCGAGGTGCGCCACCTGAACTTGGGTTACGCCAGCGACGCTAAGCTGTGCAAGCAACTGGCGCAAGCCGCCTGAGCAATATGACCCACCACCAAGGCACAAAGGCCTCAAAAACTGTGTGAAAGCGGGTATACGATAGCGAGTATGCCACGCTTCACATCGTGGTACCTGCCACTGGACTTGCCGTGCCGCTGGTTGCGCGGGAACTACCACGGTCACTCGACCGCCTTTGACGGCGACGTTCAGCCTCTTGACGAGGTGCGTGCCTACGAGGCGGCCGGTTATGACTACCTGGCCCTCTCGGAACACGACGTGCTGCTGCCCGCGAGTGACCTGCAACCGCACACGCGCATGTGCTTCGTGCCAACCGTAGAGGTCACGTCGGACCGCCGCCAGTCGCTGATGTACCTGGGCGCGGATCACGCGCCGCCGCAGGGACTCTCAGCGCTGGATATCCTGTAGCAAGTACAGGCCTCGGGCAGCCTGTTCGTCTTTGACCACCCGAACTGGCGGCCCTTCGCCGACTACGTGACCGACGACCTGCTGGAGTCGATGGAAGGTGCGGGCATGCGCGGGATGGAGATCAACACCAGGGTGATCGAAATAGTGCCGGGTGAGGCGCAGGCCACCAACCGTTGGGACCGCCTGCCCGCCAAAGGCTTCCCAGTCTTCGGCCACGGCAACGACGACCAGCCCGAACCGGCTCATTACTTCATCGCCTGGAACCAGGTGCAATGGCCGCAGGGCGAACCCGTCACACCTGACGGGATTGTCGCAGCGTTGGCCGACGGGCGCTTCTACGCCTCCATAGGCGTAACCATCACGCGGGTGGGGGTGGACGGTAGTAGACAACGAATCGTCGTCGAGTCTGACGCGTCGGCCATCCACTGGGTGAGTCGAGCCGGCGCCTACGTGCGGAAAGACAACGGCGGGTCGGCAGAGCTGGACGTGACCGAGGTTGAGAAAAATCCGTCCTCCGGCCTCTACGTGCGCGCCGTGTGCCTGGGCTGCGGCAACGCGAAGGCCTGGACGCAGCCGTTCTGGGTTTTTACGTAAAACGTAAGAGGGACCGATTTGCGGATGACAGTCGCCGGATGGTTCCACAGGCTCACCATGATCATCCTGAGCCTGTCGAAGGATGACAGGCTCACCATGATCATCCTGAGCTTGTCGAAGGACGACAAGCTCACCATGATCATCCTGAGCTTGTCGAAGGACGA
>JAJYKL010000045.1 GCA_021788625.1 Chloroflexota bacterium
AAATCCGCCGTCAAACACGTAGGCACGGCGCATTTCCTCGAACAGGGCATCGATGCGAAAGGGATCGCGGCCAACGAAGTGGCGGCGAATCTCGTGGATGATGGCAATGGCCTGCACACCGCCGTGTACGCACTCACCGAGGCCGGTGACACCGGCATCCGTCTCCACCCTCACCCATAGGTGCATGCCATGCCCGGATGTGGCCGCCGTCTTGATCGCCGTGATTTTCATGTGCTCTCGCTCCTGCACGAATGTGCATTGTGATTGTAGGACGAACCCGGGATTAATAAAGCGGGCAGACCGCTTACATGGCGTGGCGGCGCGTTTCAAGACTCCGCGTCAAGGAACAACGTGATCATAGCGGGCAGATCGGAGCGGGTTAGTATGTTGAAATGGGTCGTGGCAGGCAGGATGGCGAGTTGGGACTTCGGCAGCCCGCGTGAGGCGCCGTCGGCCTTGCCCCCGCCGAGGAGTTCAAACATCTCCACGGCGTGGGAGGGGCGCAGGCTGTCCGCGTCTCCAGCCACGATCAGTACAGGTGACTGGATCGACGTCACACCTGCGGACCAATCGTAGTCCTGCCCAAGCAACTGCTTGGTTTTCTTAATCAGGTTTGGGAAGTCTTGCGGCCTCGGGGCGACGCGCGCATAGGCTTCATACATTGGGGTGTTCAACATGACCTCGGGGATTGACGCCATCCCTGCAAGGACTTCGGGGTACCACCCGCTACGACGGAAGGGGGCCGAGACGACCACCAGCCTGCGCACCACGTTGGGGTGGCGGATGGCCAACTGCAGCGCGACACCACCACCCAAAGAGTGGCCGATGACGTCGACCGTCGCAAGGCCAAGGTGACGGATCAAGGCTGCCACATCGTCGGCCAATTGCTCGAAACTGAACGGTCGATCGACGTCGGCAGTGTGCCCGTGAGCCTGCAACTCCACCACAATGCTCTGGTGATCTGGAGCCAGGGGGAACAAGTAAGGTGCCACGGTCGCGCCAACGCCCAAGCCGCCGTGGATCATCACGACCGGCCTGCCGGTGCCGTGAATTTCGTAATACAGGTTCAGACCGTTCACCAGAGCATAGCTGCCGTCGGCCTTCGTATCGGTCATATGAGTGTCGGTCATAGGATTGTTCGTTTCACTCATCGTTATGCTGTTACATCCCGCACTTGATTCTCACCAGGTCCTCATGGCTGGATCGAGTGGAGTGAATCGTTACCGAGCCATTACTCGGACGTAAACCTAAGTGGGCCTGGCGTCCAACTGCGTGAGCTGGATCAGGTTCCCGCAGGTGTCGTCCAGTATGGAGATGGTAGAGCCTAGCGTCCTGGTGGGCGGTGTGGTGAACGCCACGCCGAGGGTTTGCAGACGCTCGTAGTCTTTTTTGACGTCGTCCACAAAGAACATGGCAGCGGGTATTCCTTGCTGGTGCAGCGCTTGCTGGTACGTTTGCGCGGCCGGCAGGAAGGCGCTCAGACCCAGCACCAGCTCGACGCCAGCCGGCTCTTCAGCCGACACGACCGTCAGCCAGCGGTAATTCCCATTGGTGATGTCTGACTTCTTTACAAAACCCAGCTTGTCTGTATAGAAATGCAAAGCCTTGTCCTGATCGTCCACATACAGGTTCATTATCTTGATCTTCATCTCAACCTAGCACTCCTTATTGGTCACATAGACGGCAGGTGCAGCCGTCTATGTGATGTTAAATGACGCAACCCATGTCTATTGATCCGCCAGTTGAATGGCCAATCTATTGTCTATTGACGGTTGCTGTAGAAAAACAGACCGTTGCCATCTGGATCGAAGAAGGCGAACTCACGCGTACCCCAAGGGGTGTCTTGTAGCGTGGTGCGGGAATGGAACACATCTTGCGTGCGATACTCTTCGAATAGGCCATCCACATTGACCACCCGGAAGCGCAGTTCTGGTCCCTCACCGTGCCCGAACTCCTCAGGGGCGTGACTCTGCAGGTGGATGATGACTTCGTCGCGCCCGACGACGGCATAACCCGGCGTCTGGGGCGAATCCGTATAGCTACAGGTAAAGCCCAGTTTGTGTGTGTAGAACGCGATGGCAGCCACCACATTGCGCACCGCCAGGACCGGAGTGACTTTTTCAAACTTCACATCACTCATGATGACTCCTTACCCGCGTAACAGATAGAACACGTCCGTACGAAGTTTTACGGGATCGTCGGTCCAGTGGCCGTACACTTCCCAGCAAGGTCCGGCGAGGAGACGGTGGTGGATGGTACTCCACTGTTGAATTGCTTCATGGGCTTCGCCCAAACGCACGTAGGGGCCATAATGTGCCACGGTTGCGACAGCCCCTTCTGGTGTTGCGGAATAGATAAGCCCAGCGTTGCTTGTGAATGGCGCCGCTACCTGAACACCTACTTCAATGGGACACCCCTTGGGCGAAGCAAGCAGGTTCTGACCTGCCTCGTTTTGATAGACCACGACATTCAGGCCTTTCTGTCGAACCGTACTCTTCGCCAGTCTCTGATACACCTCGTCAAAAAGCTCCATCACCTTTGGACTGAGGTTATCTGCACGCGCCACACCTCGCACGACGGCGAGACCCATGTGAGGTTGGTCCAGTACCCGGACTTCGTATGGCATTTAATCACCTGCTCACGCACTGGCCTTCAGAACCGCTGGATGCCACGCCCGTCAGGCATCGACGACGGCGGTCTCGATGGAAACAATGGGTGGCAGGTAGTCGGCCATCACCTCCCACGTGTCGCCCTCGTCACGACTGGAGAAAATCTGGCCGGTATTGGTGCCCATGTACACGCCTGCCTGCGCACAACTGTCAAACGCCATGGCCTCACGCAGGACGTTCACGTAAGCCTGCTGCGGCAAACCCTGGCTGAGGCGCTGCCACGATTCGCCCGCATCATGGCTACGCCACACGGCGAGCTGGCCCTCGATACTCATATGCACTTCCTGGCTCTCCTCCAGCACCACGTAGAGGGTGTTGGCGTCATGTGGGTGAACGACCACCGGAAAGCCAAACCGGCTGGGCAGCTTGCCCTCGCCGATGTCGATCCATTCATCACCGTAGTTATCCGAGCGATACACTCCGCAGTGGTTTTGCTGATAGAGCACATTCCGCCGGTTGGGATGCATGTCCATCTTGTGCACGCATTGGCCGAATTCGGGGAAACGGTTGGGCAGAAAATCGGCACGGACGTTCTTATTGCGCGGCTGCCAGGTCCCTCCCCCGTCATCAGTACGGAAGCACCCGGCTGATGAAATCGCCACATACATGCGTTGCGGGTCGAGCGGATCCAGTAGGATGGTGTGCAGGCACAGACCGCCTGCACCGGGGTACCACTGCGGACGGGTTGGGTGCTGGTACAGTCCCTGGTTAAGCGACCACGTCTCACCCGCGTCGGTGGAAACGAACAGCGCGGCCGGTTCCACCCCCGCATAGAGCACTCGCGGCTCACTGGCGCGCCCAGGCGTAATGTTCCAGACCTTGATGACCGTCTCAGGTTTAGACTGCGCCTGATCCGGATCGCGCGCTTCGGCTGGCGTGCCAACTGGTCGCCCTGCGCTGGACGCAACGGTGAAGGCCGGTGAGACCCTGGCTTGAGTCCAGTTATGCCCCAGATCATCGGAGTAGTGAGTTCCGGCGCCGTACACATCGTGCGCAACCGCTGCGTGCAGGCGGCGATCACGCGGGTCCAGCATCATATGCATCACCGTCCAGCCCTTGAAGTAAGGCCCCCGGATTGACCAGGTCTGCCGGTCTGTGTTGCTCTCAAAGATAAAGCCACCCTTGCGCGTACCGACCCAAACTAAAACTTTCTGCATACCAACCTCCTAAAGTTGTTTTTGCAGTGAAACAGCCCAGTTGTATTCTCCTTAAAATTGACCAAAGACAAAGAACCGACCAGCCTGATGGGATGCCGGGTATGCGGGTAAGGTGTAAAGCCTTGTGGTTTACAGTCGAGTATCTTATGCGGTGGCGGTGGAGGGTAAGGTCAGGCTTTGGGTGGCGGCCCAGCCAGCTCCAGCCGGTTTCCTTCGGGATCGTAAAAGTCGGCATAGGTGACCATGCCTGGAACGCCGACCGGATCGTCACACTTCACTCCACGGGCGCGCAGTTCCGAGACCGCCGCGTGGGTGTCATCTACGCTGAAGATGGCTACAGCGCCATTCACAGGCATGGGTTTGCTAGCATCCTGCCAAAGACTGAGAGCGATGTGTGTCTGCTCCCGGTCGCCGAACTCTGCCCAACCAACCTCATCGGCTGCCCTCAAAGATGGCAGTCCTAACGTCTCTCCATAAAAACCCTTCGCTCTCTGCCAATCCTTCACAAAGTACTGAATCGCATACACATGCTTCAAGACGCTCATGGCTTCCTCCGCTAATGGTTATAGAACATTAGTTCTGAGTTGTCAATGGGTTTGCGCTTGCCTATTTATGGAATCAGGTTGGTGTCGACCACGTTTCGTTGACCCGGTTCGCTGTCTAAGCGTTGCTTTCTCGTCAAGCAGCAATGCATTGTGTATCATAGACTCGCCTGCGAGATAATGCAGATCATCCGATTTTATAGTTACGGCCAGTGTCATTAGTCACGTCATGCAAGCGAACCATCTGATCACCTTGCGCCAGCGCCGGCGCCATAAGAATACTTACAGCATTGCCAAACGCGCCCTGCAAATTGCCAGCGTTCTAGTCGTCATCGTCGCGTTTTTGGGAATTGCTATCCCTGCCGCGACCGTTGCGGCGGCGGCGGCGGTGTACTCCTATTTCACCAAAGATCTTCCCGATCCCAGTCAAATCGTAAAGGTACAAAACGGGTTTCAGACCACCAAGCTCTACGATCGCAATGGCACACTACTCTACGAGATTATCGATCCGACTGGAGGCGACCGCCAGTGGGTGAAATTCAACGACATCTCGCCCTACCTGCGTTGCGCCACGGTGGCAAACGAGGACCGCCGTTTTTATGAATCACAGGGCTTCGACGTGCGTGGCACATTGCGGGCTGTGGTCAATAACCTGCAAGGCGGGCAGACGCAAGGTGCATCGAACATTGCCCAGCAATTGGTGAAAAATGTACTGACTCCTCCCGAGGAGCGCGCAGGTCCCAAGCGGACTCTGGCGGTGAAAATACGTGAAGCCCTGCTGGCCATGGAAGTCACGCGCCGTTACGATAAGAAGCTGCTGCTGGAGTGGTACATGAATACCAACTTTTACGGCAACCTGGCGTACGGCATCGAAGCGGCTTCGCGTGTCTATTTCGGCATAAGTGCCAAAGACCTGACCCTCGCGGAGGCCGCTATGCTGGCCCCCATCCCGCAGTATCCCAAACAGAACCCGTTCGACAATCCGGTTCCGGCCAAAGATCGCCAGTCACTCACTCTCGATGCCATGGTGCAGGCTACTGACGCCGGCGTGCCTGATTGCCATGTGACGGCCAAAATGGCGGCCGACGCCAAGCGCGAGACGTTGAAGCTGGTAACCATCCAGCAGCGTTTCAACATCCTGGCGCCACACTTCTCGGTGTATGCCAAGGATGTGGCCATCCAGTTGCTGGCTGATCACCTGGGCATCGGTACCGATGCAGCCACCCAACTGGTGGATCGCGGCGGGTTGAAGATCTATACCACCCTCGACCTGTCCATGGACAACAAGATCCGTCAGATTGCCAACGAGAAGATCGCTGCGCTCCAGGCTGCCAAGAAAGATGTTGATAACGCGTCAATAGTGGTCATTAAGCCAAGCACGGGCGAGATCCTTTCCATGGTCGGCAGCCTGGATTACTTTAACGATGCAATCGACGGGAAGTTTAATGTTGCCACCGGTCTGCGCCAGCCCGGTTCCTCGTTCAAGCCCATCACATACCTGGAGCTGCTCAGCCAGGGCGCGTCTCCTGCCACTTTATTCTGGGATGTGCGCACTCCGTTCGACGTAGGCGGTATCGAGCCCTACACGCCCGAAGACTACGACCGCATCTACCATGGGCCTGTATTGATGCGCGAAGCCCTATCGCGCTCATACAATATTCCAGCCGTAAAGGCGCTGCAACGGGCTGGCATTGGCAATGTGTTGCGATTGGCGCACAAAATGGGCATCAACGACCTGAATAAGGGTTTGCAGTTCTACAACCTGGCCCTCACACTGGGAGGGGGTGAGGTCAAACTGCTGGATATGACCTATGTTTATAGCGTAATTGCCAACGGCGGAACGATGGTCGGCGCACCACGCCCAGCCAGCCAGAAGCGTCCCGGTTATCGCGACCTGGACCCGGCAGCCATCCTGCGCGTGGAGGATTCGAAGGGCAATATCCTCTACAACTATCAGCCGGCTGTGAACCCGAACCTGCTGGGTCCCAATAGCAAACAACTCACCTACCTCATGACGAGCATGCTCTCGGATCCCATAGCCCGTGCGCCTGCTTTTGGTTACCCGAGCGTGCTGGATCTGGCCAATCAGCGACCAGCTGCCGTGAAGACCGGCACCACCAACGACAATAAGGATAACTGGACACTTGGCTACACGCCTGATTACGTCGTTGGCGTCTGGGTGGGCAACACCGACAACCACCGCATGGCTGACACAGTCACTGGTTTAACAGGCGCCGCCCCCATCTGGCACGAAGTGATGGATTACCTGAATCAGGGCCGCCCGATACGCTCATTCGAACGCCCGGCCGGTCTGGTTGAGCACGCCGTGTGCCAGATCGATGGTCTGCTGCCCAATGGCGTATGCCCGGCGAAGAGTGAGATTTTCCTGCCCGGTACCGTGCCTACGCAGCAAGACACCATGGTTCAGAAGTTCCCCATCGATAAGGAAACGGGAAAAATCGCCGTGCCCGGCACGCCGCCCGATAAGATCGAAGAGCGTGTGGTATACGTCCTCCCTCCGCAGGCGCTCGACTGGTACAACTCGCTGCCGGATGCACAGAAAGCCAGGATGCCCCTGGCACCCACCGAGTTCGACACACAATATGGTGGTGTGGTCGCTTCTGGCGATGTAGCGATTACGCAACCCGCTAACGGCGGCTACGTCAGTGCTCTGCAGAACAATGGCATGGTTGAGATTCGCGGTAATGCCAAGGGCGGCGACTGGGCCGCGTACAGGGTGTACTTCGGGCAGGGATTCGACGTTGCCCCCGACAAGTGGCAACAAATTGGCCCCGATCATAACAACCAGGTGGATAACAACGTACTGGAAAACTGGAACCTTGCCGGCATCGCTCCGGGGCTCTACTCGCTCAAGGTGTCGCGTGTCGAGCACAATGGCAATGTGACCGACTCGATCATCCATGTCACCGTCGATAACACCCCTCCAGAGGTGAAGTTGATCGAACCGCTGAACGGTGAGAATTACAACGCAGCGGAAGACGAGTGGGTGGACGTAGGCGCGCAGGTGCAGGATAACTATTCCATCAGTCGAGTGGAGTTCTACTCCAGCGCAGACCCAAGCAAACCCTATATTGTCCGCACGGCTGCGCCGTTCAACGTGAAGTGGACGATTCACGGCGGTGGAGTCGTGGAGTTTTGGGCGGTTGCCTATGACGGCGCCGGTAACAAGACTGAGAGCGCCCATGTCCGCACAATCATTGGCTACAAGAAACCATAAGCACGTGGAATAGATGTAGCGGGCAGATGCGTCACCCGACTCGATTCCCAGTCATGCTGGCATCCCTTATGGCGGAGCCATATACCATGTACGGTTGCGATCGAGCGTGACGCCATGGGTGGTGCCTGGCCGCTGAACCCATGTTCGTGGGTTATCTGCCAGCACGACGCTTTGAGTCCGCGGCGACTACACAACCCGCAGGAGCACGAGGACGAGGGTGATAAGCGCCAGGGCGACGAGCACGAGCGCGGCGAGCGTGAGAACGCGCACAGCCCACACGGTGCGACCATGCCAGCGGTGGGCTGCCTCACCGTCCTCCAGGGCGCTCCGATTCGTCGAGGGATTCCCCATGACACGGTTCAGCCACCACGCCCGCGCACAGAACTTGTATTGCCCCACTTCGCTTGCGCGGATGACGCGCTGATTATCCGGATCCATACCACTTCACAAATGGACTTTCGACAGCGCGTGCGGGTCAGCCAACCCTCGACAGTCGCGGCTCACCCGATCAGTTTATAGCCGCGTCCACGCACAGTAATCAGGTACTTTGGTTCGATGGCGTCTGGCTCCAGCTTGGCGCGCAGACGACTGACCAGCTTCTCGATGCGCGCGTCGTCCACTTGATCCAGGTACGTCTCTCCCCATACCTGAGTGACGATGGCATACTTATCAACAATCTTATTCAGGCGTCCGTAAAGCAGCAGCGCCAGTTTGTATTCCAGTTCCGTCAGGGGCTCCACATGACGGCCATCGATATACAGCTCACCGGCATCCACATCCACGCGCACGCCATGCTCGCCACCCGCGCGTGCCAGGGCCTGGCGCTTGATGAAGGCACGCCATACCTCCCCCACCACCGGGCGCGTGCTGGGCGCTTCGTCAGCACGCGGTATGAGCCGCTTGGTTTGTAACGGCTCGAGGGTTGTAACCGGTCCTGCTTCACCATTCTCCTGTGCCATCAATACCTGGTGCTCCGTCTCTGAGAGTTGTGCCCAGAGCTGCATGCACTCCCTGCGAATGGCCGCATCATCGTCAAAGGCCTGCCGCGCAACCGATAACGCCTGGCGGCGTGTGCTGTTGGGAGTACCAGCGGCCACGCGCATGAAGGTTTCGAGCACCCCTTGCAGCAACCCTGGGTGACCGCCTGCCTGGGCTACAACGAAATCGATTTCGTCTTCCTGCCATGTGGCACCGTTGGAAGCCGCAAACTCATAAGCCACCTCACGTGCATCGGCCATGTTCAAGAAACCCAACCACTGCACGTGGGATGCGAAGAGCTCGATGTATTCTGTGGCTTCCCGGTCGGAGCGCACATCAGCCAACGGCTGTTCGGTCGCGGTGATGTAACACAGTGAATTGACGAGCCGATCTTTCATGGCGCGCAGGTTCAGGAACGTGCGACCGTCCAACTTACCGAACGGGTCATCGAATTCATCAAAGAGCAGCACCAGCGCACGGCCTGTACCCTCGCACAGCACGTTCATTGCATCGTTGAACGCCAGGGGGCTGCGGATGGGAGTGGGTGGCTGCACGACCTGTTCATAAAGCCTGTCCAGCCGTGTGAGGAGCGCTTCCGGTGCGTTGCAGCGCCGTAGTGCTTCCAGACAGCTGCGAAGAATGACCTCATGTAGAGCCTGCTCGCTGCGTTCGGGCATCAGGTTGCAGTCAATATAGACGAATAACCAGTCGTCGCCATGCTCGTGCAGGAAGGTCTGTCTGGTTGCAGGCGTGCACAGGTCACGCATGAGCGTCGACTTGCCCGTATTGCTCAGTCCCGTGAGTGACGCACACTCGGCGGCCCGCACGGCGTTCATCAGAAATTCCGTCTCTTGATAGCGGATCATGGTTGGCGTGTTGCTAGTTGTTATGGATTGTAACAGTTGTAATGGTTACAATTCTATCCATGCTCCAGGTCCTGGTCACCGTCATCGCAGTTGCCATCCCGACAGCAATTTTCATGCATGCGGTGAATTCGATTGATCGTTACGAAAAAGAACCAACGCGTTTCCTCATCGGCGCTTTTATCTGGGGAGCACTGCCCGCCGCGATACTCGGCATATTGATCGAGCTGATCCTGAGGATACCCGTCACGCTTTTACTGGGGGAGGAAAGCCTGAGCGGAAAACTCATCAATACAGCCATCATCTCCCCAATCGTGGAAGAGTTACTGAAGGCGGGGGTCGTGGCGATTATCTATTTCTGGCGCCGGCGCGAGTTCGACGGCTGGGTGGATGGACTGGTGTACGGGGCCATGGCTGGCTTCGGCTTTGCCTACGTGGAGAATGTGTTCTACCTGCTCGGTACTGGCAACTGGAGCGACTGGCTGAGTCTCTTCGTTTTGCGTGTGATTGTGTTTGGGCTGATGCACGGCTTTTGGACGTCGCTCACGGGTATTGGTTTCGGCGTGGCACGCAATAGCACCATCCGGTCAAAAAAGGTTCTGGCCGTGCTTGCCGGCCTGCTGGCAGCCATGGTATCGCACATGGTGCACAATGGCGCACTGGCACTCAGTGACTCGAGAAACGGGAGCCTGGTGCTCGTGGCACTGGCGAATTATGGAGCCGGCCTGGTGCTGCTCCTCTGTTTGCGCGTGATCGCCATACACAATGATCGCCAGATGTTGCAGACCTACTTGCGCGATGAAGTGCCCGATATTCTGTCACCACAGGCTTATGCAGACCTGTGCAGCCCGAAGACGCACGCACTGGCCAACTTGCGGCTCTCGCCCCGCCAGCAGCGCAGCTTTATCCAAACGGCAGCCGAGCTGGCGCAGAAGAAGCGTCAGTTAGTCCGGCTGGGTATTGAAGGCACCAACCTCACCGACATTGAAAGCTTACGCATGCAGTTGTCGGCATTTAGTAGATAGTCTCACCCTTCGAGGGTCCGTTGAACCGCGTCGTGCATGGCTTCGCGATCATCCCAGGGAGTCTCGATGGTACCGAAACACATCGACTGCTCATGCCCCTTACCGCAGGCGATTACCGTGTCGCCCGCACGTGCCAGCGAGCAAGCGAACCGGATGGCTTCGGCCCGATCTGGCACACGATGAACACCCGCATGCTTCACATTAGCGCCCATGCGAGTGCCGGCTTCGATCTGGTCGAGGATCAACGCGAGATTCTCGCGGCGCGGATCTTCGGCAGTCAGAACAACCTCGTCAGCCAGTTCCGCCGCGATACGACCCATCATGGGGCGCTTCTGCACATCGCGCTCGCCGGCGCAGCCAAACACCACAATTAACCTGCCTCGCGTAATCGGACGCAGCGCGCGCAGCACCTGTTGCAAAGCGTTCGGCGTGTGCGCAAAGTCCACAATCGCTGTATACGGTTGCCCGACATCAATGCGCTCCATCCGGCCGGGTACCGCTCTGAACGTGCTAATGCCCTGCTGAACAGCTTCCAGCGGCACATCCAGAGCGACCGTGGCCGAAATGGCCGCCAGAATGTTCGAGACGTTGTAATCGCCGATCAGTGCCGTCGCCAGTTCCACTTCGCCACCCGGCGTGCTCACCTGCAATCGCATGTTGCCTGGCTCATGCGAGGCGCTCAAGAGGTAAACACTCTGTCCCTCCGGCCAACCAGCCACCTCGTGCAGTGAATAAGCGATCTGGCGCTCGACGGAGATGGAACGCAGAGTGTCAAATGAGTAGGTGTCGTCGGCATTCAATACAGCCGTATGGCGCAGGTGAGGCTTTGTCGCCTCCCGTCTCTCCACTGAGGTCACATCCGGCCGGTCGAGCATCTCAAAGAGGCGCGCCTTGGCAGACCGATACGACTCATACGAGCCGTGCAGATCAAGATGCTCGTGGGTGATGTTGGTCACGACAGCGATGTCCACGTCCACTGCATCCACGCGGTGCTGTGCCAGGCTGTGTGAGGTGATCTCCAGTACGCAATGCGTCATGCCTGCATCGCGCATTTGAGCCAGGTAATATTGCACCTCATCGGCGTCGGGTGTGGTGGTGTGCAGTCCCGTGTCCACCACGCGCTCCCCGATCACCGCGTTGACGGTGCTGATCATTCCGGCACGATACCCGGCGCATCGCAGGATGTTGTAAATCAGGTTGGTGGTGGTCGTCTTGCCGTCTGTGCCGGTAACACCAACCGTCACCAGACTGCGACTGGGGAAGCCGTACCAGGCAGCGCACAGGTGAGCGAGCGCCTGGCGGCCATTGGGCACCAGCACTTGCGGCACATCGATTCCCTCCTGCTGGCGCTCGCAGACCACAGCCTTCGCGCCGCGACGGATTGCATCATGGATGAAGCGGTGACCATCGACCGCTACTCCAGGATAAGCCACGAACAAGAAACCGGGCTGTATCCGCCGGCTGTCATCGATCACACCCGTGATGGGTGTTTCGGCCATGCCGGCTGGAAGAAGTTGATAAGGGAATGGCAGCGCCGCTACAAGATCCTGGAGTGTCCTGACCATGGCAACTCTGAATGAGTACTCCGTAAAGGCTTCGTCTATCTAGCCATATTACTACGGCGCGAGATTCGTCAGCGGCGTCAACGTGGGGCAGCGCAGTAGGAAGGGGCAGGGTCGCCTGCCCGCGCGGGTATAGCCCTTGATCATCGTCACGGCAGTGGTATTAACGGCCTCCTGAGACAGCTGCTCCACCCGCGTGTTGTATGCACCTCCCGGATAGGTCAGGCTGTTGACTGTAATGCTTAGCTCCTGCTGCAGGCGCTGCCTGGACTCCCCAGTTCAGCACGCAAACGTTCATCGGACATACGGGGCAGGTATCTGTGCAAAAGCGTATGCGAACCGATCCACATGCCTGCACCCTGCAACAGGCGCAAGTGGTTCCAGTTCATGGTCCCGTTAGCCGCCCCGTTGCGTTCACCATGACGTAATAAGTGGACTGGAAGTTGTGTTTCACAAATACAGGCAGTGTATTGGTGATCTGCTGTACCCAGCCATCATCAAAGGTGAGCGCGATCGGCCGATCTGGAAGCGGCGTAGCAGTGGTGAGTACAGTGGTGATGGGTGGCGCGATGGTAACTGGCGCTGATCCAGCAGGCAATACGCCAGCCAAAAATGGGACGAAAGGCATCGCCCAATGGCCATCGCATGAGCCTGACGATAATACAGTCCTGCCTGGTCCCCGCACCCATATAATTCGAACCGATGATGGAAGCCGCAATAGTCGTCGTACTGCGTCTGGCATTGGGATTTCTGGGCAGTCTGTTGATCGGCTGGTTGGCTCTGCAGCGCCAATCGTTAGCCCCAAGCGGCGTCATCGGAGCGGTGCTTACTGGCACGTTAATCTTCGGCCTGGGTGGCGTATCGGGTGGTTTGCTGCTGATCGCATTCTTTGTTTCCTCATCGGCACTCAGCCACTATAAGGCCGCGCGTAAACAGACGGCCGCCCAGCATTTCGATAAAGGTGGTCAGCGTGACCTGGGCCAGACTCTGGCCAATGGTGGCATTGCCACACTCTTTGCCGTGTTCAGCGGGATTACCTGGCTCATCCATCTCCCTCCTGCGTACAATCTGATTTGTTTCGCCGGGTTAATGGGTTCGCTGGCCAGCGCTAATGCCGACACCTGGGCTACTGAATTGGGTGTACTGAGCCAGTCGAAGCCACATCTGATCACAATTCCTTCACGCGTGGTGGAGCCAGGTACCTCCGGCGGGATCACGCTGGACGGAACCCTGGCTGCAGTGTGTGGCGCGCTCTTCATCGGGCTGCTGAACCTGTTGTTCGCGCTGCTCGCTGCCGTGCTGAATGCCGGACAACTCGCCTGGCTGGTGCTTTACAACATGCCTGATTCTTCCGCTGAGAGCCAGGCAACTGCGCTCGCTGCAGCCGCTGTCCTCGGCGGTGTGGCAGGTGCACTAGTCGATAGCCTCATCGGTGCAGCCCTACAGGCATCCTACTTTAGCATCCAGCGTAACAAGATCACGGAACGGCGTTACGAGATCGACGGCACGCCCAATCGCTTGCTAAGGGGTTGGCCGTGGCTGAACAACGACTGGGTGAATGGTCTGGCATCCTTGACCGGTGCCATGGCAACGATCGCAGTAATGGTTGCATTGGCTCGTACAGTGCCTCCGCGTTGAAGAATTTTCCATTATGATGCGTCTACTAGGGCGAATGCCATTCACCATATACTGGCTGACTATCCATGGTACAAATTCCTGACTGGGTCCAAGACACGATTTTTTACCAGATTTTCCCCGACCGCTTCGCTAAATCAGACCGCGTTCCTAAACCGGGAAATCTGGAGGCGTGGGATTCTCGACCCACGGTGTACGGCTTTAAAGGCGGTGACCTGCTGGGTGTGACAGAACATCTGGACTACCTGCAGGAACTCGGCATTACGGCCATCTACTTCACACCCATATTCCAGTCGACGGCCAACCACCGTTACCACACCCACGATTACTATCGCGTCGATCCGATCCTGGGTGGTGACGCCGCCTTCAGTGAGTTGTTACAAGCCGCTCGGGCCCGTAATATCCGAGTCATTATCGACGGCGTATTCAACCATGCCAGTCGCGGCTTTTATCAGTTCAACCACATTCTGGAAAATGGCGCTGCATCGCCTTACGTGAACTGGTTCAACATTAGGGGCTACCCACTGCACGCGTATGAAGGGAAACCGGTGAATTACGATGCGTGGTGGGGCATTCCGGCACTTCCGAAAATGAATACCAACCTGCGCGCTGTGCGCGAGTTTATTTTCGGTGTGGCGGAACACTGGATCCGCCTGGGTGTGAACGGCTGGCGTCTGGATGTGCCCGCTGAGATAGACGATGATTCGTTCTGGCAGGAGTTCCGCCGTCGTGTGAAGACAGCCAACGCCGACTCGTACATTGTGGGCGAAATCTGGCACGAAGCACAACGCTGGTTACAGGGCGATCAGTTCGACGCTGTCATGAACTACCAGTTCACCCGGGCCTGCATCGGCTTTTTCATCGGTGAAAATACGGACGAGAGCCTGACCACCAACGTTGGTTTCCAGACGTACCCCCCGCTTGATGCCTCCGGCTTTGCTTACACCATCAACCACCTGTTGAGCCTCTACGATCGCGCCATTACCAATGCACAGATGAACCTGCTCGACAGCCACGACACGGCACGCTTCATATCAATCGCAAAAGGCGATCAGAGCGCACTGCGCCTGGCAACGCTCTTCCAGATGACCTACCCAGGTGCACCGTCGGTCTACTATGCTGACGAGATCGGCATGCCAGGCGGCAAGGACCCCGATTGCCGGCGTACCTTTCCCTGGAACTCGCCTGGTCAGTGGGACACATCCCTGCTGCAGTATTTCAAAGATTGCATCGCTTTACGCAAGCGTTACGCAGCGTTACGTTACGGCGAGTTCCGTTTTGTTTATGCCGAGGAAAGAACCATCGCTTATCTGCGCTCGCTGGATGACCAGCGTTTCGTCGTGGTCATCAATGCTGGTGCAGAAACAACCGTTAACATCGTAATTCACCCGGAATTCGGTTTGCCCGAAGGCACCTCCCTCACGTGCCTGGCTGATCCAAAAACTCTCTATCTGGTGAGAAATGGTCAGCTCAGCGTGCATATCGGCAAGCGCGAGGGTGTTGTTTTGATGGCTCAATCCCAAACACCCGTCAAGACACCGTAATCCCGAATTTCAGAATTCCGGTCTCAAGAGCTATGACTGTAAAAGAACGTAATCAGAACCTGCGCATGGTGATTGAACTCGTGCGCGTCCACCTGCCCAATACCCTCAACGACAGCAACCTGTGTAAAGACATCTGCGCCGTGATCGCCGTGAACCTGCGGCACATCGCAGACGACAGCGAGAAGTCAGCCACCGCATGGGACAAGAAGGCCTACCACATAAAAGCCGACGAGTTACGCCGCGAAATGGCCTGGGCTTTGCCCGCTGCGCAGATTGCCGAGTCGTTCGCCTACCAGCCACGCAAATTCACCCGCGAAGACCTGGAGCGCTTGCAGGGACTGGTTCGAGGCGAAGTGGAGCCTGGCACCCACACACGCTTCAAGGACATCGAGGTGCTGCGCGGGGCAGCCGCAGCCGCACGGCAAACGTTACTGAAGAAGAAGTAAGCTCAAGTCGCGTCACCAGTTGTGTCCTGCGGCTGTCCTGCATTATTCCAGTTTTTATGCAGGTTGCGTGCCTGACGGGCATTGGAATCCATCTGGCGCCGTCTCTGGAATTAACACTACCCATACACAAGCACGGGAAGGCAGCCCCATGCGTACCGTATCAACGAGACGAAGTATGTTAAAGAGAGGCTGTTAAGACCTTCACCCGCAAGGTGCGTCCCTACCTGTGTCGAACTCGACGGGTTGCCGTAGCTCAACCAGCAGAACCATAAACTGTAGGAAATAGAATGGTAAAATGTACCTTTGCGTATTAGCCTGCGTGGGATCTCTGCGCCTTGGAGTGGAGCCACGCGAAAAAAGGAAAATGATTATGGCGTTATCCAAAGGTGAAAAACAACAGATAATGGAACAATATGCAGTAAAACCGGGTGACACGGGCTCGTCCGAAGTGCAAATCGCAGTTCTGACCACGCGTATCAACCAGCTTAATGAGCATCTAAAGGTTCACAAGCACGACCAAAGCACGCGCCATGGGCTTCTCGCCATGGTAGGTCGCCGTCGTGCACACCTGAAGTACCTGGCCGCCAGGGATCCGGCTCGCTACCGGGAGTTGCTGGCAAAGCTGGGTTTGCGCAAGTAGGAGCCACGGGCATTTGGATGAAAGGGCGAACACATGGAAGTGGGGCGCCCTTTTGTTTGCCAACCATAAGGAAGGTACAAAGAGCGATTGATAAAACTGAATTGAGATATGAACTTAATCGTTCGTAGGTGAAGGTTGTGCGGAGGAGGTGGTAGATGTTAGAGATCAGCCACTCAGTCGTTTTGGGGGAATCCAGCAATTGGTTGTTTGATCTCTAACCTCTATCCTCCCGCCTGCACACATTGGACGCGGCAAGCTTTGTGTAAAGCTTATTACGCAATCAGTGTTTTCCGGTCTCCACAAACGGAGCCGGTGTTATGAGTCTTCATAAGCAAAGTGGAGCATTATGTCTACAAATGATGTAACCATGGTCGTTCCGGCTGAGAAACCGGCCAACCATGTCTATACGGCAAAAATCGGCGATAAAGAATTGATCGTCGAGACAGGACGCCTGGCTGGCCAGGCCGGTGGTGCCGTGACCGTGCGCATGGGAGAGACGATGGTATTAGCCACCGCCACCATGGCTTCCCAGGTACGCACCGGCATCGACTTCTTCCCGCTTAGCGTGGAATATGAGGAGCGCCTTTATGCGGCCGGGCGCATTCCCGGTTCTTTCTTCCGTCGCGAAGGCCGGCCGGCTGAGGCAGGCATTCTGATCTGTCGCCTGGTGGACAGACCATTACGCCCCCTGTTCCCCGACGATCTGCGCAATGACGTACAGATCATCATCACTGCACTCTCGCATGACCAGATCAACGACATCGACGTGCTGGCCGTAAATGCCGCATCAGCAGCGCTCATTATCTCGGACGTACCCTTCACCACACCCGTGGGCGCTGTGCGGGTCGGCCTGATTGGCGGTGAGTTCGTTTTAAACCCCACCATTCCCGAAATGGAGTACAGCGACCTGGATCTTCGGATCGCGGGCACCCGAGACGCCATCGTGATGGTGGAGTGCGGCGCAAATGAGGTGGACGAGGCAACCATGATCAAGGCATTGCGCCTCGGTCATGAGGCGGTACAGGAGTACGTCGCCCTTCAGGAGCGCATGCGCACCGAGATTGGCAAGGCCAAGGCTGACTACCCGAAGTTTGGCACCAATAAGGAGTTCAACCAGCAGGTGCGTGACAAAGTCGGCAACCGAATCCAGAACGTCATCGACACCACGCTCGACCGGACGGAACGCACCACCTTCCTCGATACAATCGAAGGCGAGGTCATGGCGCAAATGCAGGCCATCGGTGACGTAGTCGCCGACGAGCTGCATGAGGTGATCAAGGACGTTACCAGCGAAGCCGTGCGCGATCGCATCTTGCGCGATGGCGTACGACCCGATGGGCGTACTCCCCACCAAATCCGCCCCATCTGGTGCGAGGCGGGCGATCATCTGTCGCCCCGCGCACACGGCGCCGGCCTTTTCACGCGCGGCGAGACGCAAGTCATGAGCGTCGTCACATTGGGCAGCAAGGATGACGCCCAGAAGTTGGACGGTCTTTTTCCGGCGGAAGAAAAGCGCTATATGCACAACTACAACTTCCCGCCCTACTCGACCGGCGAGGCAAAGGTGCTGCGTGGTTCCAGTCGTCGCGAGGTGGGCCACGGTGCCCTGGCCGAGCGGGCGCTGGTACCCGTCATTCCCGATGAGGATGTTTTTCCCTACACGATTCGCGTGGTGAGTGAGGTACTTTCGTCCAACGGCAGCACGTCGATGGGCAGTGTATGCGGCAGCACCCTGGCGCTGATGGACGCGGGCGTGCCCATCCGGGCGCCGGTGGCCGGTATCGCCATGGGCTTGATTACCAACGGGAAGGGTGGCTACGCTATCCTGAGCGACATTCAAGGCCTGGAGGATCACATCGGTGACATGGACTTCAAGGTGGCCGGCACGAGCAAAGGCATCACCGCTCTGCAAATGGACATCAAGATCAAAGGCCTGACCGCCGAGATTCTGGAGCAGGCGCTGGCACAGGCTCGCGAAGGCCGTATGGCTATCATGCAGAAGATCCTTGAAGTGCTACCGGAGCCGCGTCCGAGCATCAAGGCGCACGCCCCGCGTATGCTGATCGTCCAGGTGGATCCGGAGAAACTTGGCGCGGTGATTGGTCCCGGTGGGAAAATGGTGCGCTCGATCCAGGACCAGACTGGTGCGCGCATTGACATCGAGGACGACGGCCGTGTGTTTATCTCCTCCACTGATGGTCCCTCTGCCGAGCGGGCCCGCGATATGGTCGAATCGTTATCCACGCCGGTGAAAGTGGGCAACATTTATACCGGCAAGGTTGTACGCATTACCGACTTCGGCGCCTTTGTAGAGATCGCACCCAAGACCGACGGCATGGTGCACGTCTCGCAGTTGTCCGATCATCCAGTGCAGAACGTGTCCGATGAAATCGAGCTGGGCCAGGAGATCAGCGTGATGGTGACAGCCATCGACGACAGCGGTAAGATTCGCCTCAGCCGCAAAGCCGTGCTGGAAGGTATGACCCTGGAAGAGGCTATCGAATCCGATAGTCGCACAGGGGGCCGGCGCACGGGAGGCTCACGCGGCGGCCATGATAACCGTGATAGCGGAAGCCGCGAAGGCAACCGCCGCGATAGTAGCCATCGCGAAGGTGGTCACCGCAGCGAGGGCGGCGGGCGATTCGATCGCTCGCACGAGCCACGCCGGGAGTGAATCTCAAGCAGGGCGGGTGATAAACCCGCCCTGTTCTTTACCCAAGCATGAATCGGAGGCAGGCGGGGCTGAGATCGGCGCATCCACCTGCTCAGTCAAGGATGAGTACGGCCCACTTCCGCTTTTATGCCGAACTGAACGATTTTATTCAGCCATCGCACCGGCAGATACGTTTTGACCACTTGTTCAACGGGCGTCCTTCAGTGAAAGATATGATTGAGTCACTGGGCGTGCCGCACACCGAGGTGGAGCTGATTCTGGTAAACGGCGAAGCAGTGGATTTCACCCATATCGTGCAGGATGATGATCAGGTGAGTGTGTACCCCATGTTTGAGACGTTTGACGCGACTCCAGTGCTGCGTCTGCGGCCTGCACCCATGCGCGAGCCACGCTTTGTACTGGATCAGCATCTGGGAAAACTGGCTACTTTTCTCCGTTTACTGGGATTCGACACGCTCTACCGCAATGATTATGGTGACGCTGACCTCGCGCGCATCTCAGGTGACGAGCATCGCATTCTGCTCACCCGCGACCGGGGCCTGTTGAAGCGTAGCGTGGTAACGCATGGTTACTTCGTGCGGCAGTCGGAACCGCGCCAGCAGGTAATCGAGGTATTGAACCGCTTCGATTTGCACCGCCAGGTGACACCCTTTCGCCGTTGCAGCCGCTGCAACGGTCTGCTGCGACAGGTCGACAAGGAGCAGATCACCGGGCGACTCCCTCCGCACACCCAGGAGTATTACGATGAGTTTCACATCTGTGAGCAGTGCGGCCAGATCTATTGGAAGGGTTCGCATTATCAGCACTTGCTGGATTTTATTGCTTCCGTCGTCCATTAAAATGGCTCCGGCATGGATGAACCGGTCCTGATCCGCTCAGCACAGCACGGTGACGTGGATGCCTTCAATACACTGGTGCTTGCCTACCAGGCACAAGTCTTCAACGTCGCCATGCGGATTATGGGCGACAGAGATGCCGCCGCTGACGCCACGCAGGAGGCGTTCATTTCAGCCTACAAGAGCCTGCGTGCCTTTCGCGGCGGGTCATTTAAGAGTTGGTTATTACGCACCGTGACCAATGCCTGCTACGATGCCCTGCGCTATAGCAAGCGCCGGCCGTCCACCTCGCTCGATTCCCTGGGCACTACACCCAATGACGCGCCTGGTGAGGGGACGACGACAGGGTTCGACGAGTTCGTTGCCTCGGACGATGAAAACCCGGCTACAGCAGCCGAGCGCGCTGAGTTACGCCGGGCCATCGCCAAAGGGGTGACCTTGCTACCACCAGACCAGCGTATCGTGTTCGTGCTTTCGGACGTGCAGGGCTTGAATTACGAGGAAGTGGCCAGCGCCATGCAGACATCGCTCGGTACGGTCAAATCACGCCTCAGCCGTGCGCGTGCCAAATTACGCGACTACCTGCTCACGCAGACGGAACTGCTAAGCGGCCCTTAGCGTCTTATGGGTGGTCCCGGTGAAAGCCGGGCGGCCTTATCGTGTCGAGAACTTAAAAGTGGGTGTATGTTTAGTCTGAAATCGTGGTTAACAGCGCGGCGCGTGCCGGCGGACGATGATCTCATCTCCGGTTATGTTGACGGCCGGCTAAGTGGCGCCGTACGCAGGGCCTTTGAGGAACGCATCTCGTCTGAGCCCGATTTGGGCCGAAAGGTGGAAGCCACTCGAAAGCTGATCGGTGCGGCTGCCTCACTACCACTCGTGCAAATACCACGTAACTTCATCCTGCCAGCCAGCACACGCAAACCTGCCACCCCATCCGTTGTCTGGTGGAGGCTCGGATCCGCTGCCGCGTCGGTTGTGTTCGTTTTCTGCATGATGTTGAGTGCGGTAGATTTGCTGGCACCTCGTGGCGCAGCACTCGCCCCCGCACTGGCACCCGCTCCTTACAACGTGGCAGCCCCCGCCGCTACAGTAGCACCTGCTGTGACCGCTAACCCAGCTCGCAGCGCAATACCCCTACAGGTGGCACGACCCATAGCCACCCAGCCTGCAAAGATCCCGCCTCCCTCTGGCACGGCGGCAGATGAGACATCCGCTGTTGCGGCGGCAGTACCTTCTGCTCCACCCAACGCCACGGCGACGGTGCGGACCCTGGGCGGTGGAGCAGCCATCAGCCCAGCGCCGGCAACAAGTGTCAGTGCAGCGTCGCTGGCCTCGCCAGTCTCAGCCACCCCACCTGAGGTTTCCAGCCATCAAGCCTTAAGCAAAACTGCCGGTAATAGCGAGGCACACGCACTAACACAGGTTCCTCGCGCTTCGCCTGCCGTCGTGCAAGGCACGGTAACCGCACCGTTGCATACAACAGCGTCGCTGGCGGAACATCCCATGTCCCAGCAGACGTTCCCCACGCCCTTATTCATCGCAATGGCAATATCACTGGTGCTGGCAATTTGGTCAGGCATCATCGGATGGTTGCGGCGATGACGTGCTGATGTCAGACTTCACCGGCAACCCTCACATCCAATTCCAGCTTCGATCACCTCAAGGCGTGTTTCGGACTAAAATGCCGTTTAAACCAACCCTAATAGGAGTGAGGTATGTCAGAACACGACGACCTGCGTAAACAGATGTCATCAAAAGAGATCCGCAAATTGGATATCACCGATTTGGAGCGCATCGCACGCTTCCGCCGTGCGGGTTACGGCGGCTCCGTCTCCGATTCAATGTCCAGCCTGGGTGTGCGGAACACCGTATTTGCCGACCGCTTCCGGCCTCTGCGTCAGGGCATGCAGTTAGTGGGACGCGCCTTGCCAATCAAATTGCACTCTCTGGTGGAAGATCGCTCGGCAGAGTGGCAGAAAGAGATCGAGGCTCGTTGGGAAGCCGAAGGTGGACATCCGCAGAAGCGCATGATGCGTGAGGTGGCGACTCAGCCGCCCGGCAGTATATTGTGCTTCGATTGTGGCGGCGACATGCAACCGGCGCACTTCGGAGAGATGAGCTGCCAGCTCGCCTACGCACATGGCTGCCGGGGCATGCTGCTGGCAGGCAATTGCCGCGATACACAGTACGTGCTGAAGATGCCAGATTTTCCCATGTTCTCCTTCGGCACCCGTCCGAACGCCTTCGGCGGTTGGTCGATCACCGAAGTAAACCGCCCCATCTACCTGCCCGGTCATCTCACGCACTACGTAAAGGTCGAACCAGGCGACTTCATTTTCGGCGACAACGATGGCGTGCAATTGATCCCGCGCGATATCGTGGATGAGGTGCTGTTGCGCGTCGAGGCCATTTTCGAGGTAGAGAACAAGGAACGCGAGCAACTCGCGGCCGGTATGCCGATTGATGAGGTTTACCGCGTATTCGGTGTTTTATAGGCACATGGGCGGAGGTGTCAGACCGCTGCGAAATGTCTGACATCTCCGGCTTTCCGAGGAGTTGATGATGATCAAGATCGCTGAGGTGCTGCCCGACCATCCCACACCTCTGTGGCGGATGGTGAAACAGGCTGGCGTGAACTACGTGGTAGCTCCACTCCCTCACACCGTAGGTAACGAAAAGCCATGGGACTTTATGCCTCTGTTGCGGATGAAACAGGCGTTTAATGATGGTGGATTCGAGGTGGCTGTGATCGAGAGCCGCCCCCCTCTGGAGAAGGCCAAGTTGGGTCTCGAGGGCCGTGACCAGGAGATCGACACCGCCTGCCAGTTATTGGAGAACATGGGTCGCGTGGGCATTCCGGTGTGGTGTTATGAGTGGATGACGCAGTTCAACTGGATGCGCACTTCCGTGACAACGCCCGGACGTGGAGGGGCTTTGGTCACCAGTTTCGATTACGACCTGGTGAAGGACGCACCGCCCACACCCGCTGGCACCGTGACCGATGAGCAACTATGGGCCAGTCTGGAGTATTTCCTGAAGCGCGTAGTGCCCGTGGCCGAGAAGGCCGGGGTGAAGCTGGCCATGCACCCCGATGACCCGCCGCTTTCACCCATCCGCGGCGTGGCGCGCATTATGCGGAGTGTTGAAAATTACCAGCGTCTGTTGGACCTGGTGCCCAGTCCAGTGAATGGCATTGCGCTATGCCAGGGCAACTTCACGCTTATGACCGATGACCTGCCTGGGACAATCCGTCATTTCGGTCAACAGGGCAAGATCTTCTTTGCCCACTTCCGAGACGTGCGAGGCGATGTCCACAAATACCAGGAGACGTTCCACGACGAAGGAAAAACCGACATGCTCGAGTGCATGCGGGCTTACAAAGACATTGGCTTTGAGGGTGTACTTCGACCGGACCACGTCCCGACGATGGAAGGTGACAGCAACGACAACCCCTCCTACTCGTCCATCGGGCGGCTATTCGCCATCGGTTACATTACCGGACTGCGCGAAGCAGTGTACGGCAAGGTGGCAAAGGCAGTCTAAACGCCGGCAGGTTAACAGGACGCACCGTTTCTGGCCAGTGTCGCCAGGTTCGTTAAGCAGCCAGAGCCCTGACCGCAACACAGTACCATAAGGTCCGTCATGGTAAACAAGCCAATGCGTATCGTAGTCACCGGTTCGAATGGCGACATTGGACCTTTCGTGCTTGAGTATGCCAGGGCTCAAGGCGCTGATGTCCTGGGCGTGGATCTGTCGGGGTCTGGCGCAGGAGTCAAGCATCGCCAGGCGGGCGTAAAGACCATTCCTCCGCCGGCAGTGACTGGCTCCTATCGCTACTCTGACCTGACCGACCTGGGCCAGGTATATGACGTGCTCGATGGAGCCGATGCCGTTATCAACCTTGCTGCCATCTCCGATCCCTACATCTTTCCAGCCGCCAGGACGTTCATCACCAACGTGGCCATCTCATATAACGTTCTGCTGGCCGCAGCTCGCCTGGGAATTAGGCGCATCGTATCGGCCTCCAGCATCCAGGTGCACCACCCGGCATTTCCGCATGTGCCCATCCACTATGATTACCTGCCCTTCGATGAAGATCACCCGCCGGACCCACATGACGAGTATGGCCTGAGTAAACTGGTGGGAGAGCAATGCGCCGAGACGTTTGCCCGGCACTATGGCTTGACGGTGGTCAGCCTGCGCATTACCTGGTCGGTGCGACCGGAGCAGATGAGCATGTTTCCCCTCCACGTGCCCGACGTGCTTCCCGCCCCAGCACGCGGAAAACGTTGGTTGCCTTCGCCTTTTTATGTCGATGCACGCGACTGCGCACGCGCCTGCTACCTGGCTGCCACAGTGGATCTGCCGGCCAGCACCCACACACCCCTGATCATTTCAGCGCCCGACTCGTGCCTCGACATGCCTTCACCTGAAGTGGCGCGACGTTTCTTTCCCCAGGCTCGCATCCTTCCTGAGCTGGTGGACTACGCCAGCATAGCCAGCGGTAAACGGGCAGAACAGGTGTTGGGCTTCAAGACGCAGTACAGTTGGCGAAACCAAATCGTCTAGAAAACCCGACGATACTAAATACCCATTGGGAGGTATGCACATGACTCCATCTGAAACCATCTTCAACCTCTCCCCCGAGTTTTTCAACGAGCGTGATAGGACACTGGCCATAAGTGGAGTGCTCTCTGCAGCAGCTTTTCGCTTCAGCACCGGTGTGCCGGCATTACGCCTGAAGAGCGATGTCGGCGAGCTTGTGCTGCTGCCCTGGCAGGGTCAACAGATCTGGTCAGCCCAGATGAGCGGGCGGATCCTCACCATGAAATCGATGTTTACCGAGCCGCGGCCAGACCGCCCCTATCTGGAAACGTATGGCGGTTTTCTGCTGCACTGCGGTTTCACGGCCATGGGTGTGCCGGGCAAAGGAGACGTGCATCCTCTGCATGGTGAGCTGCCAAACGCTGCCTATGACAGCGCCTTTCTGGTGGTCGGGCAGGACGACGATGGCGCTTATATCGGTCTGGGCGGGCGATATCAGCACCGCGTGGCCTTTAACTACAACTACCTGGCTCAACCGTTGGTGAAGCTCTACGCCGGCCGCAGCACGTTTTCCGTCAGTATGGGCATCGACAACCTGCGCCCCAAACCGATGGAGTATATGTACCTGACCCATATCAACTTCCGCCCTGCTGACTTCGGCCGGCTCGTCTACAGCGCTCCCTGCACACCAGAGCGCGTGCGTGCGCGAACAGACCTGCCCACGCACATGAAGTTCCCGGAAGGATATCGCGAGTTTGTGCAGGAGATCGCCATCCATCCTGAACGGCACAATGTCCTGGATCCCAAGCTGCCATTCGATCCTGAACTGGTCCTCACTCTCACCTACGACGCTGATGAGACCGGCTGGGCACACAGTATGCAGGTGCACCCCGATGGCAGCGCTGACTACGTCTCGCACCGTCCGGACCAGCTCGACAAGGTGGTGCGCTGGATCGCCCGCCCCGGCGACCAGGACGCGTGCGGCTTCGCCATGCCCGCCACCGCCGAACCGGAAGGCTATACGGCGGAGAAAGCGAAAGGCAATATCCGTACATTGCCTGCCGGCGGACACTTCCAGGCCGACTATCGTATCGGCGTGCTCGACGCAGCTGAGGCGAAGGCGATGGAGGAGAAGATCAACCGCATCCTGGCAGCAAAGTGAGCGGACTGTGGGTTTGTAGAGTACAAGGCAAAAAGAACCCCGGTTTCCGCTGGAAACCGGGGTTCTTCACAGCCAAAGCATCTAGTCCGTTGATGCTGGCCATCAGTATTCGAAGCTTACTCTGCCAGTAGCAGGAACGGCTCCTCGACCAGTTCCTTGATTGTCTTCAGGAAGCGTGCCGCCGGAGCACCGTCCACCACGCGGTGGTCGAAGGCCAGGCTGAGTGTCATCATCTTGCGCACAGCGAGTTGTCCCTTATAGACCGCAGCCTTGTCGGCGATGCGCCCCACACCCAGGATGGCCGCCTCCGGAAGATTGATGATCGGTGTAAAGCCATCCACATCCACAGGACCCAGGCTGGTTATGGTGAAGGTGCCACCGAAATCAGTAGGGAGTGACCGTCCTTTGCGTGCTCGTTCCACCAGCTCGCGCAGCTCGCTACCGACCTGGTGCAGATTCTTTTGATCGGCGTTACGCACCACCGGCACCAACAGACCGCGGTCTGTATCCACAGCCACGCCAATGTGGATCGGGTTCAGGTACTCGATCGAATCCGGCGTGATGCGTGCATTCATGTAGGGGTAACGACGCAACGCCACCGATACAACGCGAACCAGCAGGTCGTTGTAACCCGGTGCAAAGCCCCACGCCTCGCTCACCTTAGCCTTCAGGCGCTCGCGTAATGCGACGAACTCCGTCGCGTCGACGTCCATGAACAGGGTTACACGCGCCACCGTATGCGCGCTGGCGCCCATACGCTCGGCAATGATCGCACGCACACCTTTCAACGGCACGCGCTCGCGTACTTCCTGTTCGGGCGCTGGGGTGCTGGGAGATGGCACCGCGGGAACAGCAGGTGCTTTCTCCACTTCTGCGACTCTTTCCTGCTCCCCGGCGCCTGCTTTCGCCTTTTCAAGGGCACGCTGCACGTCCTCCTTGGTGACCGTGCCTCCAACACCGCTACCAGTGAGCGAGCGTAGATCCAGTCCGGCTTCAGCTGCCATACGCTCGGCAACTGGCGTTACCTTCGGAGCGCTGGCAAGATAAGCCTTCACATCACGCTCTGCCACGCGCACCCCCCCACCGCCTGTAGGCGTCACCTTTGAAAGGTCCACGTGCTCAGTCGCGGCCAGTTGCCTGGCCCGTGGTGAGGCAAACACCTTTCCAGGTGCAATGGGTGCGGCTGCCTGCGGAGCTTCGGCGGAGGAGGTCGCCTCCGCACGTTCGGGTGTTGCCTCACCGGTCGCGGAGGTGGTGCCTGCGGTGGCGGGAGCTTCGCCCTGTGGCGCGAACTTTTCATCAGCTTTGCCGACGATGCCTACGACCGTGAGCACCGGCACAGTAGAATCTTCTTTGAATGGGCCGTAGTGTATGAAACCTCTAGCCGGTGACTCAACGGCGAATACGGCCTTATCGGTTTCCACCTCCATCACTTCCTGACCCTGGTCCACCTTCGCACCCTCTTCCACCAGGAAACGCACGATGCGCACCTCGTCGACCGTCTGTCCAAGCTTCGGGATATAGAGTTCTTTAGCCATGTGGTTCCCTATGCAGCAGGATGTAAAACGTCAAAGCACCAAACAACAAACGCCTCATTCGTTTTACGTCCGGTGTATTAGCTGACCACCTTGCGGCATGCAGCCATGACTCGGTTCGTGTTCGGGATCGCCATGTCTTCCAGCACTTCAGCGCGCGGTACCGGTACGTTGGCCGAAGCCACACGCACCATCGGCGCATCCAGGTAATCAAACGCCAGCTCGTTGATCTGCATCATCACTTCGTTGATGAAGCTGGTGTTCTCATACGACTCGGTAACGCCGACCAGTCTGCCCGTTTTCTTCACGGAGGTCACGATGGCCTCGATGTCCAGCGGCTTCAGACAGCGCAGGTCGATCACCTCGACGTCAATGCCTTCCTTGGCCAGCGCCTCGGCCGCTTCGAGCGACCGCTGAACCATGCGCGAATAGGTCACCAGTGTGATGTCCTTGCCCGGCCGCTTGATATCGGCAATCCCCAACGGGATGATGTACTCCTCATCGGGCACGGGGCCTTTTTCCTTATACAGCATCTTGTGCTCGATGAACATGACCGGATTGTCATCACGGATGGCAGCCTTCAACAAGCCTTTCGCGTCATAGGGTGTGGAAGGCATCACCACGTAAATACCCGGGAAGTGCGTCCACAACGACTCCAGGCTCTGCGAATGATGCGCCGCAATGGCGCGCCCGGCGCCGCCCTCGGTGCGCACAACCATGGGCACGCTCGTTTTGCCGCCGAACATGTAGCGATTCTTGGCACCCTGGTTGGCGATTTGATCCATGGCCAGGGGAGTGAAGTCCACGTACATGATCTCCGCCACCGGGCGCATGCCAGCCATGGCAGCACCAACGGCTGCACCTCCAATGGCGGCTTCGGAAATGGGCGTATCCAGCACGCGCCACTTGCCGAATTCCTGGAATAGTCCTCTGGTTGCGCCATAAGCGCCGCCGTAGAGGCCAATATCCTCGCCCAGGCAAAAAACATGCTCGTCGCGTTTCATCTCTTCACGCAAGGCGTCGGCGAGTGCCTGGGCGTACGTGACTTGCTTGAATTGTCCTGGATTTTCGCGGATAGCCTGCCTCAGGCGGCGGTCCGTATCAACATCGGCCTGTACAGTCCTGGCAGGAGCGAACACGTCCGTTTCCAGCTGGTCTGGGTTGGGCTCAGGCGACACTTCAGCGAACTTAACCGCTTCCGCGAGTTTAGCCTGTACTGTCTCACCCATTTTGTCGAAGTCGTCATCTTTCAACCATCCCACGGCGATCAGGCCATCGCGCAGAGCGTTGATGGGGTCGCGCTTCTTGTACGCCGCTTCCTCCTCCTTGGTGCGGTACGCACGCGGGTCGGAATGAGAATGGCCAAAGTAGCGATAGGTCTTGGCTTCAATAAATGTCGGTCCCTCGCCCCGGCGAGCGCGATCCACAGCCGTTTTAACGGCCCCGTGTACAGCCAGCACATCCATGCCATCCACAACCTCACTGGGAATGCCATAGGCGCAGACGCGTGCAGCGGCATCCGGCAGCTTGGTTACGGTTTCCCACGGCACCGACATGCCATACATGTTGTTTTCGCAAACGTAGACCACTGGTAGATTCCAGATGGAAGCCATATTCATGGATTCATGGAAACTGCCTTCGTTCACGGCGCCGTCGCCAAAGAAGCACAGCACCACCTTATTCGTGGCCATCATCTTCTCGGCCAGCGCCGCGCCGGTGGCCACGGCGATATTTCCGCCTACAATGCCGGTAGCTCCCAGGTTGCCGTGTACCACGTCGGCGATGTGCATGGAGCCACCTTTGCCCTTACAGTAACCGGTAGCCCGACCCATCACCTCCGCCATCATTTTGTTGTAGTGTTCCTGTTTGGCCTCGGGAGTCTTTGCGAACTTGTCGCCATGCGCGTGACCGTGGCCATGACCGCGGTGCGTGCTGGTGACCAGGTCGTTATCGCCCAGCGCTCCAACGGCGCCCACGGCGACGGCTTCCTCACCCGCGTAGAGGTGCGAGGCGCCTTTCAATACCGCCTTGCCGAGGAACTCGGCGATCTGGTTTTCCAGGGCACGGATCTCCATCATCTGACGCAGGTAACCCAGCACCTCGTCGCGTGTCAGTTGCTGCTCTTCGATCATCGCCGATGTCTTTTCGGCGATACCCAACTCTGGACTTGCTACTGTCATATTTGAAACCTCATTTCCTTAGTCTCAATTCTCCTATCTTCCGTCGCGATACACTGCCTAGACGATAACAACTTCGATACCGGCTGCGTGTATTTCGGCAATGCGCTCAGCCGGCGCAAGCGTGTCCGTAATAACCATGTCGATCTGGTCCAGGCTGGCAAAACTGGCCAGGCCTACGCGACCCCATTTGGTTGCATCCAGGACGGCCACCACCTGTTTACACATCGCCACCAGCGGGCGCTTCACCTCGGCTTCGGCTGCGCTGACGTCGGTCAGACCTTCAGGTACGCTTAATCCATGCGCGCCAAAAAAGCCGCGCTGAATATTGAACTTGTGCAAAATCTCCAACCCGTCTGCCCCGATCAGCGAAGCCGTCTCGCGCCGCAGTTGCCCGCCTGGCATGACCACGGCCACACCCGGCGCATCCAGCATCTCCTGGGCGATGGCCAGGCTATTGGTGATTACTGTCAGGTGCCGGTGTTGCTTCAGGCGTTGTGCGATGGCGAGTGCGGTGCTGCTCGTATCCAGGAAGATGGAGTCTCCGTCCAGCACTATTTGTGCAGCGGCCTCGCCAATGCGGCTCTTTTCCACCACCTGCTGCTGCTGCCGCAACGACAGCGATAGCTCCGGCAATCCCCGCCCCGCCGGTACGGCTCCGCCATGGGTGCGCACCAGCAAGTTGTAGTCGGCCAGGGCCTGGAGGTCGGCGCGGATGGTCACTTCCGATACGCCAAACTGCTGGCTAAGCTCGTTGACAGAAACGCGGCCAATTTGCTGCACGAGCCGCAAGATCTCCTGACGGCGTTCCTCCAGGTAGAGCTCTTTATTTGTGCCTGTGCTCAATGAAGCTCACCTCCTGCATGAAACTTGCGAGTTGCACTTTTGGAATTTTACGATTGCTTTCTTTATAACGCAATCTGAAAGAGCACCTGCAATCTTGACAATTATTCCACAACTCTTACAATGACACCCATTGCGCGTAAGGGCTCGAGGAGCTGGGAGTCTACCACTGCTTGTACCCATTCCAGTTTTCCATCCTTACCCCGGCTGATTTCAATTTGTTTCGAGGTCTCGCAGCCTCCGGATACATGATTATCCGGAGGCGTTTTTTATTTTCACCCCAGCCCAGGTAGCCATGTGGTGAATATTAGGAAGGTGGGAGGTGCAACCCTTAAAAAGAGCGCTGCTCTGCCATTAGTGCCATGATGCGCCGCCGAAGGGCGAAGCTCGATTTCTGCACGCTGAGCGCTATGACGCGCAGATCGAACCAGGACGACCGAATGCGGGGGCACCCCTCAATTCGATGCCGTCCGTTATCAACCTTTTCGGAGTGACGAAATGACCACTCAAGTGGAATTAAAGAAGTCGCTGACGCTGACAGGCGTTACGGTGAACGTGATGGCTCTGATTGCACCCGGTGCATTCCTATGGATTACCTACCAGCTTCAGGCGGCTCAGACTGATCCATCAGGCGCGTCTACTGCACTGGATATGTGGCCGGGACTCGTCCTGGCGCTGGTGATCGCCTTCCTGACGGCATCTTCCTACGCCATGCTCAGCGCCCAATACCCCCACGCCGGCACAGGCTCTTCCTATTTTTTTGCCGAGAAGGCTTTCTTGGATAAGGAATCGGCCTCCATGCACCGGTGGGCGCGCCTGGCCAAATACTCGGTAGGCTGGATCTCGCACCTGTACTACTGGGTATATCCGGGTGTGCTGGTCGCGACGTTGGCAACGCTGCTGGTTTATATCTTCAGCGAATTCGGTGTGCCTCTGTCACCGTTCGTGCAGATTCTCATCTCGGTGGTGGTATCGGCTGGCATCGCCAGCATCGCCTTCCGCGGCATCAGCAGCTCGACCAACGCGGCCATCGCCATCAATATCATTCAGATCGTCTCTCTGGTGGTGGTATCGATCATGGCGCTGGCCTTTCGCCTCCTCAACCCCACCCATGTGACGTTCGTGCATCCCACCCTGATCAGCATCATCGTTCCCCACAACCTGTCGAGTGTGATCTTCCAATCGACGATCGCCATCCTGTTGCTGGTAGGTTTTGAGACGGCTACGGCGCTCTCGGCTGAGACGGTGCACCCGAAGAATGTATCGCGCGGCATCATCCTGTCGCTCATCATCCAAGGCCTGTTCTGCTACCTGTTTGAGTATTTCGCCATGAATGCCTGGATCAATAACGGATACACCGGAACGAATGGTGCAGGCCAGGTGATAACCGGCATGGCTGCAGCCGCCGCTTCCGGTTCGCCGATGGGCGACATGGTGGCGAGCCTGATCAAAAACCTGTTCCATGGCAGTGATTCAGCAGCGCTCGTCGCGACGGTGATTGTGGCCAGCACGGTGGTGATCGCGGTGGCCGGGTCGGTATTATCGTGCATGAACACAGGTGTGCGCATGACCTACGCGATTGGCAAGGATCGGGAGGTGCCGGCCATCCTGGGGATGCTTCACGGGCGATTTGCCACGCCTCACATCGGCGTGCTTCTGATGGGCATCGTGTCAGCCGTGATCGGAGCGTTCGGTGTGCTCTCCATTCGTAACCTCACGGCGGTGATCCTGCTCTCCAATATCGGCACCTTCCTGCTCTATGGGTTCACTAATGCGATCACGTTCATTGCATTCCGCGAAACACCACAATTCCATAGCATGAAACATTTCATCATCCCCTTACTGGGATTGATCACCAATCTGCTCATGCTGGTGGCGGTGATCTATCTGAGCGTTCTGGGCGGTGGCGACACGGGTGCAGCGGCCATTATGGCGATCGCTGCGACAATGATCTGGCTGGTATTCGGAGCGGTGTACTTCATCTATAACACGCGATCACGCGGTGAGAGCGTGTTCGTCACCAGGCAACCGGCTCGTACGGTGGCCAGGTAAGTCAAGGCTGGTGAA
>JAJYKL010000046.1 GCA_021788625.1 Chloroflexota bacterium
CAGGTCCGCGAGAGCGCCCGTTATGCATTACGCAGCGGCATGCCAGGTGGAGGGTACATATTCTCCACATCCAACTGTATTTATACAGGTATGCACCTAAACCGTTACGACTTGATGCTCGATGTATGGCGTCGCGAGGGCAATTACCCGCCGCCACAAGCATGAGGCACTTCGATTCCCAGTGGCACCTATGTCTGGTTCTGCCCTGTTAATAACGCCACGAGATACTGCCACTGAGTAAAATCCGGAGTGATGTAATGGGCGCCGGCACGGATCAGCCGGCGTCTTTTTATTGGATTAAGACCGAAGCGGCGTTCTTCATTGCTGGCTACTCCGACTGCTAACCCACCGTAGCGGCGTGCGAGCCGTACCTCGACTGGCCCGTCTCCAAAAACAACAAATCGCTTGCCCGAAGACATCGACTGCAGGATGTCCGAGAGAACTTGATTCTTGGCATCCATACGGCTGCCTGGTTTGGCACCCAGTATCCGTCCCTCAAACAAGCCGGCATAGCCCAATACTTCGGCTTCGTGAATGGTGTCCGCCTCATCTGTTCCACTGACCAGGTACAGAAGTATGCCTCGATCATGCAGAACTCTCAGGAAAGGCACGACACTTTTCATTGTAAAGTCCGTGGCATCGAGTTCGCCGCGCTCCAACCGTGCCAGCCGATCGCCAACCATTTGCATCAGAGCCTGGTTATAAACCGCTTTGTAACCCCAGGCATCCAGTCGCTGTTGAGGCGGAACGATGCCAAACTCGTCCACCAATTGAACTAATGCATCCATCTGTGCGATGGTTTGGATGCCTGTAGACTGTTCGATGTAATCCCGCACACGTTGCAGGACTTGCTGGTAGAGGTTACTCTCGGCAGTGCGATATTTCTCGCCCAGGATTGAGCGAACCATGACCGGTTCCATCACGTTTTCCCAGCCCTGGCGCAATGTGGAAATGGTTCCATCATGGTCAAACACGGCTACATTGAAATTCATGGATCTTGCCGTGTTCGCCAAAGCGTTACGGTCCACCACCTCGATTTCACTCGTTCCCAGCAATGTGGCTTGGCGCACCTCGTCAGCCAGGGTTGGGTGATAAACGTAAGCAAGTTGGTGTGCGGCACGAATTAGCTCCGATTCATTGGCTGTACCGGTTTGTTTTAGCTTTTGAACTGAAATAGAGGCAGCCAGGTTAGCCATCACTGCTGCGCGTGCGGGTGCCACGCCAGCCGCTTCACAGGCGGCCAGCATGGCTGTTACCGTGTCACCTGCCCCTACACTATCGATTGGACCTGTGATTTGAGCCCCTGGGATCACTGAGAGATCACTACACTGGATGGCTATGAGCCCGTGTTCTCCCCGCGTCATGAATTGGGGGTTTGTACTCAAGTGTCCCAGTTCGCTTGCAAGAGTTTGTGCTTCGTCGTCGGAAAGGTCGGTGTTGTGAGTGGGATCTACTTGCTGACCAAATAGTGAAGATGCCTCCTGCTGGTTTAACTTAAGCGCAGCACCCCTGAATGCACGTACAAAGTGCCTTGCATCGACCAGGTGCCGGCCATCCCATTTAGTACACAGTTCATTGCGCATCCACTCAGCCCGTTCTTCATTGCACCATCCAAGTGGCAGTTGCTGGTTCACGATCAGGAAGTCGAGATGTTCACGTGCGTTGGTAATATCCTGCTGTAAACGCTCCCAACTGACGTGGGATAGAGTGTTCCAAGGACCGAAGTCCAATCTCTGCTGCTCTTCGCCGTCCAGCAGTGGCTTTCCATAGACGGCGGTGTCCCATTCGGTGCTTTGACTGATCAAACCGTGTGTCTTAACACCCAGGTCATTGAACTGGCGTACCATTTCACGACCAAACAGGTCGTCTCCGACGATGCCAAATATCTCAATGGCGCCTGTTCCCAAGGCATGAAGATTCATTACCACATTACCGGCACCGCCAGGACTGTAGCGCTGCCGGCGCACGTGTTGTATCCGCTTGCCTGTCTCAATGGAAAACTCTTCGACCCGGGAGTCGATCTCAAAGTAAGCATCCAGGCAGAAGTCACCCAGCACGCCGATGCGGACCTGAGCGATTGCTCGCATCAGTTCTTCAATCTCACCAGTGGTCGGGAAAAACGTATTCATCGTCTATCTTCCTCGAGCTACTTGACGGAATAGCTCGGGAAAGGTAACGAGCTGATCACCCTGAACGTAGTAACCGTGCCCTCCAAAAGCGTGCGGGATACGAGTCACTATACTCTTCTGATCCCGGAAATAATAGGCATAGTGGCGTTCATCGGTCATCGCTTCCAGGTGCATGGGTCGGATGTCGAAGTCTGCTGTGACTAGATCGGAAGAAGGTCCGTCACCGACATTGGATGCCATCGAAATGGACTTCAGGAATACCTCTGGTCCGATGACTGCCGAACCCATATTGATGAACACACCTCCCTTCCGGAAGCGCCGGATGTGCTCGACAAAAATAAGAAAATCCCGTCCGCTCGTACCCCCTTTAGCCTCTCCATCGAAGCTGGGATGTTGATCGATCACATCACCCCCAATGATGGCGTGCACCGTCATGGGTAAGCCTGTGCGAGCCGATGCGGCCAGCACACTGATCTCTGGATGCAAAAACGTGCGGGGAGCTCCCTCTCGCCATGCTCGCTGCAACACTGTCTCACGGAATTGAGTGTTGGTGATCAACAAACCGAGTGACTCGCCGTAGCCCAGCGCCTGCCGATTGCCTTCACTGATGGCTTCGTTAAGGTATGCGAATTCGTAAGCCATACCGAATTCGCCACGTCCCAGAACGTTGGGTACATTTTCACTCGTCTCACCATTAAGAGCCAGTTCAAAGTCGTGAATCGTACCGGCTGTGTTGACGGCATAAAGAGTGATGACGCCATGTTCCATCCAGTCAATGATCAGCGGCCCGAAGCCATTCTTCAGAACATGTGCACCACTGAAGAGCACAACAGGCCACCCATTCGCTCTGGCGCGCACGATCGCCTGCGCGACAGGCTCAACAGACGCAGCGATGAGGGAATCGCATGCGGGTTGTTCCAGTACGGTCTGAGGTGTGACGAGGTTTGTCCAGTGTACTTTGTTCTGACGCGCTGATAGTGGGTAGGTGTGTGTGTGCGCAGAGTCAAAAATAGGGTGCTTGCCTTGATACTTCATATCGTTCCAATGGTGAGCAACATGCTTTACTGCGTTGGTTTTGTGAGGCTCGCGGATAGAGCTGCTTTCTCGGTAATATGAAAAGTGGCGTAGGCGTTGCCTCGCATCAGCGGTTCGACGAGTGAAACTGCCTCATGTTCGCTGAGCCAGCCTTCTACCACCAGCTCACTCAATGCCTGAATCAAACCATGCCGTGCGAGCTCTGCGTGGCCGACGACGTTCTCAACAGCCGTATAGTCTCCGCCAAAGGTGAGAAGCTTGTTGGCTGGCACGGCTGCCAGGAACTCTTTTACGAACCGAACCGTAGCCACTGGATTGACAATCCAGGCCCAACATAGATCAACATAGACGTTAGCATAGTGCTTGGCCAATGCAATCAGTTCATCCTGATAAGGATAAGTGATATGCATCAAGACAAACGTAGTATTGGGGAAGTCCTGCAACAACGGGCACAAGTCCTGTAGATTCCGGCTGACACGTTCGAGTGGCATGGAACCGGTGCCGGCATAGTAGCCTGTATGCAACTTTACTGGCAAGCCGTAAGCTGTCGCCCGTGACACGGTATAGCGAAAGAGGTGATCCTGGATCGCTTTGAGCTCATTAGCGTTGATCTCGTAACCCCTGGCTAGACGTTCGAAAAGTGGTGCGGCCTCTTCCGCAGTGACTTGGGCGTAATTGAGGCGACGAGCATAAGCGCTTTGATTTTTCGTGGCGATCGCCTGCTGGCCATACTGCTCGAAGTACCAATCGATAGCCTGATAAGCCCCCTGCAAGTCCGAAATTGGCAAACCTGTCTCGCGTCGCAGGGTATCTAGGTTCACCTCGCTGCCTAAAGGAATCGTGCTTAGATCCTGGAACAATAAATCCGGGTATTCTGTAACGCGAAAAGTACGATCCAGTGAATTCACCTGGCATGATTCGACACCGGCTACATCATGCAAGATGTGATAGTAGTAACCTTTCTGCACACCTTTGCGGAGATGATCGGTGATACGCTCAACACTCTCGGCCGAAAGCTCGTCTTCTCCGAAGAGTTTTCGAATACTCAGGAGCACTGCCCTGCCATAACCAGTCTGCCTTATATTGGGCCAGTAGGGAGCAAAAAGCGTCCACTTTTCCCGCGCTGATACATCGGGCGAAGTGAAGCGCCCTGCCTCGGTGATTGGCATTCCAGCTACAGTCAGGTCATCAAGTGCGTAGTGGACGAACAGGTAAGCCCAATCGTCACAGGTGAAGAGAGGCGCACCATATGACAGCCCGTGCAGGCGCTGCGACTCTTCCAACAGGTGCTCATGCGTGTCGACGAATTGCGTACTTTGCACCTGCTCGGCAATAGCCTGGTTTGCTGGTGGATGGCTTTCCATCGTATTCTCCTGGACGTTCTGTCTCACAAAGCTGAGTCAAGCATCATGACATGGCTGGACGAGGGCTGTTTTCACCAATCGCTCCAGTTAACCGGATAGCACAATGGTATGTCAGTTCGGGTATGCTGATATACAGGGTACAACGCTCATCCGTATCGCGACATTCACCATTCACCAGTCTGGTTGGCGGACTGGTCTGATCTGGAAGAAGTGTGATGTCAGTTGGTCTGCGCGGTGGCCGAACTACCAGTTGTATGTCCCGGCAGGTTGGCACTTCATCGAAAAACACCTCGTCACTGGAGCCAAAGGAAGTACCCGGTGTCAGGTTCACCAGGTGAACGTAGAGATCATTGCCGCGCCGATTTACCACCAGCTCGATACCAGGATGGCCGCTCATCTCCACTTGCTGCGCCGAGCCAATACTGTTATACACAGCTCTGGCGATCCAACTCCTGAGTGGTGGCCAATGTGATTGCGCATATTCGCTAATAACCTCACCAGTGATGATCAGGATGCGACCATCACCGATGGTCAATTCTGCCAGAGCTGGCGTTTCATCGGTGTACGGTATCAGGCTGCGCCAGTTTCCCAGCAGGTCATATCGATGATGACCCAACGGAACGAATTCGCCATCCTGAGAGAGCGTGCCCTGCATACCCGCTTCACCTTTCAATGCACCATCCGGTTCGGTGCGGAACTGGAAGCCCATGTTCTCGCCGAACAAAGCATCATGCCAGTGAGGAGGCTCCTCTATTGGCCGGGCAGCTATGATCAGCAGTCCGCCTCCATCCTGCACATATTGGTGGAGCCACTGTGCGGTATCCAGGTTAAGTGCCTCGGTCTCTGGCAATATGACCAGGTGATATTGCACCAGTCGATTGAGTAGCACATCATCATGCACTACATCACACGGTATGTGTGCTTCTTGCAGTGCCTGCTGTATCGCGCGTACCACCATTTCCTGATGGTGTGAATTACTCAGGTGATCCAGCCGACTGGCCAACACTGCCACTTCGGCGAAGCTCTCATTGTCAACACACCATTCCTGACGCTGGCGGACAAAGTGCGCCACCTGCTGTGCGATTCGAGCCTTATCGGCAAGGATGCTGCCATCTGGAAGCGGATCATGCCAGAGGTTCACGCGAATACCATGCGCCAACAGGATGCCTGCCTCGGTATAGAGTTGCGCCAAAGGTCTCGACCGGCGCAGCAGGTCTGGCTGCCATCGCACGATACCCTGGTCATAGATCATGATGTCGGCTGGTTTACCCACAGTGCTGAGATAGGTGCTCTCGAACGATGCGCGGTGAAGGTTGGGCGTGTTCAGTACATCCCAGCTTACCCAATCCACCTCGGGCACAGGCCGGCGTCCATCCTTGAAGAAATAGAGTGAATTGCATGCCAGCAATATGGACGGATCGTGTCCTTTAATGGTTCGTCCGATGCGGCCAACGGCCTCGTCCAATGATCGCTCGTGGAACTCCTGGAGATCGATCCAATCGGACGGAGCCGGTGAAACAGGCATGGACCGGCCATATTGTCGTGCGAAACGCTGCTGGCAGTATTCACAAAAACAATAGTTGGCACGATCCGAGGGCAGCCACACTCCATCCAGCCAGAAATGTACTGGATGATAGCGATCCATCACCTCGAGTAGAAAGGGGATGAAGAAGGCTTCTGTCCATGGACCATTGGGGCAATAGTCATGTTCTGAGATGAGACCTGCACGGTTCACTGTGCGCCACTGAGGCACCGGTACGGGTGACCGGCAATCGAATGCTGCCGCATAGCAGCCAAAGGGCACACCGAGTTCTGAGCACGTGTCGGCCCATATCCTTAACGGGTCATTATGCAAACCAGGAACAACCGGTGCGACATGGGAGGGAAAGCTGGCATAACCGTAGCATCCAATGGTATGGTATTGCGTGACATCAGGTTGCACCATTTGCAGATACTGCCGAATTTGATTAGCGTCAGTACCCGCGCCATAATGCTGCGCGTCACTTTCGGGGTGGTGATCCCAGTGAATACAGAGCGCCTTGTAAACACGCTGATGGTTCATCCTTATGCCTCCCTGTTAGCCCATGCACCTCACTGCAAAACACGGTATGACCACTTGCCAGCCATGTCATCACAGTTATAGCGCGTAAAGTTTTTTTCACTCCTTAAGAAGGTTCTCTATATGTATGGGTGATCCCGACGCAATGGACTTATTGGCTGCGATACCGATCAAGATGGACATCGCGCCAGCCCTGGAGCCCGCCATGTGTCCAAGTGGGTCCGGGATTTCGCGCTCGCTGAACAGTCGCTCCAACAGTCGCTCGTCGCCGCCAGCGTGGTTCCCCGCGGCTTTCGGAATTTCGTACGTCACCGTCTCACCACGGCGATTGTAGACTTCGACCAGTTGGGTTGCATCGCCCGTGTGACTCCCACTGTGATACTCCTGAGCCTCGAGGCGACCATTTATCCCGCTGAGTGAAACACGCCACCCTTCGTATGGACTATGAGCGACCAAGGAGTAACTCATACTTATGCCGCTTCGATACTGGACGGTCGCGTTCATGGTGTCTTCAATGTCAATGTCTTCAGAAAACACGCATTGATCGCGAAAGTAACCATCTTCGGTTTCAGCGTCAAAGTACAGGGCTCGCATGTGTGGGTCGTGTGCGTAGTCTACATAAAACTCGCATGTATGAAGATGCGGACAAGTACTGCACCGTTCGCCACGTTCTGAGCGCGTGGGTCCGTAGAACTGCCTGGTGCCGGTCGCAAAGACGGTGCGCGGCTCGTCTTCCAACCACCAGTTAATCATGTCAAAGTGGTGTGTGGCCTTGTGGACAAGTAAACCGCCGGAGTTTTCCTTGCGGCGATGCCAGCGTCTGAAATAATCTGCGCCGTGCCGTGTATCTAAAAACCACTCGAAGTCCACACTTAAGATCCGTCCAATGACTCCTTCCCGTAGCAGCTCCTTGACACGAGTCACATAGGGCGCAAAACGATAGTTAAATGTGACAACAACTCGCTTGCCGGTTTGGCGCTCAGTTTCCAGAATGGCGCGGCAACGGGCATCGTCGATGGTCATAGGCTTTTCGCTAATGACATCGCAACCTGCCTGCAGCGAGCGAATGATGTACTCGTGATGGTAACGATCCATCGTCGTCACAATGACGCACTCTGGGTGAGCCTGCTGCATCATCGCATCGAAACTGGTGAATACGGGCACATCACCGCATTCACGACTGAGGAGATGTGCGCGTACGGGGTTGATATCGTATACGCCCAACAGACGTGCTGTCTCATGGTAAGGTCCGGCGATGGCCTTGCCGTACATATAGAGCCCACGGCTACTGGCACCTGCAATTGCGTATGTCTTCATGCTGCACCTGCTGTGATCCGAGTCTGTAATTACATTTGTATTTTATTGAGCATTCACAAAGTTGCACGGACGTCATTCTATGTACGGGAGCTCTGATTTGTGAACATGACAAACTGGGTGATACTTGCGGCATGGCATCCAATCAATCAAAAAAGACTTATGAATTTGAGGAATCGCTCCAGTCACTCGACCGCTCGGTTGAGATTGCTGGACGGGCACTGGCGCGTTTTCGATCTGAGATGATGTTTTGCTCCGCACTGGCTGACGCGCACCCTGACGAGCGCACCCAATGGCAGGCAATGATTCACCACGCGCTAGCACAGGTTAGTGCAGCGGTCTCGAGTGGAGGAGATGTCAACCAGGTGGTGGAAAATGCCGAGGCGTCACTACCTGCATTATCCAGAGCTGCCAAGCAATACACCATTCATTGCGTGGGTCATGGTCATATTGATATGGATTGGATGTGGAGCTGGCCGGAGACGGTTGCCACCACGAATGACACCTTCACCACAGTTGAACGTCTGATGGATGAATTCCCCGACTTTCACTACTCGCAAAGTCAGGCATCTGTTTATCAGATCATGAAAGATTATTTACCGGAGCTGTATGCAAAGGTCCGGCAGCGTGTGGCTGAAGGCCGATGGGAGGTGACCGCCAATCACTGGGTAGAAGGTGATAAGAATCTGGCCTCGGGTGAAATACTTTGCCGTCATATCCTCTATACAAAACGATTTGTTCAGCAAGAGCTCGGATTGGCATACGATGCAGTCAAAATCGACTGGGAGCCCGACACCTTTGGGCATGCCCATACCCTGCCCATGATCTTGAACCAGGCTGGAATACGCCGTTACTACCTGCATCGCGCTGGGCCAGGTCCGATGTTGTTCTGGTGGCAAGCAAAAGATGGATCACGCGTTCTCGTGTTTGATGACCGTCTCCGAGGATACAACGGCCGGATTGACGCGTCGATCACCAATCATTTGTTTGATTTTGAACAGGCAACAGGGCTGAAAGACTTTCTATTCGTTTATGGAGTAGGTGACCACGGCGGTGGGCCTACACGGCGTGACCTGCTGAACGCACGCGAAATGGCGACCTGGCCACTGTATCCCACCATCAAGTTGAGTACCACCGAGGTGTTCTTTAATGCCGCCGAGCAGAAGGCACACTCATTACCCGTTGTGGACGCGGAATTGAATTACGTTTTTGAGGGCTGCTATACAGCCCAGAGTAATATCAAACTGGCCAATCGCAGAAGCGAGGTTGCGCTCACCAGCGCCGAAGCTGTGGCGTTGTTGGCCAAAGGGCTCGCAGGAATGGCATACCCGACCGACGAGATCAACCTGGCCTGGCGTCATGCAATGTTCAACCAATTCCACGATATCCTGCCTGGTTCTGGAGTGCATGCCACCTATACGTATGCGCAGGGGCTCTTTCAAGAGATCATGGCACATACGAGTATGATCAAGACGCGTGGCTTGCGCAGGATCGCCAGCCGCGTCGACGTATCGAGTGTTAACCAACATCACCTGAATGGATTACCGCAGCAAAAGTATGACGTCGGAGGGGGACCTGGAGACGTAGCTATAGAAGGCGGTCTCTCACGCCGCGGGGCAGGAGGAGATGTAAGTGACCCCTTCGTGGTTTTCAACCTCAACACATGGCCGCGAACTGAGCTGGTAACAACTCGGTTGTGGGATCGCACCTGGGCAGGCCAGCATCTGCGTGTGGCTGATGACAAAGGTCACGTACTCCCCGCCCAGGTAACTGAGCGTGGCAACTATTGGGGGCACAACTACATCGGAGTGACCTGGCCAGCGCACAACGTTCCAGGCCTGGGCTGGCGAACTTACGCAGTGTATAGCGCTCCTTACTTGCCGGATGGTGACCTGCATGGCGCCTGCACGTGCGATGGGAAAGGGTCGATTGAAAATGAGTTCATAAAGGTCGTAGTTGAGCAGGAGTCTGGCGCTATTACTCAATTGATCGACAAGCGTTCCGGGCTGGACCTGGTTGCGCCAGGCAAGAAACTGGGGATTCTGGAATACTACCTGGAGGCGCCTCATCCGATGACAGCCTGGGTGATGGGACAGATCAAAGATGTACATCCCTTTATTACAGGGGGAACTCTCGATTGCCCCGCTCGTGGACCGCACGTGGCATCGATCCGTTCACGGCATACCATACACGACAGCCAGTTCAGTTTGACTATTTCGCTCATGGCTGGTGTTCCAAGGATAGACTTTACCCTTGAGGTGAATTGGCTGGAACGCGGATCTGCCGAAGTGGGCGTGCCAATGTTACGTGTAGCATTCCCACTGGCTGTGCAAGACCCATCAGCCAAGTTTGAGTGTCCGAATGGGTACGTGGAGCGAACCACGAATCCACGTGCGCTATCTTCCTATACTTCCTGGTTAGGCGGTGCGTACTGGCCTAATAGCGAAGCTGTGGACCCTGCACCAGGAGACGTCCCCGCACAGAAGTGGGCTGATCTTTCTGGCGTACATGGCGGCAGTCCTGTAACGTGTGGCGCCACAATCCTTAACGATTCTAAATATGGTTACCAGGTTGATGGCAATACCATCCGTCTGACCCTGCTGCGCTCCAGTTATGATCCGGATCCACTTCCGGAATTAGGTCAGCATTTGATCCGCTTCGCTATACAACCGCACGACGGTTCGTGGACAGTAGCGGATGCGACGCGCGCCGGATATGCGTTTAACCAACCATTTGATGTGGTCAGCACTGATGTGCACATGGGTGACCTGCCAGCGCAGGCGGGGTATGCTGAAGTCCTGACCTCCAATGTTGTGCTAAGCGGTATGAAACAGGCTGAGGATTCCGGCGCCCTGGTCGTTCGCCTGTACGAAACGAGCGGAGAAGGTGCCCGGGCCAGGATACGGCTGAGCCCTGTGCTGTGCGCACCAGACGCTGCAGCCGTGCAGACTGACTTGATGGAACAACCAGTGGGTCATAACAGCGCCCGAATGGAAGATGGTGTATTAAGTGTTGATATTCCGCCATTTGGTATGGTGACGGTGAAAGTTGGCTAAAGGGTAGGGCCGTAATGGACGTTGGGATATTTGCCAAGATATTCCCTCGAGCCACACTCGAGGCGACGCTGGATGCCGTGCAACAACACGGCATCCACTTTGTGCAGTTCAATATGGCCTGCGCAGGCTTGACGACATTACCGGATCAGATTCCATCCGTGCTGACTCATCGCATCCGTGATGCTTTCGACGAACGCAACCTGACGATGAGTGCCATATCAGGCACCTACAACATGATCCACCCGAACCCAGCACATCGCGAGGAAGGATTACGACGCCTGCGCGTCCTCATTAATGCGTGCGATGGGTTAGGTGTTCGAGTCATTACCGTATGTACCGGGACGCGCGATGCACAGAATATGTGGAGAAAGCACGCTGACAACGATACAGTGGAAGCCTGGAGCGACCTGATCTTCTATATAAGGCAAGCGGTTGTGCTGGCACAAGATGCTGGTGTACAAATCGGTGTCGAGCCAGAACTATCCAATGTGATCGATAGTGCTCCCAAAGCCCGACGCCTTTTGGATGAGATTGGTTCACCGGTACTCCGCGTCGTCATGGACGCATCGAATCTGTTGCACGTCGCTGAACGAGAGAATATGCAGATGATTTTGAACGATGCGTTTGACCTGCTCGGACACGATGTGGCTTTAGTCCATGCAAAGGACCTGATGGCAGGCGGACCGGACGTGCATGGTGCAGCCGGCACAGGTGTATTGGATTACGACCTGTATCTAGACCTACTACGAGCGTCTGGTTACAACGGTCCACTGATCTTGCATACACTTCGTGAAGATCAGGTCGAGCAGAGTGTCAGGTTCTTGCGCTCCAAAATTGTAGCAATACAGAATAGACCGGTCCGTGCATCGTAAACCATGACGTATTACTCCACCCATTCCAACTCATAGTCTCCGATATACACCGTATCCCCCGTTTTTACGCCCAGGCGCTCAAGCTCTGCCGAGATACCAGTACGCTCCAATAAATGCTGAAAACGCTGCACAGCGTCATCCAGATCCCAACGTGTCGTCTCTACGCGTTTGATCAGCATGGGGCTCTCAACCCGGAATCCGCCACCTTCCCGGCGCACAACATAAGGCTCATCACCTGGTGCCATACGCAAGATCGGTTCGGGTTCCTGTAATTCGGGGGTAGGGAGTTGATCGAGTTGCTGCACTGCCCGGTACAGTAAATCACGGGTCCCCTGTCCTGTTGCGGCTGAGATGGGCAGGCAGGCTTTTAAGACGTCCGTGGCACTATCGGATTGGCAAAACAACTCAAACGCAGCTTGAGCATCCGGCAAGTCCATCTTTGTCATGGCTAGAATTTGAGGCTTCTGGTCCAAGCCATGACCGAATGCCACCAGCTCATCCTGAACGACCTGGTAATCTCGTACCGGATCTACCGTTAAGCCATCCAGCAGATGGATGAGAACACGTGTACGCTCGATATGTCGCAGAAAATCATGTCCGAGCCCTGCGCCTTCGCTGGCACCCTCAATCAAGCCTGGAATGTCGGCAAGCACCACCGTGCGAACCTCATCAATCATGGCTACACCCAGGTTCGGCTGCAGTGTTGTGAAAGGATAATCGCCGATCTTTGGATGAGCAGCAGTCAGAACAGAAAGCAGCGTGCTTTTGCCTGCGTTAGGTAAACCTACCAGACCTATATCGGCAATGAGCTTTAACTCAAGCGCTACTTCGAGAAACTCGCCTGGTGTGCCGTTTTCGGCGATTAGTGGCGCTTGATTGCTCGGTGTGGCGAATACGGCATTACCGCGCCCACCACGGCCTCCGCGAGCAACGATGAGTTGCTGGTCAGGCTGAATGAGGTCACCGAGAATGATATTTGACTTGCCGTCGCGTACAACGGTGCCTGGTGGAACCTGTACGAATAAATCTTTGCCAGAGCGCCCGGTCTGGTTCTTACCGCGACCGTGATGTCCATCGTCGGCTTTGTAGTTTCGTGCTTGCTGGAAGCTGCGCAGGGTATTCAGATGTCGATTCACAACCAACACCACATCACCACCGCGCCCGCCGTTTCCCCCATCCGGACCACCGCGTGGTACCATCGCTTCGCGCCGGAAGCTTACGACCCCGTTACCACCACGGCCACCCTGTACTGTAATTGTTACCTGGTCAAAAAACATGACATCAAGGAGAATAGCACAATGTCAGGTGTCAGCGAATGACTGTTAAGCCTGCGTTATTACGTACACCCCTATGACAGCCCTTAACACCGGTAGAACTCGGATGGGATGTGTATTGCCCAGGTAGAAAACACGCTCGATACGCGCATTGACACAGTTGGTAAACGACTCGAATTGCCTGAGCGAAATAGCCCTCGTGCGAGGCTCACCTGAGCATAGCTCATAACCGGCACCAGCACCTCGGAGCGCTCGCAGGCGTTCTCGCCAAAATCCACAGTTTTCGAACGAGATAATCGCATGCTTCCCAACGCGCAACATCTCGCGCACTACCGGCTCCGGTCTATCCAGGAAAGCCAAGGTCTGGCTGAGCAATACATAGTCGAATGCTTTGTTGCGATAATCCGCGAGACCTTCCTCAATGTTACCCTGACGAACAGACAGCCCACGACTGATGCAAGCGCGAACATTGGTTTCGCTCAATTCCACGCCACGAGCCACGACCTGCCGCCTTTGCACCATTTTTACCAATAGGGTGCCGTCTCCACAACCCAGGTCCAGCACGCGCGTGCCCGGCTCCACAATGTTGATGATGGTGTCGTGATCAAGCCGGTGGCCATTTATGGTAAGTGCAATGTTTGGACCTGAACTCATGGGTTGGCTGCGATATGGTTGGGTGTCGATACTGTCTGGTGCAATGCAGGTGCCAGTTGGGTGAGGAAATCGTGGGTCAGCTCAGCCAGGCGGTCCACTTCCAGCAAGAATGAATCGTGGCCATAATCACTTTCAATCTCCACATAGGTTGTATCCAAACCATTCTGCAGCAGGCTGCGTACCAGTTCCTTCGACTGCCATGAAGGGTATAACCAATCCGAAGTGTAACTGACGACCAGGAATTTGGCTTTGGCGGTAACGAAGGCATCAGCCAGCGAAGGCAGGCCGTACGATAGATCGAAGTAATCCATCGCTTTGGTGATGTACAGGAAAGAATTGGCGTCGAATCGGCGAGTGAAGGCATTTCCACGATAGCGTAAATAGCTCTCCACAGCGAACTCAGTATTGAAATCGTATCCGAAGCGCTCGCGCTCCTGCAACCGGCGACCGAACTTATCACGCATCGATGTATCGCTCAAATACGTGATGTGGCCAATCATGCGTGCCACGGCCAACCCGGCGTTGGGAGGTGCCGAATTGTAGTAGTCACCGTGATTCCAATTTGGGTCGGCGTAAATGGCCTGTCGCGCAACCTCGTTCAGTGCAATCGTCTGCGCCGATAGGCGCGCTGTGCTGGCCAGAATCATAGCGCTGCGTACGCGGTCCGGATACGATACAGCCCACTGCAGTGCCTGCATGCCGCCCATACTGCCTCCGGTTACCGTAAGCAGTTGGTCGATACCAAGGTAGTCGAGTAGCCAGCGTTGCGTTTCGACCATGTCGGCAACCGTAACGACTGGGAAACTCAAGCCATACGGCTTACCTGTAACAGGATTTATCGAGGCCGGACCAGTGCTTCCACGGCAGCCGCCGATAACGTTGGAGCAGATGACGAAATACCGGTCAGTATCGAAGGCTTTACCTGGGCCTACGGCATCTTCCCACCAACCGGGTTTCGTGTCATCGGATGAGTTGTAACCCGCTACGTGGGCATCGCCTGACAAGGCGTGCAAGATGTATATCGCATTGCTGCGGTCCTGATTCAATTGCCCATAGGTCTCATAAGCCAGTGTGACCTGAGGCAATACTGCGCCACTCTGCAGGCGCAGTTCCCGCTGGAAGGTGACAGACTGAGTCTGAACAAGCATGTTGCAAGATATAGGGGCGCAGGACCAGATGTACTGATCCTACGCCCGCGGTGGGGTACCCCCTAGACGACCTGAACTGGCTCCGCACGTTTACTGGGAGAGCTTTCCACTGCATTCACAGCACAATCCAGCGCCTGATCCAGATCCCAGATAATATCTCGTACGTCTTCCAGGCCAATACTCAGGCGAATAAAATCGTCTGTGACGCCCGTACTTCTTTGCTCCTCCGCTGTAAGCTGCGAGTGTGTGGTGGAAGCTGGATGGATTGCCAGAGACTTGGCATCGCCAATATTCGCGACGTGTGAGAAGAGCTTCAGACTGTCAATGAAAGCTCGACCAGCCTCCCGTCCGCCTTTGATGCCAAACCCAATGAGAGCGGTTAATCCCTTTGGGGCAATGCGTTTCAGCTCTTCCTTCTGGGGGTAATCTGGCAAGCTGGGATGAATGACCCAGGATACATGCGGGTTGTGAGCAAGATGCGCCGCAACCGTATTGGCATTGGCAATGTGCCGCTCCATACGCACGGGTAACGTTTCCAATCCAAGAATATTCAGGAACGAATTTATCGGAGCCTGGGCCGCACCTATATCACGAAGTATTTGTACGCGGACCTTTGTGATATAAGCCAGTGAACCCAATGCTTGCGAGTAGATAAGCCCATGATAGCTGGGATCCGGCTCATTAAACTCGGGATGCCTGGAGCTCCTGGACCAATCAAAATGACCGCTGTCGACGATTGCCCCACCGATGGACGTACCATGTCCATTGATGAACTTGGTGGTGGAGTGCACTATGATGTCAGCGCCCCATTCAAAAGGTCGCACCAGATAAGGTGAGGGTGTAGTGTTGTCAATGATCAAGGGTAAGCTATTTTCATGCGCAATCTTTGCCACGGCTTCAAACGGGAACAAGTCGAGTTTTGGATTTCCTACCGATTCACCATATATTGCCTTCGTATTAGGCTTGATCGCTCGGCGGAAGTTTTCGGGATTAGCAGGGTCGACAAAAGTTGTTTCGATTCCCAGGCGCGGCAAGGTGTAATGCAGTAAGTTGTAGGTACCACCATAAAGGGATACGGAACTGACGATGTGATCACCCGCTTTTGCCAAAGTGAGCAATGCGAGGGTTTCAGCGGACTGTCCCGATGCGGTAACTAATGCGCCCACTCCTCCTTCCAGTGCGGCCAGACGCTGCTCCACGACATCGTTAGTCGGATTCATGATACGGGTGTAGATATTGCCAAGCTCCCGTAAACCAAACAGGTTCGCTGCATGTTCTGTGCTCTTGAACTGATATGATGTGGTCTGGTATATGGGCACTGCGCGAGCACCAGTTGTTGGGTCCGGTTGTGTCCCGGCATGCAATGCAAGTGTATCGAAATGGAACTGATATTTCTCTGTCATTTCACTCCTTCATACAATAACATAAACTAATACAACAACACTCTCTCACCACCTAATGTGAACTAACATCGTAGCGACGGGTTGCTGCTCGCTTGGCAACCCCCAATGTCTATATGGCATCATCACCAGGAACATCGTGAAAACGAAATCGCCCCCTTACCACTGGTCAAGCGATAAGAGGGCAACAACAGTTTCATATGTCATGGCCGTCTCTCATCTCCCAGCAGTCCGCTGTCGGAGTTGGCACCTTGAGTTCAGGTTGCCGAGGCTTCACAGGGCCGTTCCCTCTGCCTCTCTGGATAAGAGTGCGGTTCCGGGTGCCGTCGAAACGGCAACCCCGCTATTCAGTTAATGGGGCATAGAATACCGATTTGAGCGTTTCTTGTCAAGCCCCAATCCACGTGTAGAATGCGTTTTGTGCAATGAGAATACATCTCATCAAAATGCCAGGAGTCGAGGCGTGCTCATGAAAGCTAATCAAAGCCGTGGCGCTGTGATCTTCACGTCCATTGTTGCTGGTATGATCATCGGCCTATTCGCTGGTGCCTACCTTTACACCGCATGGATACCGGCATCGATGATCCTTAAGAATGCCTCTCCCAAATACCTCAATAATGACCCTGTTCATATGACCCCTCAGTACCGTGACTTCTACATAGTCCGTGCCGCTGAGGTTTATGCGCGCGATCTGCAGTCTGGTACCACAGACCCGCTGAAAGCTGCTTTTGATGTGCTGGGAGTGACCACTGGCGACACCTCGATCGATGAAGCTATCAGTATGGTGCAATCAGCTCAAAAAGTGGCAGCCAAAGAGAACAGCGTTGATGGCGATGCAGGGCAGTTCACCAAAAACGACGAGCTTGCTCTGGCATCACTGGAAGCAGCGCTGGTGAACGCCAAGCAAACTCGGGGATATCCGATCATCGATCTGTCGAAATATGCACCTGCAATAGAGCGAACGACTGTGCGAGTGGCTGGTCTGGTTATCCTTCTGTTATTGGCGTTACTCGCATTTGGCGCTATTTATCTGGTGGATCGTTGGACCCAAGGACGAACAACGCCAGCATTGGCCACACCAACCAACCTTGCCCATACTGCACGAGTGCCGGTGAATACAGGATTACGTGATTCCATCCCCCCGGATTTGACACCCAGCGTGATGCCGGACGTCGCCACGACCCAGCCAGGACTTACGCCTTCCACACCAGCTGTCGCACCGGCTGTAGCACCTGTTGCGCCTTCTGAGACTCCACTCGCCACCTTTGCACCTACTGTGTACCGCCATGGCGACGATCACTTTGATGAGGATTTCGCTATTAATGGCTCCATGGGCGAACTCATTGGTGAATGCGGTGCGAGCATTGCGGATCGTATTGGCGTCGAAAGTCCAGCGCGTGTTTCTGCACTGTCCTTATGGGTATTCGATAAAAACGACTTCCAGAGTACCACCAAGATGCTCCTCACCGAATATGCGTGGAATGATCCCGTCATCCGCACCAAGCTGAAGGCGCGTGGTGATGCCGTGCTGGCCATAAATGGTGGCGTGGTTGAGATTCTTACCTCTATGCTGCGAGTCGATGTTACGGTAAATGGTCTGGAGCTAAATAGCGATAACAATCCACCACAGGGTTACTTCGATAATGTGACGCTCACGTTTACGGTCTACCGGCGTGAAGTGCAAAACCAACCTGGTGCGTGAAAACAGCCACTATCTCTATGTGATGTGTTTGTGGAAACATATCCAGTGGCTGTACATGGGTTAGCTCATAACCTGCTGTGCTTAACACATGTGCGTCACGTGCCAAAGATGCGGGATCGCATGATACATATACGAGACGCGGCACCTGCAGCTCAAGTAGCTTCATCAGAGTACCGTACGGAATGCCAGAGCGTGGTGGGTCCACAACAATGGCTGACCAGCGTGTCGAATGAACTTCTGCCAGATCCAGAGCCGAGTTAACGTCAGCCTGGATAATACGTGCGTTCGATCGAGAGACCAGGTTAACTCTGGCATCCTGTACAGCTTCCGGGTACTGTTCCACGCCCAACACACTTGATGCCAGCTCGCTAATGGGAACGGTGAGTAATCCCACCCCGCTGTAAAGTTCGAGTACAGACTCGTCACCCTGCAATGCCAGTGCATTCAATACTTCAGAAATGAGAAGGCTGGCTACATGCGTATTGACCTGGAAGAATGAGCCAGGTGAAATGACAAACATATATCCGTCAATGTGTTCATGAATTGGTATATGACCATCTAAAACACTAAGCTGGTTGTCTTGCCATTCCACCATCACCTGCCACTCGGTAGTATGGACACCGTATCGTAAGTGCAATTCGCGTAGGTCACCCGGTGAATGTTCTGCGATTATTTGCTCAAGGTGGTGTCTGAGAGGTGTACCTATATGGTTGATCTCGTGGATTAGCTCGTTCAAATGGCTGTCAACAAGCAGGCACTGACTGATCTCGACGACCTGCCAGGACCTGGCACGGCGATAACCCAAAGCTCCACTCGGTGAGAATGCCAACTGCGTATGGTTGCGATACCCATAAACGAGTGGACCTGCCATACATGGCTGAACCACACTATCGGGAAGTTTGCCGATATGGCTCAGTTGTTCTTTCACAGCCCGGGACTTGTATATAAGCTGCTGTGATGCTTCTATATGTTGCCATTCACAGCCGCCACATACAGTGAAGTATGGACAAGGTGGTTGGACGCGATGGCTTGAGGAACGCACAATCCCTACCAATCGGCCTCTGGCAAACGTCCGGCGACGATGAACAATCTCCACATCGACTGTCTCACCTGGCAAGGCATAGGGTACAAAGACGACCATGCCGTCGAGACGACCCATTGACTCTCCAGTCGGAGCCATATCAGTTAACTCCAGAATCATTCAGCTACTCCTCGTTTCACTTTGACATGCTCACAGGTGGATGCTAGAGTCTGCCTTACATGGAAGGCAGGAGACCAAAACAAGATATCATCCCACGGCCGGCGTTACGCATTGGAAGGCTGCGTGAGTTTGGCATACCTGCACTTGACCAGTTAGTTCAGCAGCGGCGTGTATTCAACCGGATGGACTGGTGGACTCCGTATGATTGGCTTTCGTATGATGGATTCTCCGCCGCTGTACTGGCCAGAGGCATTGTTGGTGCCTTGCTTGTCACACCAATGGACGCCCATATAAATGATCGATTGATGCTTCAAGGCAATGCTCATGTGGCCTGGGTGCGCTGGTGTGCCATAGCGGATGGGGTTTCTGCTTCCCGTGTCATACAGCTGCTTTTTGAGAATAGTTTCGATAGCCTGCTCCATGCAGGCATCACCTCCCTTTACGCCATCGTCGAATCGATGAGCTGGATGGCACCTTACTTGCATGAAGCACAATTCACAGGCGTCGATCAGGTCGTTACTATGATTTGTCGCCATCCGGCAACGGCATGTTACCAAGTTAGCGTGCCGCCTGATGTAATGGTGCGTCAAGCAAAGCAAGCCGATCTCCCAGATGTGTTGGCCATTGATCAGAGTGCTTTTGAGGAGTTATGGCAATATCCTCTGCCTATTCTAATCAAAGCACTTGAGTCGAGTGTCTATTTCTCAGTGGCTATCCAACAGGAATTGGTAGTGGGTTATCAGTTTGCTTCAGCCGATGGTCAGGGTGCACACATCACGCGCCTGGCAGTGAGATCTGACATGCAGAGGCACGGTATCGGTGCGGCTCTCCTGGCGGATGCACTCAAGCATTTATCATCCAGTTGGCAGGTCAGATACATTACACTCAATACACAGCTGAGTAACGGTGCTTCTCAGAAGCTCTACAGGCAATTTCACTTCGAGTTACAGCAACCGAGCATGCGGGTATTACGAAGGATGTTGAATAGTTGTGCATGAACGACGATCGTAATGAAGAAGAAGCCTTCTGAACCACTGCAACGAAGAGTACAACGTGAATCGGTGCGGCGAGCGCAACAAACTGCCAAACGTCAGGCTGGTGTGGCTACACATCGTGTGATCGACCCGTCGAGCAACGTATCGACAGAAAGTGGACCTTTCAAACGCGCCTCCCGTGCAAGGTCCAGCGAGGTATCAGTCTCCATCCCTCGCTCGCTTCGTCGTGGGTTTGTCTTTTTGCTCGTTGTGCTTGGCCTGGGACTGGTTGGTTACGTAATAGTGACCAACACTCATGCGCTACTGCGACTGGTGTCCTCCACTCCCCAGCCTGTTGCGCTTGCAACGATCACACCAACGTACAGTTCAACACGGATTGGACTCATCAGTGGCCACCGCGGCAACGATAGTGGAACGGTTTGCCCGGACGGCCTGACAGAAGCGCAGGTTAATTTCAACATAGCCATGCGGGTAGCACAACTCCTTCGTGCTCACGGGTATACAGTGGATATCCTTGACGAGTTTGATCCACGACTGAAAGGTTACCGGGCAACTCTGTTGCTATCCATTCATGCCGACTCATGCACCTACATCAATGATCAGGCCACAGGATTTAAGGTCGCTCGTGCCGATGGAAGTGCAATACCCTCTATTGATGATCATTTGGCACAGTGCATACGATCACGTTATCAGGCAGCCACCGGACTTCGTTATGACGCCAGTACGATAACTTCCGACATGACTCAATATCATGCTTTCTATGAAATCGATGCTAAGACTCCAGCCGCCATCATCGAGACCGGATTCCTATATCTCGATCGTGATCTCTTGACGCATAAATCCGAGCAGGTAGCGCAGGGAATCTATAACGGTATTCTGTGTTTTGTCAGGAATGAGTCTCCATAAATGCATTTGGCGCTAAAATGGTCATCCATAGAGCGGTCATCTATGTCCCCAGGAGGATCTAATGGTTCAAGTCTTTAGTTCGTCGCGTTCTGGGATCTGTCGCAGTGTCATGACAGCCTTGGGTCTGGCAATCGCAGTTGTATTGGTATCGACTTTGGCACCTGTGGCACCAGTTCAGGCAATGAATGCCACTCTTGTCAACCCGGCCGAAGTCACGAGCATTAGCCAGCAGGCAACGATATCGGAAGTCGAATTGAACGAGATCATTGCTCGAGCGCGCAGAGGTAAGTGGATTGAGATTAGACTGGCTTCGCAGCGACTGTATGCCTGGCAAAATGGACGTATCGTGATGAGTTCGCTCATTTCCAGCGGCATTTGGCGATATCCCACTCGCCGCGGATATTTCCGCATCTACCGCAAATATCGATCCACTCGCATGCGTGGCCCTGGCTACAATTTGCCCAATGTGCCATGGACGATGTACTACTCTGGCAGCTACGCAATTCATGGCGCGTACTGGCATCATAACTTCGGGCATCCGATGAGTCATGGATGCATTAACCTGCCTGTTCCCTTTTCCCGGCGGCTCTTTGCCTGGGCTCCGGTTGGCACGCTGGTTGTTATTCATTAAAGAAGGAAATCGATAAGGCGACAGTGCGTGTGAGAAGGCGTTTGGCCTGGGTAGTACAGGTTCATGGTAAGTGGTATTACTGGCTGATTGCAGTACCACTTATCATTATGGTCGCAGTGATTGTTGTTCTTAACCAGGCAGAACAGGCACAGGCACTTGCAAATAAACAATGGTCTGACCTCCATCAGCGTGGTGTTTTACGCGTCGGCATTGATCCTGGAAGCCAACCTTTTTCCTTTTACAGTCAGAATGGCTGGGAGGGTCTGGACGCAGACCTGACAGGTGAAATAGCACATCGCATGGGTTTGCGCGTCCAGACTGACCCAGTCGGATACGATTCGATGTACGACGCTCTTCATTTATGGCAGGTTGATATTGTCGTTTCTGCCGTGGTCGCTGATCCTTCACGGACATCGGAATTTGCCTATACCGAATCCTATTTTGACGCAGGACCAAGATTAGTCTCGTTATCAACCAGCGAGATACGCTCCATAAATGATCTTGCCAATAAACGGATTGCTGTGGCATTGGGATCCAATGCCGATCGCCTGGCACGTTATTGGGAACGCCGTCTCGTGAACGTGTCACTCAATGAAGTGAATGATGAAGCCAGCTCAATCGATGAAGTTCGAAAGGGTGAGGCACAGGCAACCATCGTGAATGTGCTGGCTGCTTCCAAATTGGACACACGGACAGGCTGGCGAGTCGTTAGCATTGCGCCCCAACCCTATGTGATTGCACTGAGGCGCGATAACCCACGACTATTGGCCGCGATTAACTCGATCCTGAACAGCATGCGGGCTGATGGAACCCTTCAGGCCATCGTCGCGCGATGGACAGATGGCCAATGATTCATACTACTGTTGGCTCACGACCTTCTCCCTTGTTCTGATCTTCAGCGGCATTGACGACGTTCATTACACGATCTATGTCGTCCACTAACCAACGCTCGATGCCTTGTACAGCTCGCTCGTAAGCTTCATCCATTAACTCAAGATCAGCATCGGAAAACGAGTGCAGCACGTAGTCCATCGGATCCATACGACCGGGAGGGCGTCCGATACCTATGCGCAGGCGGGGAAAATCATCTGATCCAACCCTTGCAATAATCGACTTCATCCCGTTATGGCCACCTGAGCCGCCAAATCTGCGCATCCGCACCTGCGCAACAGGCAGGTCCAGGTCGTCATATATGACTAATAGATCACGAAAATCTGCCTTGTAATACTTCACAATTGGACCGACCGACAGACCACTCTCATTCATGAAAGTTTGAGGCTTTACCAGCACCACTTTTATCCCGTTGATTTCCCCGGTTGCGATAATGGCACGGCTCATCATCTTGCTAAATCGCAAACCATGCTTTGCAGCCAAACGATCAATAACCTGGAAGCCAACATTATGCCGCGAACGTATGTACTCTCTGCCCGGGTTACCCAGGCCTGCGATTATTCGTCGCTGGGTAGTGCTCGATGACGGTTGCATATACTAACGTCCGTAATCTTCTGGTTTGTGGAATAGGCGGTGTAGCAGTGAGCCAATAATCCATTTGACCAAAACATAAACCCCTAATGCTGCAAAAGCGTAAAGTGTGTAGCGCACACCCTTTACAAATGCACCGGGAATAGCCGATAGATCGAGAGAGTTGACTATAGCAACAGGATCGAAACCAAGTGCATTAGTAAAGCTATTGGAGGTTGAGGCAGTGTCGGTCACGACCGCACTGGAATTGGCACTGGCTGTTGCGGTGGCTGTTGCATTAGCCAAGCTAAGGTCGCGAATGAGTGATTGAACCGCTGTACCATCATTGTTGGTGACCTGCAACCGCAGTGCATACTTGCCATCAGGTAGAGGTTGAGTGTTCCATACAGCCAGCATGCCATTAGGTTGCTGGATGGTCGAAACATTGATTACAGTCCAGTTCGTCTGATCTGGTTCCGGTGCATAAGCTACAGTGTATCGTGCGAACTGCGACGAAGTGGCAGTGCCCTGTATGCTTATATCACCACGCATAGTTTGCCCCATGATTGGGAACGTAATATGCGCAATGGGGCCTCCCTGTGCGGTCGTGGGAGTAACCAGGATAAGAGTCGAGACCAGAACCAAAGTGACAATTGCGCCAAGACGCTCTATTATGTTCAACGCACAATCTCCGCTCGTATGTAAAACCTTACAGGTGATTAGTGTAGCGCTATTCGGCTATAGTTCAACGTGCTATAATATCGTTCGCTATACGGGGATGCAACGGTTTCGACGGAGCGGGCGCACCTCGGATGGCGAGCCGAGCCGCGACTCTCGTAAAACAGCGCACAGCACATTAAGTGCCAAGAGCATTAACTGGAATGCTATCCCAGTCGCCGCGTAAGTGGCACTGAGTAGCATCCGGGATAAATAAATCCCGGCGTCACCCAGGTTCTCGCGTTGGTGGGATCTGGTCGTGGTGTAATAATGCCAACGGGTGATTCCGTTGAGGTTCGTAAACGGTAGGTCGCCAGCCGGCAGGCTAAACACACGAGCTAGTGTTACGAAAAGTTTGTCGCTGAACGTGCGTAACACGAAACTAAAGCAGCGAATACGCTCGTAGTCATTCGCGGTCGATTCGTTTCGGACCCGGGTTCAATTCCCGGCATCTCCATCTGAAAACGTGGAGACTGTTCTCAACCAGTCGACACGTTTTCTTTTTAGTGTAACTTCCGTAATGTATATCGATACGCGGGTTATGCCCCCCTATAATTGTTCCGCTCTTGAATAGATGGATGAGTAGTAGCTAGTGAATAGCGAAAATACACACGAACCAAGATAACAGAAAGGGGTGGGTCCGATGGATCCTAAGGTGAATGCTAGTCGGGTGAGGTCAGGGGATGAAACCACAATTCAGGCGGCGACGGATGTCCTTACGGGTGCGAGCCGCAAGGGTCCACTGGCTCGACTGATACCCTTTATGGGACCCGCCTTTATCGCCAGCGTAGCGTATATGGATCCTGGAAACTTTGCCACCAATATCCAGGGCGGAGCACAGTATGGCTATCTGCTATTGTGGGTGATTTTAGGCAGCAACCTTATTGCCATACTGATTCAGACCCTATCCGCCAAGCTTGGCATCGCCACACGTCAAAACCTGGCCGAGCAGTGCCGCGCCCACTTTCCGCGCAAGGTGATCTGGTTCATGTGGGCTCTGATGGAAGTGGTTGCAATGGCCACGGATTTAGCTGAGTTTCTTGGCGCGGCGCTGGGATTTAACCTTCTGTTTGGAATTCCCTTGTGGATAGCAGGCATCCTCACTGCAGTGGCCACATTCATCATCCTCGGACTGGAGCGATACGGCTTTCGCCCGTTGGAAGCTGTCATTACGGTCATGATTGGTGTAGTGGCCGTAAGTTATCTGGTGGAGATCATATTGGGACGACCGGATTGGAGTGCCGTATTGTATAACTCGGTGGTACCTCGTTTTCAAGGCTCCGAGAGTGTATTGCTGGCAGCCGGTATTTTGGGTGCGACGGTGATGCCGCATGCCATATTTTTACATTCATCGCTAACCCAGGACCGCATTAGCGTCAGTGAACCGTCATTATTGAAACGACTGTATCGATTTGAAATCGTCGATGTATTGGTGGCGATGGGTGTGGCAGGACTGATCAATATGGCCATGCTCACCATGGCAGCCAGTACCTTCTTCGCGCAGGGATTGACAAGTGTTGGCACACTCGAGGAGGCTCACCGGACGCTTGAACCTTTATTAGGGCCAGCTGCGGGCGCCGTATTTGCCATCGCGCTACTCGCCTCCGGACTCTCTTCGGCATCGGTTGGCACCATGGCTGGTCAGGTGATCATGCAAGGTTTTATGCATCACCGAATCCCAGTACTCCTTCGTCGAATAGTCACCATGGTGCCGTCACTAGTGGTGATCGCTATTGGGCTTGACCCAACACGCACTCTGGTGATCAGTCAGGTGGTTCTCAGTTTCGGACTCCCATTTGCCATCCTGCCACTGGTGTTTTTTACGAGCCAACGCAGCGTGATGGGTATTCTGGTGAACAATCGATTGACAACAGTCATCGCCTATTTAACCGTAGTCGTGGTTCTGAGTCTGAACGTCTATTTGCTGTACCAGACTTTCCTGTGAGGGTGAAATGTATAAGCACCTACTGGTTCCACTGGATGGATCGAGCCTGGCCGAGGTCGCTCTTCCTTATGCAGCTTATATTGCAGAGCAGGGACAGGCAACCGTCACTCTAATCCATGTTATTGAGAGTAACCCACCTCAAACTGTTCACGGAGTGGCTCATTTGACAAACGCTGCGGCGGCACAGCGTTATTTGGATGAAGTAGCCGCCAGGGCATTTCCCGCGGGCATCCGTATTGAACGGCACGTGCATACCAGTGAGGTAAGTGAGGTTGCTCGCAGTATCGTCGAGCATGCAGGGGAATTTAAGCCAGACCTGATCGTGATGTGCACTCATGGCAGCAGCGGGTTGCGAGACTGGCTTTTCGGCAGTATTGCCCAACAGGTCGTCTCGATGGGCGACACGTCGGTCCTGCTTATTCCCCCGACAACGAACACGGTCAATCCGCCCTTCGCATGCCATCGCATACTAGTGCCACTGGATGGCGATGCAGCTCACGAACAGAGCATCCTGGTTGCAGTCGATTTCGCTAAAATGTGCCGGTCAGAAGTACACCTGTTAATGGTGGTGCCCACCCTGGATTCGTTAACTGGCCAACGTGCTGCGGCCAGTCGCATGCTTCCAAGTGCGACAGCGGAACTGCTAAACATGACTGAGCAGCAAGCAGTGGAATACCTGCACGGTCAGGTCACCCAAGCACCACCATCAGACATCACGATCAGTACTGAAGTCAGTCGTGGAGATCCAGCGAAGACAATTGTCAACACAGCTCGTGAGACGCATACCGATCTGATTGTGTTATGCACCCACGGTAAGTCAGGCATGGACGCATTCTGGCAAGGGAGTGTGGCTCCAAAAGTATCGAGTCAGTCTGATGTGCCGCTGCTTCTTGTGCGTGTACGAAGCGAGAGCTGAGCAGGTTTACCGGTGTTCGTGGTCCCTGCTTACAATTCGTTATGATCCGATGGTCTTGATGAATTCCTCAAATAAATAGGCAGCGTCGTGGGGACCCGGTGACGCCTCAGGATGGTACTGTACACTGAAAGCGTGCAGATTCTTTACCCGAAGCCCTTCCACACACCCGTCATTGAGGTTGACATGGGTAACCTCTACATGTGGGGGCAGGCTATCAGCCTGTACTGCAAATCCGTGGTTGTGGCTGCTGATCTCGACGGCTGAGGTGTCGCTAAAAGCAACGGGTTGATTGCCACCGTGATGACCGAATTTCATTTTGTAGGTACGCCCGCCTAATGCCAAACCCATGATCTGGTGACCCAGGCAAATGCCAAAGAGGGGCACCTTACCCAACAACTCTCGTGTGGCATTTATGGCGTACGTGCATGCAGCCGGATCGCCTGGTCCATTGGAAAGCAATACACCTGCGGGTTGCATGGCCAGCACATCGCTTGAGCTGGTGGTTGCTGGTACCACGGTCACACGGAAACCACGTGACCTGAGCAGGCGCAAGATGTTGTACTTCACACCGAAGTCATAGACAACCACTAGCGGCTTCTGCGCTTCATCCGGATTGGATCGATGCCCCAACTGGGCTGCCTGATACCATTGATCATCTATGCCATCAACCCAGTGATAAGGTTCTTCGCATGTCACCTCGCGCGCCAAGTCGGCTCCGTTCATATCACGACTGGTGCAAGCCCGCTCAAGCAAGTCGTCCTGCCTTGGGTTGGTCGACGAGATCGCCCCGCGCATGGCTCCAACGGAACGGATATGCAAGACGAGTGCGCGCGTGCTGACCCCGCTTATACCCACAATGCCTTGCGATTTGAGATACTCGTCCAGAGTCTGGTTTGCCCGGTAGTTGCTTACCACTGCACTTAGCTCACGTATAACGAAGCCAGCAACCCAGACTCGTCTGGACTCCATATCCTCAATATTGATACCGACGTTACCGACCTGAGGTACAGTCATCGTGACTATCTGCCCATGGTATGACGGATCGCTCAAGATCTCCTGATAACCCGTCATGGAGGTATTGAATACGACCTCTCCGGTCGTCTCACCTTCGGCACCAAAACTCATGCCAGGCCAGGTAGTGCCGTCCTCAAGCACCAGGAGTGCTGGTTTATTGTGCTGGATCATTGTGACATGTCCATCATCACATCATTGCTGCTTACATGATTTGCATCGGGATTGCACCGGAAATCTACTTTTTTGATACTGACGCAGAGATAATTTTGTCACCGGCTGTTGTGCCATCACTGACCTGCAGGCTCTTCACTACGTCGAGACCACCAGTGACATGACCGATCACGGTGAACTGTGACTCGAACTGCTGGGTTGGTGAGTAGGTAACAACTAGCTGCGTCGTATTGCCCAGACTATCGCCTAATAAAGCAACCACACCGCCTTTTACGAAACTATTTGCGGCAGGTGGTTCTGTGCCGCATATATAACCCGGATTCCCCTGTCGGCTGGCGCTGCCAAAAAGAACCGCACCAAGCTGCGTGTCATTCAACTCGACAGGTGATCCGCTGAAGAAACCTTTCTGTGCCAGGAACACGGTCGAGTTCACGTTCACGGGAGCCAATTTCGGGTCCAGTTCGAATTGTATGTCGCCTTTAGTGGTTTTTAAGGTCATCTGGTAGAGTGCCTTGGGATCAATCACCTCTTCGGGCTTGGGGAAGTTCATTGATGCTGCGGCTGAATTGGCAATTGCCTCAGCACGTTGTTGCGCATAAGTTCTTAATTGGTCAGCAAGGGTTGTACCTGTCTGCATAAATGCATCAGGTTGAACAGCACGACCATTTATGAAGATTGAGGGAGTTCCGTTGAGTTGTAATGTTTGCGCGTCTTTCACATCACGGTCGACACGGTCAATCACCTGCTTACTATTCAGGTCCTGTTGGAATCTGGCTGGGTCCAGCCCCAGGACTTTCGCATAGGAAGTGAGTAGTCCGACAAAATCCGTCACTGGTTTACTGCTCCAGTCACCTTGTTTTGCATAGAGCAAGTCATGCATTGGCCAGAACTTGTTTTGCAAACTGGCTGCTTCCAGAGCCTGAGCAGCTATTTGTGCCTTGTCGTGGATACTCGTAAGCGGAAAATGACGGAATACGAGTTCGACCGTGTCGCTGACCGCATTGATTGTGGTTTGCAGACCAGGTTGTATCTCGCTGCATGCAGGGCATTGCATGTCGCCGTACTCGATAATTGTGACCGGTGCATTAACTTTGCCTTCGATGTGGTCGTCTGCTCTGACGTTCAGCACATCCACTTTACACGTCACTGGTGCAGCTGCTGCCACAGGTGGTGGTGCGATGGATCCGCCTGTTTCCGTACTTATATCCACGCGCTGGATCACATCACCTACCGCGATCTTGCGTACTACATCGAGACCACTGATGACGTGACCGAAGACAGTATATTGTCCATCCAGGTTGGGTTGGGCACCAATCGTAATGTAAAACTGGCTTCCGCTAGAGGGGGTGCTATCGGCTGGACCACTTGTGCGAGCCATGGCAATCGCACCATCAACGTGCTTGAGCTTTATTTCAGGCGGTATGGTATATCCTGGCCCGCCTGTGCCATTACCAAGAGGGTCGCCACCTTGAATAACGAAATTGGGCACCACCCGATGGAAGGTTAGGCCGTCATAAAACCCGTTAAGCGAAAGGTAAACGAAGTTATTGACAGTCTCGGGCACTTCGCTTGGATCCAGCTCCACTTTGATGTCGCCTTTCGAGGTATGGATAGTGGCAATGTATTTTTTTGTTACATCGATTGTCATAGGTGGAGGCGCACTTCCAACCTTATTACGTTGAGCGGCGGGTAGCCTGGCAAACGGGCGGTCTTCATTTACAGGTTGTGTGCCAACCGCATGCGAGGATGCAGTAGCAATGGGTGTGGCTGTTGTGGTATCAGGTGCGGGTGCAGAGGTTGCCGTCGAAATAGGGGTGACAGTTGGCAGGTTGGCTGGTTTGGCACCACAAGCTGTCAACAATATCGTGGCAACCATGAGTATTTTGGCCCAATAGAGCTTCATCGATCCTCCCAAAAAAACAGAAACAGACGCCGGATATTCTGTCCGACACTGGTGAACGCAGCATTATACCTGTCGTATTTCCGTTGGTAAATCATAAGTGCAAAGTTGTGTAATATGCGCGATAATAGAAAAATCATACCTGTGCAGAACGCGCCACATTTCAGACCAAATGGAGGCAAATATATGAAGCGCCTAAACTGGGGGCTAATAAGTCGGGCCACCATCGCCTTGTTTGCCGTTGCGATGCTGGGAATTGGGACGCCTGCAGAAGCCTGGGCAGAAGCAACAGGTGTTTCGTCAAACACTACCGCTAATGCCGACTACTCTTGCAGGTATTATCTTGTTCATTGGGGAGATAATCTATACCGGATCAGCTTGCGATTTGGGGTCAGCATCGACGCTATTATGCGAGCCAACCGGTTGTGGTCAACCCGCATTTACGCCGGCCGCTACCTGTGCATACCAACCGAAACCACCTATCCACCGCCTTACACGGGTGGCTCCTGGTCTGCGATGTATTGGAACAACACATCAGAGTCTGGTGGACCTAACTGGACGACCAGTTACCCTTCTTTGAACCTGAATTGGGGTTACGGGTCTCCCAATCCATACTACATTTTCTCGGAATACTTCTCTGCGCAGTATAAACGTACCTACTATTTCTACGGTGGTACGTATCGCTTTACCATGTTGCACGACGACGGCATCCGTCTGCAGATAGATGGAAACATGGTGTTCGATGCCTTGAGTTTCGTCGGGGGCACGACGGATGTGGTAGATTATGGCCTCAGCCCCGGCTGGCACACCCTCACCGTTGATTACGTACAGCAGGCCGGTCTGGCTTATGTGCGGTTGACGTTTTATCGCGTGAGCAGTGTACCACCTGCACCACAACCGCCGCCAACCACATCAGGCCCCTGGAACGCCCAATTCTTCAACAATACCGGTATCTCGGGACCGCCTGTTGCTACGGCGAACTATAACAGTTTGAACTTCAACTGGGGATATGGCTCGCCAGCGGCAAACGTGCCGTCCACAAACTGGTCTGCGACCTTTGTGCAATACGCTTACTTTAACGCCGGAACCTACCAGTTTATAGCGACCTCGGATGATGGAGTCCAGGTTTTCGTGGACGGCAACCTGGTCATCAACCAGTGGCAAGTACAATCGGCGCGCACCTTCACGGCTAATTACTATATGGGCGCTGGGTCTCACACCATACTTGTGAAGTACTTCCAAGCCGCGGGTGTAGCTCAGCTACAGGTATACTGGCAGTTCCTGGGGTGACCTGACACGCATGTACACATAAGGCACTATATCGGGCGAATTCACCTTAACAAAATGTGACGCATAGCCTGGGCGCCGGAGCACAACACTCCGGCGCTTCTATGTTCTGGCGGAAAAACCATGGCACCGTATAATATGCCGCACTACTAGACACTTGATGAATGTGGTTGCCTGGAGGAACTCTTGATAATATCGTCGCTGCGCATAAAAGCCGGCTATAGTGTACATGTCGCCTTTGCCGTGTGTGTAGTTTCTCTCGTCTGTGCCTGTAACTCCCCGGCTAAATCCGCTGGAAATGCAACTAATACATCTGCGAATCCGTCGCCTACCACAACTTTCCAACCGCAAGTTACCATATTTGAGCCGACTATAACAGCCAGTCCGACTGCCGAACCAACTAATACTGCTGTACCAGCTACTGAAACACCAGCGGCAACCTCAACACCTTCACCAGATCAGATCAATCCATTTACTGGGCTTGTCATAACGGACACATCTGTGTTGAATCGCAGGCCTTTATTGATAAAGGTGGCTAACACCTATGAAGTCCGTCCACAAAGTGGTCTGGCACTAGCAGATGTTGTTGTGGAGCACTACACTGAGGGGGGCATCACTCGCTTCAGCGCGCTCTATCTGACAAATTCACCGCAGAAAGTTGGTTCTGTGCGCAGTTGTCGCTTAATCGACCTGGAGCTGCCTGCCATCTTTGGTTCTTCACTCACATGTTCGGGGAGTAGTGCAGGTG
>JAJYKL010000168.1 GCA_021788625.1 Chloroflexota bacterium
CAGGCTATTGACCGGGAACTGGAACGCATCCGGCCGTTACTCGAGCAGGGCGGCTGCATCCCCCACCTGGATCACCTGGTGCCCCCCGATATTCCCTACTCGCATTATTGCGATTATCTGGATAAAAAGCGCAAGCTAATCGGCAAATAAGTACAGCGATTTTCACGCCCTTTCACAGATCATTACAAGCGTCACGCTTTCCATGGCAGCCATGAGCAGAATGAGAGACCTTATAGACTTTTCGATTTGGAGTGGCTTGTGATGGACGCAAGGCATTGGGCATTTATCCTGAGCTGGTCGAAGGGTACATCCTGAGCTGGTCGAAGGGTACATCCTGAGCTGGTCGAAGGGTACATCCTGAGCTGGTCGAAGGGTACATCCTGAGCTGGTCGAAGGACGACAGGCTCACCATGAGCGCTCACCATGACCATCCTGAGCTGGTCGAAGGGTACATCCTGAGCTGGTCGAAGGGTACATCCTGAGCTTGCCGAAGGGTACATCCTGAGCTTGCCGAAGGACGACAGGCTCACCATGAGCGCTCACCATGACCATCCTGAGCTTGTCGAAGGGTACATCCTGAGCTTGTCGAAGGGTACATCCTGAGCTTGTCGAAGGGTACATCCTGAGCTGGTCGAAGGACGACAGGCTCACCATGATCATCCTGAGCTGGTCGAAGGATGGTTCGACAAGCTCACCATGAACGCTCACCATGACTGCCGGAAACCTTGTCGTTAACTGCTTGCCGCTCTAGTATCCGGCCAGGCCTCCACCGTAGCGGGAAAAAGCTCGGCGTTTTTGAAGCCGGAACCACAATTGAACAATACCGCAGTTTCTTCATGGTTCAGAAACCCGTCCGCCAGCAGGCGCTTATAAGCGGGCAGGGTGGCCGCACCCTCAGGCGAGGCGAAGACACCTTCTTCATGCGCCAGTTCCGACATGGCTGAGAGAATCTCGTCATCTGTCACCGCTACCGCAGTTCCACCGCTGTCTCGGACAGCATCCAGAATCAGATAGTCACCGAGAGCTGCCGGCACGCGGATGCCCGGCGCCACGGTATGCGCGTCGGCCACCCGCTCCGCATATCGCTGCCCTGCATGGAAGGCGTTGACGATAGGTGCGCACCCTTGCGCCTGTACCACGATCATCTTGGGCCGCTTGGGCCCGATCCAGCCCAGTCTCTCCAGCTCCTCAAATGCCTTCCACATGCCCACGATGCCCGTACCACCTCCGGTTGGGTAGAACACAGCGTCGGGCAGTTCCCAATTAAAGTGCTCCGCCAGCTCGAAGCCCATGGTCTTTTTGCCTTCCTGCCGATACGGTTCGCGCAGGGTGGACATGTCAAACCAACCTCGTGAGCCAGCGTTCTCACGCACGACACGCCCGGCATCGTCGATCAGCCCATTCACCAGATAGAGGTGCGCTCCGTAGGCAGTACCCTCGCGTCGCATCATGTCAGGCACATCTTTAGGCATGAATAGGTTAACCGATAGCCCCCCGCGCGCGCCATAGGCGGCCAGCGCACTCGCCGCGTTGCCTGCAGAAGGTACCGCGAAGGCCTTCACCCCCAGCTCCTTCGCACGGGAGACGGCTACGCTCATCCCGCGAGCTTTGAAGCTGCCTGTGGGATTCAGGCCCTCCTCCTTAATATGCAGATGCGGGGCGTCCAGTTTCCGGCCCAAATTACGTGCCCACAACAGTGGTGTGTCGCCTTCGCCCAGGCTTACCACATGGTCCGGGTCGCGCACCGGCAACAGCTCGAACCAGCGCCATAAGCCAGATCGGCGACGGACGATCTCATCACGATCGACACGCCGAGCCGCGTCGAGATCGTAACGGGCGAACAGCACCTTCCCACAGTCGGGACAGGTGGTATGCAGCTCATCGGCGCGAACTGTTTTTCCACAATTGGTACATTGCAGATGTGACAAATAACTCTGCACGGTATGCCTCCATTTACAGCCATGATCCAGTTAACTGTTGGAATTTAATTAGACCACTGTAGGGTGCACCATCCACGCCCTCGCAGAATGCAGAGCTGGAGTACATGCGAAAATGGGACCTCATGCAGACCTCTACTTCGACAGCGACTACGAGGATTTGGACCAATAAAGGTCCCGATGATGGCAGTGTGCACTGCCTGGGTAATGGCTTACTGTGTGCCTATGAAGTGGGACCAGACATCATGCAGGTCTTCGGCCCGCCCTACTCCAGCCCCGTACTCGGCGCGGTGACGCTCGATGTTGCAGAGCCTGTGCAGGTGCAATCAAGCCGTGAGGCGGGCACTGCCATCTGGACACACCAGCTGCAAAAGGACGGCGAAAGCTGGGCGGAGATGGTGGATTTTGTAGATTCCAGCCTGCCTTGCCTGGTGCGCCGGGTGCGCACACAGAAGCCGTTACACCTAGAATGGAGCTTCTCCGGCCGGATGGTGAATAACAGCCAAAGAGTAAGTATGGCGGACGGCAGCTTGATTTGTGAGATTCCTGCCGGTACGCCTTTCTACTCGCATTACCCCTACCCCCGGCCGGTTTTCTACCAGATCGCGTGGCGCGGCACTCTTACGGCTGATGGATTGATTGAGAATGCCAGCCAGAATGGAGGCTGGCTGTGCATGCCTGGCGAAAGCTGGCTCTTTCTGATTGGAGGGCCAGAATATCCTCAGGCGATTGAGCACACCGAAGCGATGCTTGCCCTCCCAGGCGAGGTGTTACTTGACCGGACTCGTGCGGCCTGGCTGCAGTTTTCGCTCCGCCACGCCAACCAGATCACACCACGACTGGCCCAGGCCCCTTGGTATGATCGCCTGCTGCGGGCCGTGGACGATGTGAGTGTGTTGATTAAAGTCCAGCAAGCGGCCGAAGGTGGTGTCCTGGCAGGGCATAACTATCACCTGTGTTACGTGCGGGATCAATATGGTGTTTCACGCGGATTGCTGGCGGCCGGTCACGATGCCGAAGCGAGAGCAATTCTGGATTTCTACTGGCGTATCTGGCAGCGTCATGGGTGCATCCACAACGCGCAAGCGGCCGGAGTGGATGGTGCATTTCACATTCACGAGAACGATGAAGTGGAAATCACCGGCTATGTCATCCGCCAGGCGTTTGACCTGCTGCATGCCACAAACAATGCGGAGTTTGTAAAGGGCATTTTCCCCATGTTAGCCTGGGCTTATGAGGTCCAGCAGCGCCACCTGATTGAAGCGATGTTACCTTTCAACGGTGACGAGACCTATGTGGCAGGCGGCATCCTGCCCCGCACAGCACTCAACGATGGTTCTGCTGAAGCAACTCTGCTCTTTCTCGATTCTGGCACGCAGCTCGTCAGTTGGGTCGCGCAGCAAGGCCTTTGGTCAGAAGGCAAGGTCAATGCTGAGCGTGCGCTGCTGGCGCGCATACGTGACGCATACCGCGCCAACTTCTGGGTGAGTGGGCAACTTGCCACCAACAATCCCCTGCGTGCCAGTCTGCCGGGGGGAAGCCCGCGCTTTCGTCATGGGGTATGCGAACGCTGCATGGCCGAAGGCCGCTTCCGAACCATCGGCTGGACAGAGCGCAGCTCCCACGGGCACTATCTCTGCCCGGAGTGCCTCGCCCGTGATCAGTTGACCGGAGCTGACGACCGACCTGACAGGTCGCGTCGTTACTATCTGCAGTCGGTCAGTCTGACTCCTTTGTACTTCCATTCAGACTTGTTTGATAGTGAAGAGTTGCGTCCGTCCATTGAAACCATCCTGGATGCCTATCGACGTACGGGCCGGCTGCCGTCGAGAAGTGATGACACTCGCGACATCGCCGTAGGTTACGACTACGGCTTCCTACTATATGCCCTGACCGAGCTGGCACACCCATTTGCGTCAGATATCGCTGCCCAGACACTTGCTTTGGTGGACGCAACAGGTGCCTGGGTTGAATACTATGAGGGGCATCGTCCATCCGGCACGCGCTGCAGGCCATGGGAAAGTGCGATTAATCTGGAAGCACTATTGCTTTGGGCCAGGCGTAATAGCGGATTTTAGTGACTGGAATTGATTTTCCTGCAATATTCAAATCGGTTTTTCCCGCTGCGAAATCCAATGATTACAAAAACAATAAATCACTGCAGAAAATAAAATGCATGTGTGCGATGGTTTATGGGGTGGTTATCAATGCGTGACCCTGTTTGGTGATTTTGAAATAAATGCAGGTTGCAATGAACAGGGTCGGCTCAAATATGGCGATAAAAAACGATAGTCTGGCCTGGCAGTTCTGGCTCGCGTACGGAAATACGCGAGCCCATGTATAAAATGAATCTCTATGGTACGGCCGCGAGAAGTGTCGACGAGGTTACGAATTCGCGTACATCGGTCGTATCGCTCTCACCCTTCTGGCGGTATGGCTTCGTTTTCCACTGCATTCTTTCTTGGCCGGCCCCGGCGTCTGCCCGTGACAGTCTTGTGCGTATAAGGGCGCTTCTGTACGGGATTTATTGCATCGGCCAATGCGATTTGCAACTTTCCAATTGCGCGAATGTACGCCGCACGTTGCTCCCGATTCGTACCGCCAGCGTCTGCGTGCCCTCGCTGAGCATTCTGCAGTAGTTGTTCCACTTCCTGCTCAGATAATTCGACTTTCACTATATAGGCCATGATCTTTACTCTCCTTTTTCGTTTTGATCAATGGATTTCGAGATTCCGCGTGAACGACGAAATCAATTACCCAGAAACATCACAAATCGAAATTGCCACATCGAAGACAGATTTATTTGTCAAAATGCATCCTGCTGCATTGTATAACATGAACGCAATAAACCATTTCTTAATTGTATAAAACACATCACGGGATATTCGAGCTCATCCGGTGAATGGTTTCCACAAACTTATGCGAGGACACTATTTTTATGGCCTTTTCCTGTCCGTATCAGACAGTTTATCAAGGCACGCTGCAAGTAATGCGGATACATTTCCCGGATTATTCCTTTCGTGCGTTTTGGCGCAGCACGGTGCGCCGGTTGGCCGGCTCGACGCACATCCACCTGGAACATGACTGGGCACCTATCGCACCACCCGATTCGAAAGAAAAATGGTGCATTAAAATAGAATCATTCAGAACATGATGCAAGGGCAGTTGATGGAAGCGTACTGCCTTCCAAAGTGGATAAAGGCGCAGGAGTTCCGGGAAAGGTCGTAGAGGAGTATGCGGTACAAGGGTTACATTCACAGCCTGCGCTTTAAGATTACCGTGGGTATCACGTTGCCACTGATTGTCATACTTAGCTCATTCTCATATCTTCAATATACCCAACAGCGTACGCTCCTGTTATCGAATCTGAATAACGCCACCACGAACACGGGCACCATCATTGTCGACAGCCTGGAACGCGCCATGTTGAGCCGTGACCTGCCTGAGATTCAGGGTATATTGAATAACATTGCCACACAGCCGCAGGTGAGCAACATATACCTGTTAAGCAGGAGCGGCGTCGTGGGGTTTGCTCCCAATGGAATAGGTATCGGCACAAAATATACAATGTCCAGCCCCGGCTGCATTGAGTGCCATGCACCGAACCGTACCCAGCATCCATCCAGCATTATTTACACTACACCGCAGGGTGAGCGTCTGTTTCGGAATTGCACGCCGATCGAAAACAAACCGGTATGCCATGCTTGCCACAACGACAGCCAACAATACAACGGCGTATTGATCACTGACATCTCAATGCAGTCTATAGACCGGTCTCTGGCCGACGGCTTACGCACGACTCTGCTCTGGTCCGGGGCAGTGATCCTGGCAACCATCATCGCGCTGAACACGCTAATGAGCCGGCTGGTGATCACCCGCCTGGAGCGCCTGGCCGAGGTACTCAGGCTGTTTTCGCGCGGGGACCTGTCACAGCGCGTACGCTGGAACGGGCGTGACGAGATTGGCGCATTGGCTGCTTCGTTCAATTTCATGGCCGAGGGCCTGGGCGAGAAGGCGCGTTTGGAGGAACAGGTCATCCAGCATGCCCAGGAGCTGGAGCGCTTGAACACTGAATTACGCCATAAGGAAGTGCAACGTGGGCAGCTCCTGGACCGACTCATCAATGCTCAGGAAGAGGAACGCAAGCGGATCGCGCGCGATTTGCATGACCAGTTGGGCGCAATCCTCAGTGGCCTGACACTGGGCATTGAAGCATTCCGACAATCCCTAGCCCTCCCTGCCGACACGGCCTTGTCGCCGCCTCAAAGTTTCTTTGAGCGCATTCAGACACTGGCTACCCAGGCACTGGATGAGACGCATCGCTTGATCTTCGACCTGCGTCCCGTGGCCCTGGATGAACTGGGCCTGGTGGCAGCCGTCCGGGCCGACGCGGAGCAACGTCTCCCGCCCCGTGGTGTCGAGGTCCAGGTCAGCGTTTTCGGAGTTCGCCGGCGAATGGCGGCCCAGCCGGAGTTGTCGCTGTTCCGAATCATACAAGAGGCTATCAGCAATATCGTACGACATGCCGAGGCACGACACACCACGATTACCTTTGAGTTCGAGGAGGCGGTGGTTCGTGTGACGATAGAGGATGATGGACGAGGCTTCGACGTCGAGACGGAGTCAGGCGCAGCCGATAGCTCGCAC
>JAJYKL010000169.1 GCA_021788625.1 Chloroflexota bacterium
CCATCGGTTGGTTTTGTCATGGCCAGCCATGCCACGATCGAGGGTAAGGTCGGTGTCGTGCTCGATATCAAGGCCGGGTTGGTTGCTGGTCTGGTTAGCGGGCTGATCCTGGCGGCGCTGCGATGGATGTTTGGGCGGCGGTCCCGCTGCCGATGAAGTAATGCTTGGGATCGTCGTCGACCTGTCCGCGTCGTGAGTCGCTGGCAGGTCAGGCGATGTCAGGCGCAATGGTGACTGTTTCGCGGCATGGCAGCCCGACATCGCCAGCGGGATGGTTACTTGTTCTTACGAGCGCGGGCAAGGCGTTGTGCATCCATATTGGCGGTTCCGAAGGTGGGGTTCTTCAGGTCGTTTACTCCCTTGACGTAGTCGAACACGTCGAGTGCGAACCCGACCCAATCACTTTGGTCCAGGCCCTTCGTCATACGGCGCATTTCCAGGATCGGGGCCTGGGTTTTAGTGTTCAAACCCCCCTTGCGCTTTTTCCCCACAGATTCGGTGCGCGTGCCCAGACTCCCCATACTTTCCAGGTATTCGGACAGCTGAATATTCGTAAAACCTGTCTTGGTGAGGGCATCGTTCCCTGCGACAATCTGTTCCAGCCAGTATCCGCGTGCGAGCGTCTGTAATCGTTGGTTGAATTTGGTGGTGTCGGCTCCTGCATTGACGCCGGTGACGGTGGTGAAACCTTGTGTGAATACCGACTGTGCTTCCGTGCTCGGCATGTTGGCCGCCTCAAGAGCCAGTTGCACAAAACGCGTGCGATCTTGCGCGAAATAGGCCTTCTCCGTGTCGGGCAGCTGGTTATACATCCCCACGAAGCTGGTGCGCGCCAGCAGTGGGGCAATCACCTTGGGGTAGTTTTGCAGTGGTTTGGCGGCGATGGTCAGATACACATGCAGCAGCGCTAACAGGCTGACCAGTGAGTTGCTGCCGAACCCGCCTGGTGTCGCAGCAGCAGTTCCCGTGTGCGTTGCGATAAAGTTTTGTATCGCTGTGCGGGCATGCCCTGGGGCGGGTCCCATAATCGCCGCGTCTGTGGGACTGCCACTGGCCAGATACCCGCGGCCTGGGCTGCGTTGCGTCTTCTGCCCGCCTGTCTCTCCAGTGGGTCCCGTTCCTAAACTTGTCTCCATCATGGTAGCGATTTGATCCAGGCGAATGCCGGCTGTAGCTTGCGGCGCAGCAGACATGGAGCCGCCCAGCGACATGATGATGGTCGCTGGTGTCGTCGATTTGCCACTGATGTCGCCCGTGGTGACGGCGCCCATACGCAGGCCGTTATTATTGATCTTGGGTGCGGCTCTCTGGCCTTTCGCCCGGATCAGATCTGCTGTTTTCACCATATCTTTCATGGCTGTCTGTAATTTGCTACGCCCAGACGACGTTTCCGGGAAGCCATGGCCGGTGGTGACAAACTCCAGGTGCCGGTCGTTCGCACCTTCGTCCACCTGCAATTCATAGTCCGTGCCTTTTTTCAGCACAGTACCCTTGGGCAATACATCCGGATCGTCCGTTTGCGTCATGGGTATTTCCTGGGTCCCCTGTTTCTGCGGTTTGGTGATCGGAGTTTTCAGCTTGCGTACTTCGTAGGTTCCAACCTCAAACTCGAACCCCACCGCGCGTTGGATCGTGTGCCGGTTGATTCCACCATTCTGCTGTACGACATGGGTCAGCTCGTGGGCCAGCAGGTGCTTACCGGAGCGGGAGATGGGATTGTATTGGCCTTCAGCCATATAGATGTCGTTGGCGTGGGTGAAAGCCAGCGCGCCGATCTGACGATTGAGCTGGTTTGATTGGGCTCCTGTGTGCACGCGAACCTTGCTGAAGTCAGCGTCAAACTTCGGCTCGAGTTCTGACCGCAGCTTGGGGGGGAGAGGTGTGCCCTGTCCGCTGGCTGAGGTAAGCTGGCGTTCGACGTCATCGCCGGCTTCGAAGCTGCCTGCCAGTCCTGAGACCCGGCGTTGCACCAGGGGTGTGATGGGTTGAATCACCTTGTGCCGCGAATCACTTTTACGCTGCGCCAGACCTTCCTCCTTCCTCATTACATGACCGGCTGGTGCATTCCCCGGCGCCATCACCTGCGATGCGACCTGGTCAGCCTCACGTTCGTAGGGGTCGTTGGCTGCCCCCACGGTTAGTTTTGCCTGTAGCCTGTGCAGTTCAATGAGCCGGTTTACCGCGCGGTTCCCAATCGTTCGCTGCAGGCGTGTGGCGGAATTGGGTGATAAGTCCGTCAATGCTCCCAGGGATGCTTGAGCATTGGCAATACCAATGGAATCGATTGCCTGAGCACGTGTAGCGGTTCCGAGGGATTTACGGGTGTTTGACGAACGTACTGCGGATGACCCGGTAGGTGATTTACCGCCGGCTGGTTGCCTGTCTGTCATTTGCCCCACGACGTCACCTCCATACAACTCATCACAACAACTCAATCAACACACCCACCCACTGTGAGTGCGTTTACAACACTGAAAGCCGATACAAGACTAGAGGTTTAATGTCGATGAACTAACAGCTTACCTTCCGAACCTCGGCAGTGTACCACAGTCAGACTGCCGCGAAACCCACAGGCCCCGTTGCTCGTGATCTGAAGCCTGAATTCTACACGTTAACGTTGACTACCCCCCGGGTGGAGGGATGAGCCATGCACGGTCGAAAGCCACGGAGGCGTTCACCTATAATCCGGCCTGGCCGGATCAGGAGTCCCTCGCGGTAGACTACCACACGGTGGCACAGCACACCGTCTCTGACGAGGCCGATCACACTGCCACGCACACGTACGCGTATGGCCAGTTGTGCTTCAACGTGCTGTATGCCGCTTGCTGGTTTGGGCACGACAGCCTGTTCGACCCCGGCCAGGTGCGTGGGTTACCGTCGGCCATGGCAGCGTGACTGAAACGATCCTGCCGTACGGCGGAGGCGCCGTTCTGGCGGTCACGCGGCACGACTTCTCAACCGACAAGCAGGCGCTCGGACAGGATATGGTGGTCCGGCACCTGGATGGGCAGGGGATGGTGCGGAAGGCAGAACAGACCTACTTCTATGACTTGCAGGGTGCGGCGTACCCCATTTTCTCCGGCCCCCTGCCGGCCGCAGCTACTGGCTCTCCCGCCGCAGTTGAGCTAGCTCCTCGTTCCGCGCCCAACCTGGGCCAGGCGCAAAGCGCGTGGCGTTCTGGCGGCTAGCACACTGCTCGGCCTGCCAACCATGGAGATCCTTCTCGGGGATGCCCAGGTCTTTGGCCACCGGGCACACCGTCTTGTCACCGCGCTCGCTCAGCCGTACGGCCTCATCTTTGAACTCACGTGTGAAGCGTCTTCTCACTCGGCTCATTCCACTGGTCATCGTACCCTTCTATATCTGGGTGTCCACTATGCAGGGAACGTATAAATATCACGAGCGATTGGGGATGATTGGGGTCACAGTGCTTCTCCACTGTAAACCTGCCGTGGATTCGCCTAACCTTCACCCCTATGCTGATATCGATGTGGGTGTACATAGTTGTGGTACTCCTTCGGAGTACTCTTCGCTAATTCGGGACATCAACGACTGCAAGGCCGATTCATCGAGTACAGACTGGGCGGCCCGACGGATGACACGAAAGCCCGCCTCGGCCAAGCGCCGGTCGATATCGCGGTCCTTCTGCGGATAGGCGAAACGGCTGTCGCCATGGAACACCTCGCCATCAACCTCGACAACCACCGCCCACATGCTCAGGAAGAAATTCACACAGTGGCCGTCCACTTCTACTTCGCGCTTGTTGGGTACATGGTGCTGGTCGGGCCAGGTAATGACTTTTGCCTCTGGCGTCGTAGGTTGGCTCAGGCGCCAGGCGTCAAGCTTGTCCGCCGCGAACGCCCGGCCATACTTGCGCACCACGTCCTCGTAGCTCAACCGACCTGCGGAGGACAGCGACGCGTGGCTGCTATGGGACTGCACGTGGCGCTGGTACTCCGGTGTGAACACCTGAGCACGTGCCAATCCACCCATGAGGCATATCTCCAGTTGCCGTGCAGTTCATATCATGGCGATACCTCCTCGAAAAACAAAAAACGCCGGTCACTCAGGACTGGCGTATTAAAACGAGGGCGGTTTGTGGTGCCCTCTTCTGCTTCGGATTGGCAGGCGCAGGTACTGCGAGAGCAATATCGCTGTCTGCCTAGTTGCCCATGGCTGATTTGACCCATTGCAGCGAACGCCTGCAATTACAAGGCACAAACGAGGCCATTCACCTATCCGGGACCAGCCATTGGCTTACGTCACACGTCACAGAGGTATTCAAATGAAACGCTCGTTCTTCGCCGCCGTCCTGCTCCTTACGTCCTGCGCGGGGGCTGTCCAACCCACTCCAGCCCCCACACCCATTACGCAGGCCACCGTTGAGGCTGCCGTGCAGGCGACGCAGGCGACCCAACCGACTGAAACGGCTGTCCCCCCGTCGGCCACAGTACTGCCGACCGACACGCCACACGCGACGCAGCCACCGCCCACCTACACGCCTTATCCCCCCACACGCCGTTCCCCACTCCCACGCCAATGCCCACTGACACGCCCAAGCCAACGCTGGCGCCAACTGCTAAGCCTGAGCCGCGGCCAACGGAAGCCGTGTTGCCTACCGCGGCTGGCAGTACACCGTCGAGAAGGCGAAGGGCTGGGCGTGAGAAACAGAGCCAGAAACCAGGTTACACGAGAAACCTGGTTTCCACGGCCGGCTATTTACTTAACTATAGGAGGAAGGCAGCATGGAAGACGATTACCAGAAAGACATGCAGGCGAACGAAACACCCGCGGAAGGCGTGTCGGAGCCGACGCCGAAGGAAGTGTCGGCGGAGGTGGTCACCATTAAGGGCAGCGCGAAGCGGGTGAACGCCCAGACCGTCAACGTGGACGGCGGGCAGGTGCGCATGCTGCGCGGCGAGACCGTTAACGTGAACCTAAAGAACGGCGGCATCGGATCCGTGCGTGCGTCCGAGGCGACAGTTAAGGCTCCGTCGGTCGGTTTCGTTATGGCCAGTAATGCCCAGGTGGAAGGCAAGGTCGGATTCGTGTTCGACGTCAGGGCCGGGCTGGTGGCCGGCATCGCCGGCGGTTTGGTCGTGTCGGCGTTGAGGCTGGTGTTCGGTCGGCGGCGCACCCGGTAACGAGAAGGACAGGCGCGTGTAGTGTCCCGCGCCTGTCCCGTATGCCGCCGCGTGCTGTAGACTGTCGTAACTGCTTAGGGCCCAATTTCTTTGAGCTTGTTCTTCAGGAACTGTAGTTCGAACTTGATGTTGTTCTTGTCGTTCGCATTCGCCACCGGCACTGCTAATGCCGTTTGCAGGTCTTGGATCACCTGCTGAACCTTGGTCTTGTCGTTTAGCTCGGCGGGGCTGAGTTTGGTCATGTGGGCGGTGGTCGGGATCTGTGTATTCGCCACGTCCTCCGCCTTGCCCTCCTTATTCATCAACGGCGTCGACGCCACGTTCCCCACGTTAGCCAGCCCGGTCATCTGCGCCGACGGGGTGCCGGCACTCATGACCTGAAGCGGGTTCAGCTTGATGTCACTCTCCTTAACGACGACTTTCGAGTCGGCCACGTTCGTGATGTGCCAGCCCACTTAACGGTCCCGTAGTGCACGTACTTCTGGTTGCCGTCCAGCGCCATGGCCGTGGTCTCGAATGTCATGTCGGAGTTGTCCTTGGCGGTGGGCATGTTGGGCTCGTCGCGCAGGATGGCGTTGCGCTGCTTCTTGATCAGGCCGATTTTGTAGTGCCAGCCGAGTTGGTAATTGGACTGCTTGCTCTTCCCGCCCCACTGGAATTTGCTCTCGGCCGTCTTGGAGATACCTTGCCCCTTCTTCAGGTTCGTGGCACCGTAGACGGGGTTGGTGAACTCAAGGCCGCGGTCCCAGTGGCCCGCCCCGGACGTGCGGCTGGCCTTCGTTTTCTCGCCCGAGCTCATCGCTTGTCCTGCGGTTTTCTTTTGTTGCAGCTGCAGGTCCAGATCTTTGCCATTCAAGTTCTTCGTCATCATCGCCTGCATCAGGCCGATTTTCTTCGAATTGACCAGGCTGTTCGGTTCGAACTCCAGGATGATGACGCAACCGGGGTTACCGCTGGTGATGACCGGCCGGTACTCCCGCGTCTTCCACTTCCCGTCCATCGTATCGACGGTCGCGCGCTGGATCACTTTGCGCTTCAGCGCGCTGCCTTTCTGTTGCATCACGTGCGTCAGCTCGTGGGCCAGCAAGCGCTTGCCCCGCAAGCTCGACGGGTCGTACTTCCCGGAGCTAAAGTGAATGTCGTTGCCGTAGGTGAAGGCTTGTGCTCCCAGCGAGCGACTCAAACGGTCGGACGTACTGCCCGTGTGAATGCGCACGCTGCTGAAGTCCATGCCATACCTGGACTCGAATTCGGTGCGCACCTTGGCCGGCAGGGGGC
>JAJYKL010000047.1 GCA_021788625.1 Chloroflexota bacterium
GAAGGCAAGGTTCTCCCGCAGCGTGCCGTCAAACACCGGAGGCTCCTGCGGGATGTACGCCACCTCCCGGTAGTACGACTCCAGGTTAACCTCCGCCAGGTTCCGACCGTCCACCAGTACGCACCCACCCTGGGGCTTGAGCAGGTACAGGATCAGCCGCATCAGCGTGGACTTGCCCCCGCCGCTCTCGCCCACGAAGGCGGTCGTCTTTCCACCTTCGATCTTCAGGTTGAAGTGACTCAGCACGGCGTGCTCCTGGTAGGTGAACGATACGTCCCTGAGTTCGATCGTGCCCTCCCGCACGGTTACGTCGCACCCACGTTGCGGCGCGTGTTGCGGCGCGTGTTGCGGCGCATGTTGCGGCGCATGTTGCGACCCGCGTAGCAGACCGGGGTCGTCGGGCAGGCAGTCGAACTCGTGGAAGCGCCTGTATGTGACCGCGTCCGTCTTGTAGCCCATGTACGCCGCGCTGAAGGTCGTGATTGGCCACAAGACGATGCGGATGAACGAGACCAGCGCCACCAGCGTCCCCACCGTGGACGCGCCGTCCAGGATCTTGCCGACCTGCTGGACGATCACGCCCGCCTCGATGAGGAAGACGAGGAAGGCGAACCCGGTGGCGAACAGCTCCTGCAGCAGGTACACCTTGGCCCGCGCGCGCACGATCTCGTCGGAGATTTGCCTGACGCGCTCGAATTCCGCCTTGTAGCGCCCGTTGATGCGGAAGACAACCAGCTCCATAAAAGCGCGCACCGAGAAGTTCGAAAAGTCCTGCTTGCTCGACAGCATCTTCTCCATCTCCCGGCGCAGGAAGTTCATCAGGTAGTAGGTCAGTGCGTACAGGATGCCGTACCCGGCCACGATGACTAAGAATAGGGTCCGGTCGTAATACCCGATGAACAACAGGCTGAAGAGGATCGACGGCACGATCCCGCGCACGAGGTTCAAGTAGAAGCCGGTCAGGATGTTGCGCGCGGCCTCGGCACCATTTTCGATCGTTTGGATGAGGTTCCCCGTCCCCACGTCCTCATAGGCCAGGAAGTCGATATGCGATACCTTCCTCATCGCCCGCAACCTCACCCACTGCGCCGCGCCGGTGTTGAGGATGCTCGTCGGGTAGCCCTCCGCGTAGATCAGCCCGTGGTTCAGCGCCGTCAGCCCTATGTAGCCCGCCAGCGCTGGCAGCAGGTCGGCGAATTGCCTGGCCGCCGGCAGCCCGTCCAGCAGACGCTGGAAGAACACCAGCGAGTACATGCCCACGAACGACTGCGTGATTCCGACGACCAGGATCACCCCGACCACGAGCCGGTACTCCCTGCAGATCGCCAGAACCGTCCTCAGTATGATCCGATTCATCTACGCATCTCCCAGGTTTCCATGTCATCCATACCAGGCCGCGATTCGCTCTTCATGTATTTCTCTCTAATCGGTCGCCATTCGTGAGGATTCGCCGACCTGGGTCAGCCGGTCTGCCTGGATGTCGGTGCTGGAGCCAGGCATCTGAGCAGCCCACAGTGTATTTGCCAGTTGCGCCGCGTCCGGTACCCTCATATAGCGTGCAAAGTACTGGCAGATGCGTTTCACATCTCGTGCAAAGAGTGTGTAGGCGCTGGGGTTGAAGTAGGCATCCACCGCCTGTGGGAAGTCGATAATGCGGATCTCTCCATCCCAGTACAGTACGTTGTAGGCCGACAGATCCGCATGGACTCTACCATGAGCCAGCAGCAGCCTGATGCTCTCTACGAGCTGGTCGAACAGTGACCTCGCTTCCTCGCGAGGCAACTGCACCTGTTCCAGCGTGGGTGCCGGGTCACCCGGTTCGCCCAGGTACTCCATCAGCAGCGCGTTATTACCGAAGCCGTATACTTTCGGCACTGGTACACCGCTGTCCTGCAACTCTTGCAGAGCGGTGTACTCGTTGTAGAGCCACGAGCCGTGCAGCAGCTCCTGCCCGAAACTCGTTTTCTTTTGGATGGCGTGCCTGGCGCGCCGGTCGCGCACCAGAGCCTTGCCCTGGTCGTCCACAGCGGAACGCCCCTCGCGGTATTGCGCGTCGTTGCTCAGGTTGCGAAACATGCGCGGTCGGTACACCTTGGCCGCCAGGTACTCCGCTCCCGTGCCGGGCGACGCGGCACAGCAATACACGTTGGCTTCTTTGCCACCCTTCACCAGTGCCAACACGTCGAGGATCAGGTTACTGTCGTGGAAGCTGCTCAACGATTCAATGAGCCACTGGCGCTCGTGGCGCGAGGCGTTGAAAGTGGGTGTGAAGCCGCTGCCCGCCCCCGCGCTCACGGCATCGGTCTTGGTGTCGTGCTCGATCAGGTCGGCGATGACCTGTGCGCTGGCGCGCTTGCGCTGGTTCTTCGGGCGTGCTGGTTTCACGAATTTCGGGGCGGTTAGCGGCTCACCGTCCAGGTAGTCTTCCGGGTTTATAGCGGGCATCTCTCTCTCCTGATTGACTGAACAGGCGCACCAGTGAAAACATCTTCACGGTTCGTTTCAAGCTCGATAGGTTCGATCGCTCTACTTCATCCATCTGGTCGCGGCTAATAGCAGGCCGCAGATAAAAAATGGCCCACGGGTGCGTCGTACTCACCAGTCGGGGTGTGACTTTGGCAAAAAAAGGCCACGAGTGTGGGTGCACCCGTGGTCCAAAGAGGGTCCTCTCTACGTTCGAGAGAAAGTCGCTACAGAGGCCGCATCGCCGGGCTGTTCAGATGACCCGGCAGGCAGGTGCACTCACGCAAGCGTCAGGCGCGAGGCTATAGCCATAAAAAACCGCTTCCATCCGTGCACCTCCTTTTCTAAAGATTATCAGCAGGATACCACACTTATCTGACTGGGTGGTGAATGATCGACCATGATTCACCATTTTTCACCAACCCGCCGGCTACTTCTTCACCTTTTTCCCCTTTTCCTCCGCAGTTCCCAGTCCAGCGATGGTGCGCACCAGGCCAGTCGCGGTGATCACGATGGGTAATATGTCCGACGTTTTAACCTCCGGCAGGATGACGTCATCGCGGTTTCCCTGTTCGCCTTGCACCGTGCGAATGTAAAGCAGCGCCGAGGCTACGCCAATCAATAAACCCAGAAAGCCCCCGACCATCATCACTCTGGTTTTCCAATTCATGCTGTTACCTCGGGTCCAATTGTAATGTAGCGATCCGCCATTCAGAGTCCATTTCCAGTGGCCGTTTTTGACACTCGATGAGCCGGCTGAACAACTCAGGCCTGGTGTAGCACGGGCGGAGCCCGAGGTGCAAGGCCAGGTCATCCGCTTCGTCGTCTGCCCGTTCACCACCCGACCTGCAAATCGAAACGCCTGGCCAGCCCACGATGGTATACTGGATGGGTTGTAACGGGTGGCGCCAATCACCTGGAGGAACGTGCCGAAGTGGCGGAATTGGCAGACGCGCTACGTTCAGGGCGTAGTGAGCTTAAGCTCATCGGGGTTCAAATCCCCGCTTCGGCATTAACCAAACCCTATCACATATGAGATCAGGACCTGGACGACCTTCACCACTCGATCAAGCCCCTTCCACGCTCTCTCATGTACTGACCTGGGCGGCTGTGATCATGGCGCTGCTATCGCTCCCTTTGCTGGTCAACTTTGTGGGCCGCGTGCAGGACGAGCAGCACATGGCCGACGCCGCACGGCAGAGCGCTGACGAGGTACTGCGTAGCGAGATTCGCAATGCTCAGCTACACGATGCTTTGGTCTATGCTCAGAGTGACGCCTTCACCGAACGTTATGCCCGCGAGCAAATGCATTACACGAAAGCCGGGGAGGTACTGGTTTTACCGCCCGCTGGTCCCGACCTGACGGCGTCGCTCCACCCCTGGTGGCAGGACTTCATCACGGACGACATGACCGCAACGGAGGTGTTGGCGACCGATGTCACGGCGACGGTGCCCGTCACCCACACGCCCGCAGTGGTTGATAATAACCGTTGACCCGCTCCACGCGACGGGTATGCACATTCGAATAGGAGAAACACAATGTTTGGACGAGACAGGCCAGCCCCGACGGGCCAGAGCCCATCCACAAATACCATCCCACCCGTGGCACCCTATAGCATGCCCACGCCACCTTCGCCGCAGGCCGGCTCCGCTGCGGCATCCAACAAGATCGAAACGGTCATCGGTCCCAACTGCAGTGTGAACGGGATGCTGCAGAGTGATGGCGGTGTCCGCATTGAAGGCACGTTTGACGGAGAGATCCGCACGGCGGGCAACCTGATCGTCGCAGAGTCGGCAAAAGTGATTGCCGAGGTGCAGGCCTACAACGTCGTCATTTCCGGCTCGATGAAGGGGAACATCACGGCCAACCGCATTGAGATCACTGAGACCGGCAAACTGTGGGGCGACCTGAACGTCAACTCGCTGCTCCTGAGCGAAGGCGCTTTTCTGCGTGGCCAGACGAATATGGGCGGCGATATCGAACCTCCCATGATCGAAGCTCCCCAGAAAACGAACGCGAAGCTGGTGAACCCCAACGAACTGGAGAGTGCCAACGCCTGACATGCCACAACTCACTGTCGAAGAAGTGGATCACATCGCGCTGCTGGCGCGCCTGAACCTGAGCGACGAGGAGAAGGCGCGTTATGCACACCAACTGTCCGCCATCCTGGACTACGCTGCCCAGCTGGCCAGCATCGACGTGGAACAGATTCCTCCCACCGCCACGGTGCTGTCTGCACACAACGTGATGCGACCGGTTGATGAGGCGGGTTGCAGCATCTCACGCGAAGACGCCCTGCGCAACGCCCCCCGCACCGATGGCGCAAGCTTTGAGGTGCAGGCCACGTTCACGGACACAGACTAGACGGCTGCCACGACCGTCGCACAGGAGGCTCGCCCCATAACGCCATGACCATTGAACCCCGCACGTTACGTGCCGCCCGGGAAGGGCTGCGCGCCAAACGTTTTTCCTCACTGGAACTGACTCGCCACATCTTGCAGCGCATCAGCCAGGTGAACCCGCGTCTGAATGCCTACCTCACCGTGAATGAAGAGGAGGCTCTGCAGCAGGCCGCCGCCGCCGATGCGGCTCTGGCGCGCGGTGAAGAGTCTCCCGTCCTGGGCGTCCCCATCGCCATCAAGGATGTACTCAGCACACGCAACCTGCGCACCACCGCCGGGTCACGCATCCTGGAGTCTTATGTGCCTGCCTGGGACGCCACGTGCGTCGCGCGGCTGCGCACTGCCGGGGCCGTCTTCGTGGGAAAGACCAACACCGACGAGTTTGCCATGGGGTCGTCTACAGAAAACTCGGGTTATGGGGTAACGCACAATCCCTGGGACCTGGCGCGTGTGCCGGGTGGGTCGTCGGGCGGCAGTGCAGCCGCTGTGGCAGCCGGCCTGTGTTGTGCCGCGCTCGGTACCGACACGGGTGGCAGTGTGCGTCAGCCGGCGGCTCTGTGCGGCATCACGGGTATCAAGAACACCTACGGTCGCGTGTCCCGTTACGGATTGATTGCCTACGGTTCGTCGCTGGATAGTGTGGGCGTCTTGGCTCGCGACGCGCATGACATCGCCCTGCTGGAGGGTGTGATTAGCGGTCACGATCCGCATGACTCGACTTCCGTGCGTGAGCCGGTGCAAGACTACGAGCACAACCTGACCGGTGACCTGCATGGCTTGCGGGTCGGGGTGCCCCGTGAATACTTCCTCGAAGGCATGCAGGCGGCTGTGGGTCAGGCCGTCCAGCAGGCCATCGAGCAGTTGCACCACATGGGCGCGATCATCAGCGAAATCAGCCTGCCCAGCACGCAGGTGGCCCTGCCGGTCTATTACCTCATCGCGACAGCGGAGGCGTCAGCCAATCTGGCACGCTTCGACGGCGTGCGCTATGGCCTGCGTGTGCCGGGGGCTGACCTGGTGGACACCTACCGCCGCACGCGCGGAGCCGGCTTTGGTTCGGAGGTGAAGCGTCGCATCATGTTGGGCACCTATGCGCTCAGTGCCGGCTACTACGACGCTTACTACATTCGTGCCCAGAAGGTGCGCACACTGATCAAGCAGGAGTTCGAGCGCGCCTTTGCAGAGGTGGACGTGATTGCCACTCCCACCTCGCCAACCACAGCCTTCAGGATCGGCGAGCGGGTCGACGACCCCATCCAGATGTATCTGGCCGACGTATTCACGCTCCCCTGCAATCTGGCCGGTATTTGTGGCATCAGCGTGCCGTGCGGATTCGACGCAGCAGGTCTGCCCATCGGGCTACAATTGCTGGGCCGCGCGTTCGATGAGGCCACGGTTCTGCGCGTTGCGGATGCCTACCAGCGCCAGACGGACTGGCTCACGCGCGAGCCTGGTATATCTTAAAAGTCGCTTCTCGGGAGGGGAGTGCATGAATGTCATCATCCCGTTAGCAGGATTTGGTACGCGCTTGCGCCCACACACCTATAGCAAGCCCAAGCCACTGATCAATGTGGCAGGCAAGCCGGTATTGGGGCATATCCTGGATAGGCTCTTGAACGAAGATGTGCAGGATGTCGTGTTCGTGGTTGGCTACCTCGGTGAACAGATCCAGCAGTATGTGCAGGCTACGTACCCGAATGTGAAAGGCCACTACGTTGAGCAAAAGGAATTAAACGGGCAGGCCCCCGCCATCTTGCTGGCACGCGACATCGTGGAAGGGCCGACCCTGATCGTGTTTGTAGACACGCTGGCCGATGCAAATATCTCCTCCCTGTCCACAGAGCCTGGCGACGGCGTCATTTACGTCAAAGAGGTGGACGATCCGCGCCGCTTCGGTGTGGTGAGGCTGGGCAATCAGGGCATGATCTCTCGCTTCGTCGAGAAGCCCAGCGATTTATCCAATCGCTTGGCGGTGATCGGCATGTATTACGTCAAGCAGGTGCAGGACCTGATGTGCTCCTGCGCGGAGCTGATGAAGCGCGACATCAAGACGAAGGACGAGTACTTCCTGGCCGATGCGTTCAATATCATGATCGACGGGGGAGCGCAGTTACGCCCGCAGAGCGTTGACGTATGGCTGGACTGCGGCAAGCCCGAAACGGTGCTGGACACGAATCACTACCTGTTGCAACATGGCCACGATAACAGTGCCGCCTGGCAGAATGACGAACGGGTTATCATCCCCCCAGTTAACATCCATCCCACAGCGCGGATCGAGCGCAGCGTAATCGGCCCCTTTGCCACCATTGCAGAAGGTTGTCATATCATCAGTAGCATCGTACGCGATAGCGTGGTGGATGCCGGGGCGTATGTATCGGATCATGTGCTGGCGAATTCGCTAATCGGCCGTGATGCAGTGCTCATCGGCCGGCCTCGCCGCTTCAACGTGGGCGATTCCAGCGTGGTAGGCTTCGACGAGGAATGATGAAATCGTATATCTCAAAACGTGTCGCGTCGACCCCGCCTTCGGGCATCCGGCGATTCTTCGATATTGCTGCGACGATGCCCGATGTCATCTCCCTCGGCATTGGCGAGCCCGATTTTGTGACGCCGGAACCAATCCTGCGCTCCGGCATTGCCGCACTGGAACGCGGTGAGACCCATTACACCAGCAATTCCGGTACCTACGAGCTGCGCCGCGCGCTGTCCGAACACCTGACCCGGCGCTACGGCGTAACCTACCACCCCGACGACGAGCTCCTGATCACGGTGGGGGTGAGCGAGGCCATGTACCTGGCACTCACTGCGATTGTCGACCCGGGCGACGAGGTGATTGTGCCGCAGCCCTGCTTCGTCTCGTATGCGCCGGAGGTAATATTCGCCGGCGGCACACCGGTGACCATCGGTTGCAAGGTGGAGAACGCCTTCCAGGTGACGGGCGCCGAGATCGAGGCACGTATCACCCCACGCACGAAAGCCATTTTGATCGGTTACCCGAACAACCCCACCGGTGCCGTGTTGACGCGTGAACGCATGCTGGAAATTGCCGCCGTAGCTGAGCGGCACGACTTGCTGGTTATCAGCGATGAGATTTACGACCGCCTGGTGTATGGCATCGAGCACGTGTGCTTCGCCTCTTTGCCGGGCATGCGCGCACGCACGATCCTGTTGGGTGGCTTCAGTAAAGACTACGCCATGACGGGCTGGCGTATCGGATACATTGCCGGAAGTCCTGATGTGTTGGGCGCCGCGCGCAAGGTACATCAGTACACCATCATGTCCGCGCCCACCATGTCGCAGATTGCAGCCCTCTTTGCGCTGCAGAATGGCGATGAACACGTGCAACGCATGGTGGACGAGTATGATCGCCGGCGCCGTCTCATCGTGAGCGGCCTGAATACGCTCGGGCTAGACTGCTTCGAGCCGCATGGCGCGTTTTACGCCTTTCCCAGCGTGGCCCAGAGTGGCCTGAGCGACGACGAGTTCGCGGACAAGCTGCTGGCTGAAGAGCACGTAGCCGTCATCCCCGGCAACTCGTTTGGGGAAGGTGGCGCGGGGTATGTCCGTATGTCTTACGCTCAGTCCTATGAGAAGATCGAGCAAGCTCTGGAGCGCATTCATCGCTTCATGCACCGACACGGTTAGCATCTGGACAGGTGCCGGGCTGCTCTGATACAGCCTGACACCTGGCCGCGCCCCTGTCAAAAATCTGTACCACACCTGTATTTTCTGACGGTGCCCCATCGGGCTGGGCCATTTATCCTGATCTCATCCCGTTCTTGCACCCAGAAAGTGCGGAGGGAGGAGGTAAGTGGAAATGGCCAATCAACGTTATGAGTACAGGGTGGCGTATGTGGATTTCCGCGGGCGCGTGTCCATAGAGGGTGAAGAGACGCTCATCAAAGAAGGCGAGCGTATGACGGCCTTCGGCCGCCGATACCTGAACCAGCTCGGAGCCCAGGGCTGGGAGCTGGTGGGTATCCAATCCCAACATATGGGCACAGCATTTCACATCTTCCGGCGCCCTCTGGCGGAAGACCAGCAGGCCGAACCGGCCAAGCCGATCCCGTCCAGCCAGCCGGAAGTATAGGTCTGGGAGCCGGGGGTGTGCAGGGGCATGCCCCTGGCTTCCTCTCTCCCGTGCTTCTCGCTGCCCGGCTTCCCGGCAGTGCTATGCTGCCGATATAGCATGGATGAGATCACCCGCGAGGCAGTCGGCGATATTCTGCGCAGCACACTTGAGCGCGTCAAGCGTGCGAGTGCGCTTCTTGCGCCTGACTCACCGGCTGCTCATGAACTGGACATCGCCCGGCATCTGATCGCCGCCTGCCTGCAAGCCATCACGGATGAGTCATCCTCTTCTTCGCCTTTGACTTATACGGTGGGAGAAACCTCTGACGGCGATGCGGTACATCTTCGCGACCATGGTACGGATGACCTGCTGATGTTATCTCCGTTAACACTGCGCGAAGAGGAAGTGCTGCATCTTATGTCCGACGGATTGCGCAATAAGGAAATCGCCGCCCGACTTGGTATTTCGGAGCGTACCGCCATCTTCCACGTGGGTAATATTCTCTCCAAATTAGGCGCTGATGGCCGCGTTGAGGCCATCCGTATTGCCCGCACTCGCGGGCTTATATGATGAGATGTCGAGGCCAGGGAGTGAGGGCGACGAACTAAGAACCTATCCCGATAGGCGCCCAGATGTCTGACTTCTTCGAGAAGTCAGACATTGAGCCTTTCCCTACTTTTTCTCTCCACCTAGCTTGCCGTCTCTGTCTATTCAACACGTAGCCCTCAGCTCACGTGCTACATACGCCTATACACTTAATGTCTTCCGCTCGAGCATGGGATTTGCCTGCACAACTACCATAAATTTTAAAGGGCGTTACTCAAAGGTCAATCCGTCAGCGCAAGAATTGACATAAATGCTGAACCACCCAGATCTGATCCTAATGGAAGTGAAGCTGCCACGACTGGGCCGAATCGACGCCGCGCGTCAGATCGCCCGGTGATTTCCGCACGTGCGCATTGTGATGCTGACGTATTACGCTGACGAAGTGTACATCCAGCAGGCGTTCCAGGCGAGAGCTTTGAGGTACCTGCCGAAGTCTGATGAGAGCAGCGATATCCTGGTTGGGTTGCGCGCGGTGTGCGAGGGCGAACGCACGGTCAGCGCGTCACTGGCCGAGACCTGGTCACGTCTGCAGATGGTACCTCCCTCGAGCGACCCGCTGGAGGGACTGACCAGGCGTGAGCGCAAGGTGTTCGGGATGATCGTGGCGAGCAGCAGCAACCGTAAGGTCGGCGAGAATCTGGGGATCAGCATCCGCACCGTGGAAGTCTATCGCTAGAACATTATGGGCAAGCTGGGCGTAAAGAACCTGGCCCAGCTTGTCCAGTATGCCCATCATGGAAACCACAACGAGTCTATCCCTCTACATGTATGAGCACTGACCGTCGAACCCGCACTCAGGGGCTCTGCAGGAAAAGTGAGCCGCCCGTGGTGACGGGTCATGGCATGTGTGATTCCTTCAGGTTGGCAGGTCTGCCTATGGGACGATGACGATCTTCTCACCTTCGCGGCGCAAGGCCATATCAAAGGCCTGGGCTGACTCGCCCAGTCGGAAGTGGTGCGTCACGAGTGAGCGCACATCCACGATACCCTTCTCCACCAGGTGGATGGCCCGTGGGTAGGTGAGTTTCATGCGGCGCGACATGCGTAGGGTGAGGCCCTTACGACGTGCGACCGATGCGGTGAATTGGGTATGGTCGTCGGAGGGGATGCCGACCAGCACTACGGTGGCACCGGGCTTGGTTGTTGCGATGGTAGCCTCGACGGCCTCATTCTCGCCAGCCGCTTCAAACGCTACATCCACACCACGCCTTCCTGTGGCAGCCAGGATTTGTGCCACCTCGGTGCCATCGGCCTTCAGCGTTTGCGCGCCCAGCGACCGGGCGGCGTCCAGGCGGTGCTCCAGTTTGTCTGTTGCGAATACCTCGGCTGCTCCGGCGACACGCGCCATTTGCAGTATGAGCAGGCCGATCGGCCCGCAGCCGAAGACGGCTATACGCATGCCTGTCCGGATATGCCCCAGGTCCACCGCGTGAATCGCTACGCCCAATGGCTCCAGCATGGCCCCATCATCATCGCTAAGTTGATCGGGCAGGGGAAACAGCAGGCGTTCCGGCCAGCTCACGTATTCGCGCATGGCGCCGTCGTCCGCGCCGTGCCCGGCGAAATGCAGGTGCGTGCAGAAGTTCGGATTGCCTTCCACGCAGAATTCGCACTCCCCACACGGGATAGCTGGATCCACGGCCACACGGCGGCCTTTCAACGAACCCGTCTGTACCACTCCAGCGAACTCGTGGCCCAAAACGAGCGGGCGGGTGACGCGCGCGTCGCCAATACCCGATTCGGCGAACCAATGCAGGTCCGAACCGCACACGCCAATGGACGTGACGCGCAACAAGGCTTCGCCAGGCTGCGGTGTGGGGTCCGGCTCATCATGCAGGCGCAAATCCTTTACACCATGTAAACGTGCAACTTTCATTGTTGTCAGAACCCTCTGGAAGTATGGCGTCGATTGTACGACTCTGTCAGTCGTGTGTGTGCTCGTGCGCCAAGAGAGGCTTGTGCGGGTGTGAGTGCAACAGACCCGATTCGAGGTGACGATGGCGGTGGCTGTGGATCAGATTGCATGACTCCAGTAAGGCATGGTCCGAGAGGATTTCCTGTGGCGTGCCCAGAGCGGCAAGCCGATGATCTTCGCCAATGACGAAGACGCGGTCCGCGATGGCATCCACGATGCTCAGGTCGTGTGTGGCTGTGACAACCGTCTTGCCTGCCTCACCCTGTGCCGCCATGAAGTCCACCAGCCATGACTGGCTGCGTGGGTCCAGACCCGCGGTCGGTTCGTCGAGCAACCACACCTCAGGCTTGAGTGCCAGCACCGTGGCCAGTGCGACGCGTCGCTTTTCTCCACCAGACAGTCGATGTGGAGGCCGGTCGCGCAGCCTTTCGATGCGCAGGGCTGACAGCGCCTCGTTCACTCGTGCCTGTACCTCGTCGATCTCCAGGTCCATCTGGAGTGGCGCGAAGGCTACTTCGTCCCATACCGAGGGCGAGAAGAGTTGCACATCACTGTCCTGGAACACCAGCCCAACACGCCGCCGGAAAGCGAAATTGAAGCGATCGTCGTCAAACGCTGCTTCGGTGAGCGACTGCCCAAAGGCCTGTACCGCTCCGGCGGTGGCAAAGTACAACCCATCGAGGAGCTTCAGGAGTGTGCTCTTGCCGCAACCATTGGAGCCCAGCACAGCAACCCGCTCTCCGGCCAGCACAGAAAGCGTGATGTCCTCCAGCGCGACGAATTGTGGCGGGTAGGAGTAGCACACTTGGCGCAGGTCGAAAATGGTTTCGTCCATGAATTACCGGCCCAGCCATATGGCCACGGCCGTGGCGCCCAACGCCACGGTCAGGCCAAGCCAATCCCGGCGCTGCATGGGGATTGCAGTCGCACGGTGCGAGTAGCCGCGGAACCCGCGCGACTGCATGGCCAGGTACACCTCACCGCTGAGCTGCAGGGATTTTTCCAGCAGCACGCCGGCGCTGGCACCCACCATGCGCCGTTCGGCTGCATTGCTCAGGTGACCCACCACGCGACTCTTGCGCGAGAGGAACATGTCGTCGGCTGTAATCAGTAAAAGGTGAATATAGCGATAGGTCATGCCCAGCACCAGGATGATGGTGTCGGGGATGCGCAGAAAGCTGAGCGCTTTCAGGAGGTCGTTCCACGCGCTGGTCAGCACCAGCAGGGTTGCCAGTGAAACCGAGGTACTCACGCGCAGCAGCAGGAAGGCAGCGCTTTGGACACCGGTACGCGTGATGGCGATGCCCGGTGTAAGGGAAATGAATACTGGTCCGGGCGTGAGGAACAGCGCCGGCAGTACCAGGATGCCGGTGAAGAAGGGTAGAAACAACCACACGCGCGTGGTAAATGTCTCAATCGGCAGTGACGAGCGCCATGCCAACCCCAGGGCGAAGAGATATAGCATCGCGATCACCAGCAGACTGTGCGAGAGCGCTACAGCCACCAGCAATGCGATGAGCGAAACAAGTTTGGCGCGCGGGTCCAGTCCTTGTAACAAGCCGGGCCGGTGCGCCAGTTCCTCGGCATAGAGCGATCGCTCCATGACGTCGCTCACGCTGGCTAGTGTGCGTTCGATGGTCCCGCGGCGGTGCCGCGCGTGAGCGGGCGCGGGCGCGGGCGCGTGAGCGGGGAGCGAATCAACCATGCTGTTCCTGATGGCCTGAACTGAGAAGTTTGCTGAAGAGCCACGCCACCACCGCAACCAGGATGATGCCTGCCACAGCGGAAAGCACGTATCCGAGGCTCGCATTACCCAGCGCTGGCAGATCATAACCGGCCATGGGTGCCCCCCACAGGCTCTCCAGTTGTACAAGTCCATGGGGTACAAAGCCCAGTCCCATGGTAGCCAACTGCTGCGAGCCCCATTCGCCCCAGGCCGTTCCCGGTGCCAGCAGCCCCAGGGGTGTGGCAATCACCAGCACGATCAGGCCGACCCACAGCAGGCGCAGCCGGCGGAAACTGACCGCCTCGGCGGGTGCCTCCGCCGCGAGCGGCGCCTGCAAAATGCCGCGGTTGGCGTGTTGCAGGTAGAGCACGACCAGAGCCGTGAGCGCGCCTTCCACCACTGAAGCGATCAACAGGTGCGGGATCACCATGGCGGGGATGGCAACGCTCAAAGGATAAGGCGCATAGAGAGGCGTGCCCCCAGCCGTGTGAAATAAAACCGGCTGGATGCCAAACTCCACCGCGGCGAAGAAGGCAGCCACTGTCAGGCCGGCCCATCCGCCCAGTGCGGCGCCCACGACGCGGCGGCGTGACGTGATGGGTGTGTTTGCCGCTGCCAGCCAGTAGATACCATAGGCCACATAGGGCAGCACCACCGCCATGTTAAAGCAGTTCGCGCCTATATTGAGGATGCCTCCATCACCGAAGAAGATGGCCTGGATTACCAGTGCGATGGAGACGGCGACGCTCGCGACTTCCGGCCCCAACAGGATGGCTGCCAGAGCGCCGCCCACTGCATGGCCCGACGTGCCACCTGGCAGTGGGACGTTGAACATCATGATCACGAACGAGAAGGCCGCCATCAGTGCGATGAGCGGCACGCTGCGAGCGGCACTGCGCTGCCGCAGATGCCGCGCCCCTGCCGCCCAGAACGGCAGCACGAGGATCAACATGACCAGCGATGTCAGGGGGCTCAGGTAGCCATCGGGGATGTGCATGGACGCGGGTGAATAGAGCATGGTGCCCCTTAAAATCCCATACCCTGCAGTGCATGAGGGTGGTGCTCGTGGCGCGGGTCAGCCTTTTCGCTGCAGGCCTGGCATAAGCCGAAAATTGCCAGATGGTCCATGTCGGCGTTGAAGCCATAGTCCTGGTGGAGTTGCTGCTGCAGTTGGGCGAACGCGCCGGATCGGACTTCCAGCATGCGCCCGCAGTGCCGGCAAGTCAGGTGGTGGTGATGCGGGTGGCGGTGCACCTCGTACTCCACACGCCCGTGGCCGAAATCCACGCACGAAACCAGTCCCAGATCGGCCAGTAACTCCAGGTTGCGGTAGACGACCGACTTGTTGGCGCGCGGGTAGACTTTGTGCACGCGCTCCAGCAACGTCTCGGCATTCAGGTGTTTACGGCTTCCCTCCAGTACCGACAGCAGCAACTCGCGTTGTGGCGTCAGCCGGTAGCCACGCCCTTTCAGCTCCCCAACCAACTTTGCCTCCGTCTCGCGCACGCGCGCCTCCTATTGCAACTGGTTGCATTTGTATCTGGATGCAATTATACATGCCGGGAAAGCCGCAAGAGGGATGCTCCGACCGGCCCGCCGGGAGCGGGTCGCAAGGAGCGGGTCGCAAGGAGCGGGTCGCAAGGAGCGGGTCGCAAAGAGCGGGTCGCCGGAAGCGGGTCGCCGGTGACCCAGGATCTGATTGTGCCCGGCGCGGCTTACTGCGGCGGGCCAAATCGTGCCATGGTCGGGCGGAAACGAAGCGGCCCTACATCTTCAGCCAGCGGTCCAGAAAGCGTATCGCATCGTCGTAGAAAATCTCATGCCCGCCCCACTGCGCCACAACCGCCTGCGCCCTCTCGGAGACTCCTAGCTGTGCATAGATCGAGTGCAGCCGCTCGAATTCATCAACCGCATCGTGCCAGTAGATGACTGGGTCGTACCGCCCTATCTCGGCCATGAATGGGCGCGGGCAGATCAACGCGCCCAGCACATAATCCGGCACCAGCGGCGCGGCCAGGGGGTTGAACTTGTCGTCTTCCGGCGTATTCAAATAGGCCGCGTAGGTCAGCCCCTCTTCGCGCGCAGCCTGCGCCAGGTGGTCAGGTTCGATCATCTTGTTCCAGCGGTTGTTGAAATAACATGATGCCACCGCTGCCGCGATGCGGGGTTCCAGCGCCGATAAATATAGCGTGCTTTTGCCGCCTTGTGAAATGCCGTACATGCCGATGCGTCCGGAGATCACCTCCGGGCGCGTCTGCAGGTAATCCACCACCCGGCTGAGCTCAAACATCTCAAAGCCCAGCAGACTGCGCCCCGAGAGGCGCGCCAGGCGATCCAGGAAAACGCGATCCTGCCCCACACCAGGGGGACTACACACGATCTGGGGTGCGATCACCACATAACCCGCACTTGCTAACCGGTGCCCGGCACTGTTCATGTAGTTCTGTTGATTGGCAGTGCCAAACCCCATCGCCCACTCTGGCGAGCCGGCGTAGCCGTGCTGGCAGATCACCGCAGGAGCAGGCGCGACTTCCGCTGTGTGCGGGATCAGCATGAGCGCAGGCATCTCCACCTCGTCGATTACACGAATGGATACCCGGTACAGCGTGCCGGGCGCCATCTCGCCCAGGGGCTCAACGCGTGCCGGCACATCGTCTGGACGCGCGTCCCATCCACCCAGCATATCCAGCAACCGGGTGCGGAAGGAGGATGTGCACTGCTCGTAACTTTCCGCTGAAGAAGTATCCAGCCTGATGGATTCCAGGAATGCATCGTGCCGGTCGCGCACCTTGCGCCGGAAATATCGTTCCAACTGTTCGTTGCGCTGCCGGCCGCGCGCCGAGAGGCTTTCGGCGGTGCTATCCACCTGCACGGCGTAATGTACATTGCCCGATGTGTCTGTTGCTGTCATGCTTGTGCCTCCTGAATGAAGGAAGGGGCTTCTCTGACTGCAAAATGCCATTATGGCTGGATGGCGATCTCGACCCACTGTACCGTGAGTGATTCGGTCGCGTGCACCTCGATCACGTTGTAGCCATCTACCAGTACCTGTGGCGGAATGACGAACTGCTGTGGCGGATCTGCAGGTTCAGGTGCGCTCAGGTGCATCGGCGTGTACGACACATCACAACGAACGCCGTTCACACGCACCTGGGGCAACACCGTCCCACTGTGGCTCAGGCAGACATGGGCGCGGCCTGTCAGAGGAGCAGGGCCAATATGCAGGCGGAATGCTCCCCACCCACCTGCCTGGATTTCAGCGGGCAGCGGAATGGCTTGCGGTTCGCCGGGCGCCCAGGTATCGGAGTAGGTCAGCACGTGCCGGCGCGGCTTACCTGTCAGAGTGAGCGGGTTGCCCACTTCGCGCAGCAGGATGGGATAGTGCTGCAGGTCGTCAATGGACGTCTGTGAATCCATGTAGTTGAACAGGTAGAGCAGGTCAGCACCCCGGCGGAAGAACGAACTGGCTGCACCACGCGTCGTTTCCAACGAATTGGTCTGGTATAGCTCAAAGAATGGGTTCGGGCGCAGGAGCACTTCCAGTCCCGCTGCCAGGGTGACACCGGTCTCTTCCAGCAACTGTTTCCATAGCTCGATGGGCATATCAGTCTCGGCGGTCGCCCAGAAGGGCGTGATCACCAGCATATCCAGAAGACCGTTCCTGGCCCACGTGATAGCGTCCATCCCCAAACCGAGCGCTGTCTGAGGTCGCGAAGGGACCCGTGCACCCAAGTGGATGCGGTGCCCGCGTCGCTCCTGCCACTCGTCCAGCAGCGTACGTACATCCGCTGTGAACTCCGTGAGCAAGGCCGCGCCTTTACGCTCAGACCCGGGCTTGAAGTGGAACCCAAAACGCATCCAGTCCAGCTCCAGGCCGTCGAAATCATAGCGCTCGGCCAGCTCACGGATCAGCGCCATATGGTACGCACGCACCTCAGCCTGGCCGTAGTCGAAAGCGCGGTCGGTCCATGCCGTAAAGCGGTAGGGCACGCGGCGCAGGTGCGGGTTCGCACGCCAGAACTCGCTATGGATGTAGCACCGCTCGTCGTCCGCGTTATGCACGTCGTTCATGCGCATGGATATCCACGGCGAGATGCCCTGTTCACGGCTGCGCTGGATCCAGCGCTTGTAGACGTCGATGCCTGCCTCATTCAATTGCCAGGCGGTGTGGATCCAGCGGCGCGCGGCCTGCCGCCCACCGGGCGGCAAGCTGGCCAGGAGCGGTTGATCGTCCGGACCAGTGGGGTCGTAGCCACGCCAGATCGGGTCCCACACCTGACTGGCGTAACTGGTGCGCATGCAGTTGGGGCAGAGCATCAGGTGGCGCACCTGCGTACCGGCATACTGGTCCACCCACGCGTCCACATCGGCTTCGGAGAGCACCCGGCCGGCGCGCGTAGCGAAAAAGTGGCTGTTGTCCTCGTTCAGTGCGATGCCAAAGTCGCTCATGCTGCCGTTCCTCTCATGCGGGTGACATCTGACTTTCACGCCACAATCTGGCGTCCAGGTCTGTATCACGAGCGCGGGCGCAGATGTCAGACTTCTCGCAGAAGTCTGACATCTGCGCCCGGTATAGCTTAACCTGGCTGCAATCCTATCACTTCGCCTGGCTGGGTGTCCATCGTCAACCTATCACCCGTTATGATGATCTCACCCGCGCTGCGCGTCACGCGCACTGGCCCGTCCCATGGGTTGATCACCTTGAGCGGTGCGCCTGCTTCGCTTACCACCTCGACCCACTGCACCGCGCCGTCCGCCACGTTGGCACTTACCAAAAAGGCACCCGCCGCGCGCAGGGTGCGGAACTCGGCGCGTCGCCCTTTGGGCCAATTTGGGAACAGGCGTAATTCGCCGTTGTAGCTCTGCAGCAGGCATTCGTCAATAACCGCTGGCAGCGCAAAGTTCTCGAACCAGATGCCCATGGGAGCCATGAAGTCGTAGGGTGTCGTGTCGGAGTAACGCCCGTGCACCTGCAACACCATGTCGGTGCAGGTGCCGTTGGGCAGCAAGCAGTAGAGCACCTGACGCTTGAAACGCTCCAGGTCGAGCAGCCCCAGCCGCGCGCCTTGCAGATTCAGAAACACCAGGTCGTTGCCGCCTTCATTGTGCTGCTGGCGGTAGCTGTTGGCGGCGCGCTCATATTGCTCCCGGGGTGAATGCAGGCCATGGTCCTCGCCGGGGAAGACCGTCATCGTACTGTTGGGCACGTTGTACACCGTCCCGGCATCCTCCCCTGGCACCGATACGAACACCGTGCCATGAGGCGAATCGGCCGTGGGGTAATCGGGCAGGTGAGCCAAAACGTCCTGCGCCTCACCGATGAGCGCTGCCTCGCTTTCCTCCCGGCCCAGCACCTGGCAGGCCTCGATAAACGCCTTGAGAACGAAGCGGGTCAGCGTAAGGTCCACGATGCAATCGAAATTCCTGCTCAGGCCTGGAGTGAGTCCGTAAAGCTCGGGCGGTGCGGTGGGGAAGATGTGGTAGCGGTCGTCGCCCCATTGCTGGCCGTGTGCCTCAGGCCGGCGCAGATAGTCCACCAGGAAAAGCACCGCCTCGCGGAGCGGCTCAAACGCCTGTTGCGCGAGAAAATCGCGATCCAGGGTGTACACGTAATGCCACCACAGGCTCTGCACGGTCCATGGTGTCTCGCATAGCTCCCAGCCCCACGTGGGGACGGGATAGGGCATGATGTTCATCTGTGCCGGATAGGCGCTGTGCGGGAAATAGGCCCCACGCAGACCGTAGTAGTCATGGGCCCAGGAACGGCTGAGCGGGAGCAACCGGTGGACCAGTTGCACGTAAGGCAGGTGCTTATCCACATGGTTGGTGGAGAAGGTGCCCCAGAAGGGCTGCTGCGTGTTGTAGTTCATGTGGTAGTCGCCATGCCACGCCGTGCCGATGTTGCGATAGTTCCAGTTCGCGAACAGCCCGGGGCATTGGGTGCCCGCTTTGGCTGAACAGTTCAGGAAGTAGAGGTTCCAATACCAGATGCGCTCCAGCAAGTCGTCGTCCAGTGCCACCCCCGATTGGTTCCAGAAGGCCTGCCATTGTGCTGTGCCGGCCGAACGCACCATCTCGTACGTCTGTTCATCGGGGACCGGTATATCTCCCAGGGGGTTCACCAGGCATGCATCCAGGTCTTCGGTCAATTGCACGCAGGCGACAAACGTCGAACGGTTCGACAGAGAGCGTTCGAGCGGTCCCATCTGTTCTTCCACGCCTGCCCAGTTCACACGGCTACGTGACTCCAGCGCCGAAGCGGTGCGGATTGAAAGGCTGAAGGCGCGGTCCAGCGCGGGTGTGGCCGGCAGGCTGGGTAAGGTCTGGCGGAACGCGAGGCGGTGAGTCGTCGTGTCTTCGATGCTGGTGTAGGAAGGCAAATCTGGGGGTGTAGCCGGGTCGGGCAACAGGTGAATGCGCTCGAATGGCGCAGCGGTCAGTTGCCCGTATGCGTCCACATAGCGCAGCCAGGTGCGGTCGGCATGGGGGTCCACAAACACCTGCAATCGTTCGTGCCGGCCTTTGACGTCAAAGAACACCTCGCACAGACCTGTCGCCACGTCAAGCTGGTGGCCCAGAAGCTCTGCCTCATGCCGGTCGAACCCGAGCACCAGCGACCCGCAGGGAAACGGGCGCGGGTAGGGAGCGCGATAATTCGCCTGCATCAACTCGCAATAGTGGCGGTACCATTCATCCTGTTCCAACGTCGTGTAGTGTGCCGGGATCTGCTTTACCCGCTCAAAGACCGACTGGAAGGTGCCGATCTCGTCACGATGCTCCTCCGCTACACGGATGTCCCAGACGTTATTGTGGCCGAAGTGGATCACCACCGCGTCGGGTCGGGTGGTGAGGACGGCGCCCAGGCCGCCGTTACCCAGCAGCGCTCCCTCGAAAAAGTTCACGGCCGGCCTGTCGCGTGTGATCGCGTGGTGCTGCGCGCGCTCAAATGTATTGATAGTAGATCGGGTCATATAAAAATTCTACCGGTAAAATTCATAGCATGACCCGCATAGCGACGACGCTGCGAGAAGCGCTCCAACAAACGGTAGATCGAAAGCTGGATGGACCAGGCTTGATGCGCGCCCTGCTCAGGCACGATGAATGGATCGTACCCCTGCACCAGCAGGCTGGCGGCGAATGGCACGCCACCCTCATCCAGGACCTGGAAGGCCATCATCTGCAACTTGTCTTCACCGACGAGCAGGGATACCAGGACGGCTTGCAGGCTGTCGGCCAGGAGGTGATGGGTGGGCAAACGGTCACGCTCAGTGGTGTCGCGCTCTTCGGCGGGCTTGCCGACGAGGCAGATCTGTTGAGCATCAACTGGAACTCGCCGCCGCAGCTTTTCTTCAAGAAAGCCCAGTTCCAGGCTCTGCGCCGCTGGGCGGCTACGATTGGTGTGGAACGTACACTGGCCACCCCCAAGCCAGACCTGGCGCTGCTTAAGCACTTTGACAACTACTCCATCGTGTTGCAGAAAGTGGAGGGCGGTTATGCGCTGATGCTGGCGCCTGACGCGCACGGGCGCAGGCTGGCTGCCGTGTTCACGGCCGAAGACACGCTGGACGCCTTCCTGAAAAGCCAGCCCACCGATCAACCTGGCGTTGAGCCGATCACGCGATCCATTGCCGGGGAACTCCTGTTCGACGATTTGAAGGATCTCCCCCTCGATGGCATCTGCTTCAATCCCACCGGCCCTGTTCCCAAGCGCATGTTCACAGCGGCTCTTTCGTCCGAGATCATGAAAGCCACCTGACGGAAGGGCTGGGCTCGCAGATCGCCAATCCCGGTTCTTTAGTCTCTACCCTGCGCCTTGCCCTCCAGCGGCTTGCTGGCGTAGCGGGTGCGGCTGGTAAGTTGGGCGGTCATGCCGCCGTCGGTGACGATATTGGCGCCTGTGATATAGCTGGACTGGTCTGAAGCCAGGAACAGCGCTACATTGCCCACCTCACGTGAAGATTGCACGCGCTCCATGGGAATGTTGTCGAACCAGTGGCGGCGCACCTCCTCTGCATCGGTCGCGGCGTTCTGTATGTCCTGCCAGATTTGTGTGTCCGTCAGGCCGGGACTGACCGCGTTGACGCGAATCCCCAGCGCTGCGAACTCGATGGCCAGCGCGCGCGTCAGGGCGACCACACCGCCTTTGGCAGCGGCATACGGTGCCGCTTCGGGCAGGGTTGCCAGGGTGTGAACGCTGGCGATGTTGATGATGTTGCCATGGCGCTGGCGTGCCATCACTTCCAGCGCGTAGCGGCTGCACAGGAAGGTGCCGCGCAGGTCGACGTTGACGACGCGGTCCCAGTCCGCCAGGTCCATTTCCAGCGTGGGCTTGACGAAGTTCACGCCAGCGTTGTTCACCAGCGTGTCGAGGTGGCCGCATGTCTGCACGGCATACTGGATCACGGCCTTGCAGTCAGCGTCCTTCGATACATCGGTTTGGAGGAACAGCCCTTTGCCATAGCGTTTCTGCAGGTCTTCTGCCACAGCCTGGCCGCGCGAGCGATTCAATTCAGCGATCACCACCTCCGCACCGGCTTCGGCGAAGCACTCAGCCACACCCTGCCCGATGCCGCTCCCTGCGCCTGTCACAATCGCCACATGCCCATTCCAGTCCATGGTTCACCTCCATCCAGATCAAGCGGTTCCTGCGAATGACGATGTATCACCCAGGCCCTCGCTGCCCATGGCGAGGTAACCGCCATCGACGGGCAGTTCGGCGCCAGTGATGAAGCTGGCGTCTTGACTGCACAGAAAGAGGATGGCGCGTGCCACCTCGCGTGGTTCGCCCAGCCGGCGCAGCAGGTGGTAGCGCCCCCAAACCGGCTCCCATTTGGCACGGTCTCCGCCAGCGGCTTTGGCCACCTCGGGCGTCCAAATCCAACCCGGGCTTACGGCATTGACGCGGATGTGGAAAGGTGCCAGGTCCATTGCCTGGCAGCGTGTCAGGCTGAGGATGGCGCCCTTGGTGGCATTGTAGGTCCAGCGATTAGGCTGGGCGATGTGCCCGGAGATGCTGGCGACATTGACGACGGCTCCGCCCCCGGCTGCGCGCATCGGCTCCAGACAGGCCTGCACCATGTTGGCGTAGCCGCGCACGTTCACGCCCAGGCTGCGCTCCCAGTCTGTGGTGGTCACGTCCAGACCTTTGCTGACAAAGCTGGCGGCATCGTTGACCAGGAAGTCTACGCGGCCTACTTCGGCGATGATTTCCTTCAGCACAACCCTGCACGCCTCGGCGTCGGAGACATCCAGCCGGCTGAAGTGCGCAGACTGGCCATGGGAGCGCAGATCAGCCGCCACCTGCCTGCCGCGTTCCTCATTCAAATCGACGATGACCGCCGTGGACCCTGCAGCGGCGAACTCACGTGCTGTTGCTTCGCCGATCCCCGACGCACCACCTGTCACGATGGCCACTTTGCCTGCCCATTGCATGTCAACGCTCCTGTTTTTCACTGCCCGGCATCATGCGATTCGTCTGGTCACGACGCATTTTCATGGCTCGGTGTGTCCTGAATCTTCAGCCCCGCATCTCGGATTTCAGCTCCGGCCTGGATCATGCGGTCCACCAGGCCAGCGGGGCGAACAAACTGGGCGATGCTCTTGCCGCCAAGCGCCATGGGTAACGCCCAGATCACCAGGTTGGAGTAATAGTCGTCGCCCCATACAGGCAGACCAGTCTCCGAGCTGATCAGGCAGCGCTGATTCCAGGGCGAATGCGTTTTCAGTGCCATTGCCTCGTAGAGGCGCCGTGCAATCTCCAGGCCGATCTCTTCGTGCCCGTGGTAGATGAACGTCATGGCGGCGCACAGACTTTCGCCTACAAACGTGTTCCTGGCATGGTCACCTGCCTGCGGCCAGCCTGCATCAAAGCGTGTGCCTTCAGGTGTCACACCGTTCACCAATCCATAGGCGGTGGCGACCATGTTCAGCCGGCTGATCGCAGCCAGAGCAGACTGTATGTTCTCCTCGGGCAACAGGTCGGGCAGGCCAAGCACCTTCACGCACCACTGGGCCATGAGCTGGTTGCCCAACGACACATCGCTGCTGCGGTTGTGGGCGGGGTCATTCCACAGCCGGTAGTACTCACCCGTCCAAAGTAGGTTCTGATACGCTTCCAGCCCGCGACTTAACCACCCGTTGCATTCGCTGGCAAACTCGCCGTCGCCCATTTCTTCGGCCAGTCCAACACCCGCTGCCAGAGTGGCCAGCCATGTACCGGCCACGTAGGCTGAGGTGCCCCACCACGGCCAGATGTCGTAGAACTGGTTGGCTGGCCAGTGTTCCCCAGGCGCCACGTGCGCCTGGTCATTCACCAGACCGTCGCCATCGTCATCCAGTGTGAACTGGTACCGAATGGCGCTCCGGGCCGACTCGTAAAAGCGCTCGAGGAGGCGGCGCTCGCCTGTGCGCTGGTAGAGCTGGTACACCATCTGCGCATACTGGCCTGAATTCAGTGGATGCTGGCAGTGATAACGCGGGTCGCGCAGGGAGGTTTGCATGCCATACGAAAACGGAATCTCGCCATCGCTGATCTGAAAGTGGCGGAAGGCGTCCAAGGTGCTGGATTCCAGCTCGGGGAAGAAGAAGAGCGCCGGGAAATGGCCATGCATCCGGCATACCATGGTTTCCGTGATCGGACAACCGGTGTGGCTCTCATTGTGCGTAAACCAGCCCACCTCGTCCCACCACTCATCCTTGCGTGTGCGCGCAATCCACACGGTGTTCTTGGTCAGGCTGTAGAAGCTCTGAACCAGCGCATCGCATAGCCACGGCGGCAGGCCAGACTGGTACACCACGTTCTGCCAGGCCAGGATGCGCTTCTGGAGTGCGTCAAAGTGGCTGAGTGCGTCCTGCGCGACGGCTGCGGCACTGTCGTGGCGCAACCCGTAGCGATGAACATGCGCCTCATTGCCGCTGTCCCGCCAGTTCGGGAAGTACCAGGCGAAAACGAAACGCGCCCGGTGCGACTGTCCTGGCGGCACGGATAGTGTGATCGTCCCGCGCAAGTGCCTGCTGTCGCTCGTTGTATGCAGCCCCTCCCCGACGAGTGCCACCTGTTCCAGCTTCCCGGTTGGCGGCGCGGGAGGCGTGATGTCGAGCGCGATATCAAGGCTCACCAGACCGTTATTGGTCACTTCGATCTCAAACAGTGCGGCGGGGATATTGCTGGTTGCGCTATCGCCGGCGACGAAAGGCGCGAACGCACGCAAGCCAAGCCGCAGCGGCATTTCGTCGAATTCGGCCACCAAATCTGCTACCGGGTGGTGCCCCCAGTAGGCAATGGTAGCGCTCGAGAGTGGCAGTGCTACATGACCGACGTGGAGCGTCAGCCAATCGACGAAGTCTCTGCGAGGAGGGACGATGTCGTTGTAGATGGAAACCAGGCCGATCTTGCCATTCCCTTCCAGCGTGAAGTAACCGGTACCCAGGCCGCCCAGCGGCACGCCGCCGTCCAGCCGTGCGCCGTCATAGACGCACCCCGGCACCGGTTGCGGGAAACCGGACGCCTCTATGGCAACCCAGGTGTGTCTTGTTACATCCGAGTTGAAAGGCCAATGTGGCATGTCCTTCCTCCTACTAGTCGGGAACACCAGAGCGACCCATAGCACGCACTAAATCTTTGTGACACGGATAGTTTGGCGAACAGGTACGGATCAACCGTGTTTCAGATACACCGTCTTGGTGCGCGTGTAGAAGTCAATGGCGCTCTGTCCCTGTTCCTTAAACGTATTGGCGCTGGAGTGCTTAAAGCCGCCGAATGGCACGTGCGGGCCGAGTCCGGTGGTAGGCTCGTTGATCTTCACTACCCCGGCCTCAATGCGTTCGGCGAAGACGAGAGCGTTGTGCAGGTCGTTTGTCACGATGCCGGCTGAGAGGCCAAAGCCAATGCCATTGGCCTTCTCAATCGCGTCGTCCACATTCTTCGCCCGGATAATGCCAATGACGGGGCCGAAGATCTCCTCCTGGGCGATGCGCATGTGAGGGTCCACCTGATCGAACACCGTTGGCTGAATAAAGAAACCGCCTGGCCCCATGGCGTCTCCACCTGCCAGCAGCCTGGCTCCTTCCTGCCGGCCGATCTGGATATATTTCAGATCCGTCTCAAGCTGATCCTGGCTGACCGCCGGACCCATCTGCGTCCCGGAATCCAGTCCGCTTCCCACCTTGAGGTTGCGAGCGGCATCGGCGAGCGCAGCGGCGAAACGGTCCGCTATCCCCTCTTCCACAATGACGCGGCTGGTGGCGGTGCAGGCCTGACCGGTCAATCCAAAACCGCCCGTCACCGCGATGCTCACGGCCAGGTCCAGCTTCGCATCGTTGAGCACGATGGTGGGGTTCTTGCCGCCCATTTCCAATTGCACACGCGTGAGGTTTTTGATCGCCTGTGCGTAGACGCGCGTGCCCACGTCGTATGAGCCGGTGAAGCTGATGCCATTAACACCGGGGCTGTTGACGATCTCGTCGCCCACCTCGCGGCCAGAGCCGGTGATGTAGTTCACCACGCCTGGCGGCAGGCCTGCTTCCATCAGCGCCTCCACCAACATGAGACTCACATGCGGAGAAAACGAGGCGGGTTTGAACACGACGGTATTGCCGTAGGAAAGCGCGGGAGCCATCTTCCAGGCGGGAATAGCCAGCGGGAAATTCCATGGCGTGATCAGGCCAATCACACCCAGCGGCTCGCGACGGGTGAAGATCAGCTCGTCGGTCACGGTTCCAGGCAGCATATCGCCTTTGATGCGCCAGCCCTCGCCGCCGAAAAAGCGGAACAGGTCCCGCGCGCGGACCGCCTCGCCCCTGGCTTCCGCCAGAGTTTTACCTTCTTCGCGTGTGAGGGTGGCTGCCAACTCGTCCATGCGGCTGGCGATGATCTGGCTGGCTTTATCCAGCAGGGCGCCGCGGCTGGGCGCGGGCAGGGCAGCCCATTTGGGAAATGCTTCGCGCGCTGCGGCGATGGCGCGCCGTGTGTCTTCGCGCGTAGCAGACGGAAATGTGCCGATCACTTCGTCCGTATTAGCCGGATTACGGTTCTCGAAGGTCGCGCCGTTCGAGGCGTCGACCCACTGGCCATTAATCAGGTTTTTGAACTCTTTCACTGTTTCCTCACTGGGTGAATGCCATATAAAACCACGTCAACCCATGCCACAGACCTTGCGGATCTCACGCATACCAACCTTCTCGCGGCATGCGATGCCACTCAGAAACCCTGAATACAGATCAATGCAGGGTATTGCCGTTTGGACTTATTGTCAAACCACTCCACCCGTGTGGCTAGAGAATTCCGCCCAGACTCCACGGCACGAACTCGGCCTCGCCCACGTCCTGCGCCTCGCTCTTCGACGGCTGACCCGAGGCGACGGCGACGACCAGGTCCAGCAGCTCGCCGGCAGCCTGCCGCATCGACACGCCTTCCAGTACGCGCCCGGCGTTCACGTCCATGTCGTCGATCAGGCGCTCGTACGTGTCGGTGTTGGTGCAAATCTTGATGCTGGGTGCTGGCTTGTAGCCGAAGCACGAGCCGCGCCCGGTGGTGAAGATCACCAGGTTGCATCCGCCCGCCACCTCGCCCGTGACGGAGACGGGATCATAACCAGGCGAGTCCATGAAGCTGAAGCCGCGTGCCGTCACCCGCTCCGCATACTCGTAAACGCCCACGAGCGGTGTGGTGCCGCCTTTCGCCACTGCGCCGAGCGACTTCTCGTAGATGGTGGTGAGCCCGCCGGCCTTGTTGCCGGGCGATGGGTTGTTATCAATTTCCAGTCCTCTGACCTGGCAATAGCGTTCCCACCAGTGCACGCGCTCAATAAGCTTCTCGCCTACCTCACGACTGATCGCGCGGCGTGTGAGCAGATGCTCGGCGCCATAAATCTCAGGCGTCTCGGCCAGCACAGCCGAACCGCCCTGCCGCACCAATTCGTCCACCATCATTCCCAGTAGGGGGTTGGCCGTCACGCCCGACCAGCCATCGCTGCCGCCGCACTGCAGAGCCACCCTCAATTCGGAGACCGGCTGGGAGGTGCGTGGGGCGGCGTTCACCACTGGCAGCAGTTCCTCGACCGCTTCGATCCCGGCCTGCACCGTCTTGCGGATGCCACCGCTATCCTCGATCGTCAGGTATGGGCGACCTGGCCTTGGGCGTGCCGGATCCTCAAAGACGGCGCTGTAGTTGTGGACCAGCTCGGAAATCTGATTTGCCTCACAGCCCAACCCGACGACGATGCAAGCGCCCACGTTCGGGTTGGCGGCCATGCCCGCCAGCACACGCTGCAACAGCACATAGTCCTCGCCGCCAGTGCGCGTGGCACAACCCGAGCCGTGCGTCAATGCGATGACACCGTCCACGTTGGGGTAACGTGCCAGTCGCTCGCGCGTGAAGGCGTGTGCGATCTGCCGGCTGGTGTGTGCGGAGCAGTTCACTGTGGAGATGACGGCCACATAGTTGCGCGTGCCAACCTGCCCGTCTGCGCGCCGGTAGCCCATGAAGGTGCGCCGCCCGGTTGCGGGGACGTAGTCCACCGATCGCACATCCGCGCTGAAGGCGTACTCGCGCGAGAACTCCTGAACGCTCACATTATGCGTGTGGACGTGCTCGCCCGGCTGGATCGCACGCGAAGCAAAGCCGATCACCTGACCATAGCGGCGGATCGGCTGCCCCGGTACGATGGCGTGCAGAGCCAGCTTATGACCCGACGGGATAAGCTGGACTGTTGTAATCTGCTGAGTCTCCGAGACGCATAAAATCTGACCGGCAGGCAGATGCTGCCGGGCAATTGCCACGTCATCCGATGGATGCAACCGGATCGCCACCTGCTCGAGGGGCACTTCACGTTGTGGCTGGGGTGAGAGCAGCTCAACCGTTTGTGATGGCATTTCACCTGTCCAATCCTTTGGGTTAACGCGCAGCTATTCTAGACCCTCGTGGGCGGCAGGTGGCACTTCCAAGGCTCCGTCTGGCTGAAGCCTGTCTCAGGCGCGGCCGATGCCGTGGCGCTGCAGGCGGGCCGCCAGAATCTGGTGCGGTGGGAGGGGGGCGGGAGCCTTATGGGTTTGCTTTTGCGCGCTGGCGATGGTGGCCACCACCTCTGGCCTTTCCAGGCCGATGTGCAGGGCGGTCGCCGTCAGGATCTGCCTCACCTGGGCCAAGGGCAACCCTTGCTCAAACAGCCGGCAGGCACACCAGAGCAACATATTGTTGCGTTCGCCTTCTTCGGCTTCGGCCAGAGTCTGCACGATGGGGCGGAAGTCGCCTGTCACAAAAGGCTTGCGCCGCACTCGAGACGCGCCGGCTGGCCGGGCGGGATAAAGCAGGTGTAACGCAGCCAGCGTTGTCGTGGCGATGGTCGCGGCGTGACGCACCTCATACACTTTGCCGGACAAATGCACGCTGGGAGGTGCGACGGCCTGCCCACCTTGTCCACGTACGTCGCCACCAATCAGTTTCTGGTTCCCGGGCACATCGCCGGTGAGGCGGTAGTAGCAGTGCACCCCGCCACCTCCGGTGTTGACGGTCAGCGTCTCTGGCGGGGAGGCGACATCCAGCCAGGTGGCATAGGCCTGCATGTCGTCGAAGTCCAGTACCATCAGGTTGCCACTGGGCCGGCCGCACACGATGCCGATGTTGCGCCGATCATCGCAGAACCAGCGCTCCAGCATGATGTCGTCGGGCAGAGTCAGGTTCTGCCAACCGGCGACCATCGGTCGTTTGTTTCCACTGGCGTCGAGCGGATCGTTACGCCGGTAAAGAGGGATCGGGCACAGGTCCATATCGCGATAGATGAGCGCCCAGTCGTAGAGCTTGCCCAGCATGGTTCATCACTCCACGACCATGATATAGAACAATTGTTCTATTGTCAAGCGCTCGGGACACGACCTGTGCACCGCACAGAACCCGTGCTGGACGCCGGCTACGAATCATGAACTGGAGATCGGTCAACTCACACGACGGGTAAGGCCAATCCCTGCGCGGCCAGTTCCGACTGGATGGCCTGAGGGTAGTAGCGCTGCAGCAACTCCAGACCGATTTCGGCGCGCCGGACGCGTTCCCTGCTGAGCGCGATGACGGTGCTTTCCAGATGCGTGCCGCTGGGGTATACATCAGGCGCGTTGCGCAAGCCAAACTTGACGTAGACGGGTGCGGCCACGCGGACGATTTCAGGGATCTCGTAGTGCCGTACGAAGCCGCCGAAGTTGTCGGGTACTTCTACGTAAATGTCCAGGGGCAGCCCGACTGCGGCGCGGATGGCGGCCAGCTTGGGCAGGTCCAGGTCGGTGGGGGTGTTATAGGTTCCCGCGCCGAGTTGCTCCTGCAACCGGATGCTGGCGGGGTTCGCGGCGCCCATTTGCACCGATACCTTCAGCACCAGCTCGGCCGGGAGCTCGCCGGCCTTCTTCATCTCGTTGGCCACCCACAACAGCCCTTCATCGGCTACCAGCACACCGCGTATCCCCAGGGCGCATGCGCGCTTGATGTCCTCGATCGCGTAGATCACCTGGTCCATGCCACGGTTCCGCGCGCCCAGGTTCCTGCCCGCCGCAGCCGTGATTTGGGCGCCGGTCTCCCACGCGGCGCGCGGCCCGACGAACAGGCTCACCTCCACGCGCGCTTCGGCTCCCAGCCTGGCCATCTCCCGAATCTCGCCATCCGTCAGCAGCATGATGCCGCTGCCCTGGCTGATGCGGTGCACACGCACCTTGCGCGCCTCGGCCTCCGCGAGCACGGCAGCCAGTGCGCGGGGACCTTCCACACTGGGAATTTCCACACGGTATTGTGCGCCATCGGGGAAACGCCTGGCCGATGTGGGCAGGTCGTACAGATCGCCAGCCGGCAGCCCCAGCCGTTTTAGGAAGTCACGAGTTGCTTGCATGGGCGCCTCGCAAACCCGTTTGACGGGTGGTCTTAACTCTCCACGGGGTTCTCAAGAATGTAGTCCTGGTCATCGTGTGTGCTGGTGCTTACGCGCACCACGTCACCCACCTGTAGGGTGAATGTGTCGGGCGGCACCACGCCAGTGCCGGTCATCAGGAAGACGCCCTCAGGGAAGTCCTCCTCCTGAAAGAGGTATTTCACCAGCTCCTCGAAGGGACGTTTCATCTGGGTGATGGACGTCTCACCCTGGAAGGTGGTCAGCCCATTGCGGACGATCTCGATGCGGATGGGCAGGTCGCGAAACTCATCGGGATCGGCGATGATGATGCCGGGTCCCAAGGCGCATGCACCCCTGTAAATCTTGGCCTGAGGCAGGTACAGGGGATTGCGGCCCTCGATGTCGCGCGAGGACATGTCGTTGCCCAGAGTAAAACCGACGATCTCCCTATGCTGATTCATCACCAGCACCATCTCCGGTTCCGGTACGTTCCACGTGCTGTCAGCGCGGATGCGCACGGGGGAGCCAGCGCCCACGGTGCGCCAGCCGATGGACTTGAAAAAGAGCTCCGGTCGTTCGGCTTCATAGACCATCTGGTACACGTCACCAACGGAGGATTCTGCCTGGCGCGCATCGCGGCTGCGCCGGTAGGTCACGCCGCTGGCCCAGACCTCCTGGCCGGCCTCGATGGGCGGCAGCAGCGATTCCTCGGCAATCTGCGTGCCCGGCAGTGTGCGCAGGAGTGCATTAATCCCCACGCGCTGCATGGTCAGCAGTAACTCCAGGTTAAAGCCCTCGGGCAGGTAATAGCCCTGAGCCGCCCAGCGCGGCCCGCTGGGTGTTACGTGTTGGGTAAGTAAGAGCATGGTTCAAGGTCTCTGTATTCCAATCATGGTGCAAATGGACATTTGCGCTCATTATCATTGCAATGGGGAAAGCGGTTCTCGTCACACCTTCAACATTGGGTTTGCGATCACCCGTAGCCCACGGAGGCAGGCATTGCCACCCA
>JAJYKL010000170.1 GCA_021788625.1 Chloroflexota bacterium
CTGCGCCGCTTCCCGCGCCGCTTCCTGCGCCGCCGCCACGCTCGCCGCTGGGCCACTGCCCTGGGCAAACTCCGGCGACCCTCCTCCCTTTGCGCCCCCTATGGATAGCACACCACGCAGCAGCGCGAGCATGTCATACTTCGTGCCGCTGGACGCAGCAGCCGGGACATCGTGTGAGCGTGAGAAGCACAGATAGGTGCGCCCGGCTTTATAGCCGCCCAACAACGCAATCACGCCTGGCTCGGTGGTAAGGAACCGGGCGAGCGTCTTCAATGCACCGGCGTCATAGTCGGCGAAGGTGTGCGCGACCAGCCGCCAGGGGGCGATGGCCCCCATTTCGCTCATGTGCAGCAATTCCTGCGCTTCGTACGCAAGCAGGCGTTCCTGCGTCTCGCCAAGTGCCTTACGCGTGCTACGCGCCTCTTCGCGCAATTTGTCCACTGCCGGTAGCAGGTCGGCGCGGCTCATGCTGAACGTTTCCGATAGCTTGAGCGCCAGGTTGTTAAGCTCGCGGTAATCCAACAGCGCCCGGCGTCCGCAGCGGAACGACACGCGTGTCTGGTCTCCACGCCGCTCCGTGCGCGTAAGCTTGATCACGCCAATCTGGGCACTGGAACGCACGTGGGTGCCCCCGCAAGCCGACCAGTCGTAATCCTGCACCTCCACAATGCGGATTTGCCCCTTCACCGCCGGTGGTTTGCGCAGCGGCAGTCGCGCCACTTGCGCATCGGTCATCTGCTGCACAATGAACGGTCGATCCTCGAAGACAATACGATTCGCCTCATCTTCGGCCTGCTCGATCAGCGCTGGAGCGAGGCGCGCGGAAGGCAGATCGAGGGTGCAGTCACCCGTACCGATGTGCACAGAAACCGTGTCCAGGTCGGCGACGCGCACGAATGCCTGCGACAGCACATGCTGGCCGCTGTGCTGCTGCATAAAGTCTGTGCGGCGGAGTGTATCGATCTCACCCTGCACCGTGTCACCGATCGCCAGAGGTAATGGCGTACCCAGAATGTGCAGTACTTCACCGTCATCGCGCTCCACCACGTCCACCACAGGCACGCCATTCAGTGTACCCAGATCGTTGGGCTGCCCACCGGATGTTGGGTAAAAGGCCGTTTGGTCCAGGATCACGGCCTCGTGTCCGTTATCCTGCACGCGCGCTATGAGGTGCGCGTCAAATTGCCACAGAAATGAGTCAAGCCAGTACAGGCGTAATGTCATGCGCTGATTATAAGAGGGAGAGGAGTTGACAATGAAGCATTGGAATGCCTTGCCAGAGCGCCTCTCAGCGAGTGATGAACGGTATGTACGCCTGGCCATGCACACCAGCGACGGTGACCGTCAACGGGATGGTAATAAGCGGTGCGGGCGAGTTATTGATCAGCCACAATGAGGTGGTGTATACGCCCACGGCCATGGGAGAGGTGGTGCCCAGTGTGAGATTCACCAGCCCGTCTGTAGCCGGATCGCCTGCCAGGTTCCACAGCGATGATGGTTGAGCGGATATCCAGGGTACGCGGGAGCAATCAGCCCCCGCCAGACTCTGGAAGCAGATCGCCGAGCGGTCGGCGAGCTTCGCCTGATCGAAGGAATATTGCACACTATCGTCCGGACCAGGTCCGCGGATGCCCACCGTGGCACTGCCTCCCAGGTCGAACGCTGGATCACCGAAGTGGACATCCTTATATTGGAACAGCAAGTCACCATCTTCATAAAAGATGACCTCGAACGTGATGGTCCCTGCCGTGCCATTTGACCCTCCACTATAGACATAGTGCGATAGATTGGCCCATTCCACGATCAGCATGCGATGGGGTGCAGCTCCAATCTCGGCATGCCATACCCCACCCTGATCGTTCCACAGGTCATCCCAGAAGGGGGCGATCAGGAAGTTGTTCGTGGCTGAGATCAGCGCAGTGTTATCGGGTCCGGTTGACCCGCTCTTCACCCCGAAGAGAAGGGTGCCACTATTACCAATATTGCTCACACGCAGAGTATTCGATTTAACGCCGTAAAACGTAAGCGGGAAGGTGGTGGAAATGGTAAACGCGCTCAGGTCGGCTGGGTTCATATACGTGGCGCCCAGCGTGCCGCTGATCTCGATGAAGTTGTATTGCGTTGGCGAGACCACGACATACCCATATGGGTCGGGACCGAGTACCTCAGCGCCAGGAGGCGCGTCCTGGTGTAGCGCCACGTTGAGTGGTTGCGGCCCGGCGCTGGTAATGGTTAAGGGTAGCGTGCGGGTGAAACCCTGCAGTACTGTCACCGCCAGTCCGGAGGGTAGCGTCTCGATGCACGGCCGGTTCAGGCGCAATGTTGCATTGTGTGTCACGGTGCTGCCAGCTGACGCCATCAACACCGTAGTGGTCATGAAATGCTCCGGCGCGCCGAAGGTGAGTGTATAGACGCCGCCCGACGACACGTAGTAAGCATAATGACCATCCGTGTCTGTAGTAGTCGTAGCGGAGATCGCTCCTGGACCCTGGATCAGCACACTTGCCTGGTTGATGGGCACCCATTGCGCCTGGCACATTCCACTTGAAGAGACCACACCCTGTAGTTGCACCTGAGTGGGAGTAGGGGTCACGGTGAACGTCACGGGGATGCCTGCGCCTTGCGCAGACGGGTCGTCGTTTGCCAATTGCAGGCGACCTGTATAGATACCCGGCTGTGATACACCCGAGCCCGGCGCGGCACTCCAGATCAGGCTCACCACCTGCGCTTCCGATGGCGCCAGGGTGAGCGCGGCAGGCGACTCGACCAGCCACGGCAGCGCATCAGGAAGGCTGGTGCCTGATTCGACCAGTTGTACGTTCAACGTTCCGGCACCGGTATTGGTGATGATCAGCCCCGCCGAGTCGTCAGCGTAGCTTCCCAACATCAGCGATCTCTGCAGCTCAGCCGGGACAAAGCTCAGTATGCCGTGCGGCAGCATGAAATCCCGGCTGGTGACGCTACTGGTGGTCACCTGAATCCCGCCAAATTGTGTGGCGCTGTAGAAAGGCGCGCTCACCAGAGCCTCATAACGGCCGGGCGGTATGTCCATGATCTGATAGAAGCCATTGGCATCCGCCGTGGCGGTTGGGCTGCCCGAAGGCAAGAGGGCAACCGTCGCCGAAGGCACCGGCACGCCATTCTCATAGTCACGAACGGTGCCCATCAGCCCGCCGCTTTGTGTGGTTGGCGTGAGATAGAAGTTGGCGGTGGCTTCTGCTTCACCCAGGGTCACCCATGCAGAGTCGCTCTCGTGCAACAGAGCTGAGGCCGTCAGGCGATAGTCCTGGTCTCCACCGACGGTCAGGCTGTAGAACCCCGTCGTTGGATCGCTATTCACCTGTGTGACAGGTGGGCTGAACGGGTCTCCTGTAATCGTTATCGTTGCCTGAAGCGGACTGTTCGTGGAGCGATCCAGCACTGTACCGGATATTACATACTGGCCTGCCAATGCAAGGGTGATGTCCTGTGTGGTGGTCAAGCCGCTGGCTGCGCTCACGGGCAGGTCTGCACTGGGTTGATAACCATAGGCATAAGCCGTAACCGTATAGATGCCGGATGGAACTTGCAATCCATATATCCCGTCCGCGCCAGTTGTTTGCGTATAGACCAGCCGGGCCGCCGACTCAGCGCGCACCAGAGCGTGGTCAATTGGCAGCGCGCTGGATGCATCGGTAATGCGCCCCTGCAGGTCGCCAGCCCCCGTCGTGTTGTAGATTACCAGGGCGAAGTCCTGGTCGGTGACTCCGGTACTGCAGCCGTTCTGGAGCGCACTACATGCCAGATTAGCTGCAACCACGCGCACCCGATAACTCCCCGCCGACCCCGCTGGCAGAAATACACTCTCCACATTGTTGCGCGGATCGGTCGTCCCGCCAGGAGTCGAATACGCGCCACTGAATACGTTGCCGTTGTAGAGGACACCATTCACGGTCACTTCCAGGTCCAGGTCATTCACGTAGGCGTTGCCGGTGGTCGAGCCGGGCACGTCCGTCCATTCTAGCGTCACACGGAATGACCGGCTGGGGTCCAGAATGGTGCCATCCGTCTGGTACTCCTGCCCTGTAGTAGAGAGGACAACGCTCTGGTCCAGCAGTCTGCGCGGCACCCCGTCGAACAGCGCTCCCAGATCCACATCACCCCAGCCCTGGTTGCTGCTGGGGAGCGTATCTCCTGCGCCTGTTCCGGTCAGGTAACGTGGCGTGTTCAGTAACAACGCTTTCAGCATAGCCGGACTGGGCCGCGCGCCCGGGTTCAGCACACGCTGGTAATACTCCCACAGTAGAGAGACCGCACCTGCCACGGCTGGCGTGGAGTGGCTGGTACCGGACGACCAGGTATAGAGCGGCTGGCCAGCCGGGTGGTAGGGATTGCACACACTGGACCCGGTGTAGCCGGAATCCTGTGACGCCGGTCCCTGTATATGCGTTCCCGGTGCCATCAGGTCTGGCTTCACACGGCCGTCGCTGGTTGGACCACGCGACGAGAAGGTGGCGATGTTGTCTGCGTTACCCGCTGCCCACTGACCACAGCCGTCAACAATCCCATTTTCGCGCACACCTTCCGTGGCTCCGACGGTTAACACATTCTTCGCTGTGCCCGGCGAGCTGACCGTCGATCCGTAGTTCCCAGAGCCATAGTTCCCGGCCGCAAAGATGTGCAGCATTTGCTGTCCATTCCCTGCATCGCGCGTCAACGCGTCATAGTCCCTCGCGCCAGCGTCATAGGCTCCATATGCAGGCGCACCCCAGCTATTTGTTGTCAGGTCCGCTCCGTGTTGGTAGCTGGCTGCCACCACGCCTGCGTCGGTATTACCGCACGCACTCACGTCGTAACTATTGGGATTCGTCGAGTTCGTGAAGACTTTGGTCGCTGCCACGCGTCCATAAGGTGAGAGACCCAGGCCAAGATGGAAGCCCAGCGTGTCTGTGTATGGGAAACCAGACAGGTCATTGTAGCCGGCGACGATGCCCGCATTCAGGTTGCCATGCCCACCCTGGCTATCGCCCAGCAGATCGGCCGTGCAATTGGCGATGTACGCCACTCGACTGCTACCGGCGAGCACGCCAAACGGATAGAAGTCGGGGTGCAGGATATCGCTCACGATGCCCTGATCGAGCCCATCGTCCACCACGTCCACTACCGGGTAACTATCTGGCGTAGTGGGAAACCCGAGGCTGGTCAACCATGCCAGATAGCCTGGTCCTGAGGGGATCATGGCGCCGGTCACACTGATCACGTTGCCGGCCACGATCTGACCTTGCGACTCGTCCATTAACCGCCGGGGTACCCAGGGCTCGACGTCAAACACGTCAGGCCAGCCTGCCACCTCGGCGAGCCGGGATACTGGCAATCGAAGCGTGATGTTGGTAAAGCCTGCGACATCTTCACGCCCTTTGCGTACGGCACCACCCAGCGCCAGCAGCGCCTGGAGCGACTGCTCCGTCGAGGTGGTGTGATAGAACTGCACCGTCACGTCCACCCATGTGTCCGTCTGTGTCCTGCTAGCTGCCGACAGATCCGCCTGTAAAGCTGGCGCGAGTCGGTAGGCTGGATGATAGGCGCCTGTCCATTGGATAAAGCTCGTTCGCGCTGTGAGCGCATCTAGCGCATGGAGAGCGTTGCCATCGCCCCACACGACGTAGGCGTCAGAGGGAATGTAGCTGACGATGGATAGGCCAATCTGGTGTAGCGCCGTGAGCCACTCGCTCTTTACCGGACCAACAAACTGCACCATCCAGAACTGGGACCCGCTCATGCGCACCTGGCTCAGGTTCGCCGGAATGGTGGCAGGCCTCTTTTCCTGCCCAGGTGCGGTATTGATGACGGTGTTACGGAGCTGCACCTGGTCCAAATCATCACGCACATCCAGGTTGTGCATGCCCACCGCACCACCAACACGCCATAACGAGAATGCTCCGTAGTCGGCAACCAGCGTTCCACCGTCCTTGCGAATCGTGTCGAGCGCGCTCAAATCACCTGCATGAACCAATACCTTTTGCAACTGTGGAGTATCTGTAGTTCCTGTATGGTCGCTTTCACTCCCAACCAATGGATTAACCGCTGCAGTCACCATCCGTGGAGGAGAGACCTGTAGAGTAAGTGGTGCCATGCTGATAAGCAATACGCTTATTGCAGCTCTACGAACCAGGTTCATCCATTTCATTCTAGTTGTGCATTGTCGCGATTATTACATATACGTTTCTATTATTATATCTGATAAGACAAACCTTCTAGATCTCTAACACTAGAATATCAATATCATTATATCTTGTTTCGTATTAAGTCCTGCTAAGATTGGGCGTAATGAATACACCTCGGCCTGATGATCACAATCTGGATCAATTGGCGCGCCAGATTCGACG
>JAJYKL010000048.1 GCA_021788625.1 Chloroflexota bacterium
CTTGTATTTCGTTATTACCCACTGGCCATGGGGCTATATATGAGCCTCTTTCGTTGGGATACTGCCAATCCGCCTGGTATGTTTGTGGGGCTTGAAAACCTACAACTGGCAATAAGCTCGTCTGTATTTCACGAAGTCTTCGTAAATACAGTGTTACTGTTCGTATTTGGAATATTGCTCGGTTTTTGGGTACCTATCGTACAATCGCTGTTTTTAAACGAGATCAAGCGCGGCCACCAACTTTACCGTTTCCTATACGTGCTGCCAGTCGCAGTTCCTGGTATCGCTTTCCTTATTGTATGGAAATACATCTGGCATCCCGAATTTGGCTTGGCTAATGCAGCCCTGGCCCTGGTGCATTTACCTAAGCAGTTATGGCTAGACGACCCTAAGTTAGTTAAAATCACGCTACGAATTCCATCGTTACTGGGCGGTGGGATGGGTATACTCATATTTCTGGCTGCCATACAAAACGTCTCACCCGAAATCATTGAGGCTGCCATTATGGATGGCGCCAACGCATGGCAACGTACATGGCGCATCATCGTTCCAAACATTATGACGATTATCGGCATTATGTTTGTGCTGTCGCTGACTGGTAGCCTACTCGCTTTCGATGACGTATGGGTGATGACAGGGGGTGGACCAGGCTATTCATCCACAACATTGGTAATGGGCGTTTACCAGCAAGCCTTTGTTCAGAACCAGTTTGGTATGGGTTCTGCATGGGCGGTGTGGATCTTTTTCTTTACTCTTGTCTTCACCTTAACGCGACTTTATACCATGCGTGAAGATAGGATGTAATGGAGAGACACACCTATGTCAACATTGAAAAAACTGTATAGGAATGTCTTTCGTGTGCGGGCTCCAGTGAGCCACATTCGCATCTCGCGTGCTGATAAGGCATATTCCATTTTTTGTTATGCAATTAGCACAATTTGGGTGTTGTTCGTACTTTTTCCAATCGTCTGGCTAATCGGCAGCACGTTCAAGGATCCAGTGGACGTAATGAAAATGCCGCCCGACTTATTACCCAGCGCACCCCTACAGTACACAGTTCGACTGGACTTTACCGATATAGCTAAACAACATCCGGATCAGCTTACGCAGGCTATCCAACAAGGCCTTGCTTATGCCACATGGCGTGTACCGGATTATCTGGCAGCCATTCACTTCGGTGCTATTAGTGCGGAAGCATATGTGGATGGCAAGATAGTGGCCGAAACATATATCAATGGCATTACATATAACGACAACCGCGGTATCTTGTGGAAAACGCAACGCATCAGCGATAACTTGGTGAATCGCCAATTGAAACAGGCACTGGCCGTTTCGAATTTCCGAATGGATATGAATGGCTCGTTACCACCATCTGGTTCCAGCGAAACGTCCGATTACACAACGCAAGTGGCGGCAATGTTTGGGTCTGTGACCAAACCACAGGGACGCTTGATGAGCGTAACTGAGCAACCTTATTTGCTGGGCATATTCACTAACTTTGTAAACGCTTGGAAAGAACCAGGTTTGGTTATCAAAGGCATGACATATGCCGGATACCTGGCCAATAGTACAACCATCACCATGGCGGCCATCGCACTCCAATTCATTTTCAGTGGATTGGCAGCATATGCCCTTTCGCGCATCTTATCGCAACGTTGGTCGCGCATCTGGACTATTTTTTTCCTTGTCACGCTCATGGTGCCCGGCATTACTACGCTCATCCCTATGTTTTCAATGGTAGGAAGTATGGGGTTGAACAACACGTTGTTGGCCGTTATCGTGCCAGGTATTCCGGGAGCTTTCTCCATCTATCTATTCAAGGGCTTCTTCGACGCGCTGCCTGGCGAGCTATTCGACGCGGCGCGTATCGATGGCGCATCGGAGTTCCAGACCTTTACACGGGTTGCCATTCCCATGTCAAAAAACGTCTTCGCCGTCATAGGCCTGATGACGTTTCTGGGCAGTTGGAATGATTTCTTCTGGCCTTTCCTGGTGTTGCAACGCCCGAATGTCTGGACATTTCCTGTCGCCATTTACATGGCGGCCGGCGGATCGGGCTCAGCCAATGCCGATTACGGTGTTGCCATGGCCAGTGCTGTGATCGCAGCCATACCGACTGTGCTGGTCTTCGCCACCTTCTCGCGCTCGATCCAGCAGGGCCTGGTATGGAGCGGTCTGAAAGGTTAAGCAAAACTTCATTTGGAGCAACCATACATGACTGTTTTTGATCAGGCATCATTCGCGGACCCCACAACAGAATATCGTCCCCTGCAGATCGTGCACGGCATGGACCGCTTCCTCACTGACCCCGACGCTCTGACAGGCGAAGAGGGCATTGACAATCGGCTCCATCTGCTAAAGCGCCTGGGATTGGGCGGCATCGTCACCAATGTGGGGTTCAAAGACTACCTGATGAGCCCGCGCCAGTGGGAGATTTACCGCTATGGGTTGCGCAAAGCTGCCGAGCTGGGCCTGCACTTGTGGCTCTATGACGAGAAGGGTTATCCCAGCGGCACGGCTGGTGGCATCGTGACGCGCGCCCACCCGGAGTACGTGAATGCAGGACTGGCCTGTTACCGACAGGAGGTTGATGGCCCGGCTGAGATTTCAGTTTCGCTGCCCCTCAGTTGCCGAAAGTTTGTCTGGGTTGGAGCCACGCCTGACCCCGCTCATGTCACACGGAAAAGCATTTGGGACCTGTCTGCTCTGGTGGATGAGCGAGGAAGCCTGTCCTGGCAAGCCCCCGCTGGTCATTGGTCCCTGTTCTACCTGGCAGACCGCGTGATGTATGAAGGTACGCACGCCAGCGGCAATGTTTCCGATTTTAAACAATATGTGAACCTGCTGCTCCCCGAGGCTGTGTCGATGTTCCTGCAGGTGACGCACGAGCAGTATGTACGTGAAACGCCACCCGATCTGTGGGCACGCATTCGCGCCGTCTTCACCGATGAGCCATCGCTCATGAGCACCTACGTGCCAGAGCTGCCCGAGCGCTTCCATGGTCAGATTCCCGTGCTGGATGGTTTGTTGTTCAAGGACCGCCCACCAGCCGTGCCGTGGTCGGCAGCGCTTCCGGTCCGCTTCCACGAGATGAAGGGCTATGACCTGATACCGTACTTGTTCGCGCTGTTCACTTCCGACAGCACGGAGGCGCGCTACGTGCGTCAGGACTTTTATGACGTGATCACGCGCATCTACACGGAGTCGTTTTACACGCAAGTGTTGCACTGGTGTCAGGCGCACGGCATCGCTTCGTCGGGGCATGTGCTGGCCGAAGAAAATCTCATCAGCCATGTGGCGTACCACGGCAGCCTGTTCAGTGTAATTCGCGAGATGGACTTGCCCGGCATCGACATGCTCAATTCCGATCCGCAATCCATGCTGGACGGCGATGCGTTCATGACCATTAAACAGGTTTCCTCTGCGGCGCATCTGACCGGGCGCAAGGTCATCCACAGTGAGAGTTCGGACTGGGTGCAGCATAACCACGGCCATTTCGCTTCGCTGCCTGAGCGGCGCGGGCAGGGCAACTTGCAATATGTGCTGGGGGTGAATCAGATCACCGCCTATTGGGGATGGAACGAGATCGGCGAAGACGCATATCGCCAATACAATGACTATATGGGGCGACTGGCTTCACTGCTGACCGGCGGCCGTCACCTGTGTGATGTGGCGGTGCTCTACCCGGTGCGCAGTGCGTGGACGCTCTTCACACCACTGGGTGAACCTTTGCGAACGGGAAAATTGAACCCGGCGTTGCAGTCTCTCAACGAAGCTTACCCGGACGTGGTGCGCCGACTCCTGCGCGCACAGGTCGACCTCGACATCGTGGACGAAGAAGCCATCATCGCTGGAACCCTGCGTGATGGCGCGCTGTGTGTTGGCGATGAACAATACCGCGTGATCGTGTTGCCACCGCTCACTGCTTTGAGCCTGGGGGCGGCCCGGGCACTCGCCTCGTTCGCTCGTGACGGAGGATTGCTCGTCAGCACCGGCCCGGCACCCGAACTGGCTGAATCGGTTGCCAGGAGTGCCGCCTTGCGCCAGGAGTTTGGGGTGCTATTCGCTGCGGGCGGGACAGCCAATGTGGTGCCGGTGGATGAACTCGCGGCATTCGTGCGCACGCATCTGGTGCCTGCGCCGGATTTTAGCCTGGCAGAGTCCAATCCGGACATCCTGTATACGCACCGTCGTCTTGCAGACCGTGATGTGTACTTCATCGCCAACAATGCACCGCAAACGGTGACGGTGCGGCCTACGCTGCGCACGCCGGGTCCCTATACACTCTATCGGCCTATCAACGGCTCGATGCAGCCTGCTGGCACGGCGTTGAATGTGCCGCTGGCGGAGTATGAGGGCGTGTTCGTGGTGGTGTGACGTTTTGTTGGGATGTTGAACCTTCCAGGTAACTTGGCCGATTCGGCAAGTTCAGTATCCACAGCCCTGCCCCGCGACCGGGTTGATTTGACCCGGCTGCCCGACGTGGACTGGGTCGTAATCCTGCGTCAATCATGATCAACAACTTGCCTCGACGGACGTTCCTGAAACTATCTCTACTGGCAGTGGCTGTCAGTTTACAGGAGGCCTGCCAGGCTTCACTAACACGACCCACTGCTGTGGAGCCGGGCCCAACCCCCATGACTCAGCCGACCTCCATTCCCTCCAGCCCGACTCCACATCCGACGTCTGTTCCCTCACCGACGGCCCTCCCTCAAACCCCAACGCCGATGACGTACTCTACACAAATCGACACACAGTCCGTTGCCAGTTCGAACTTTATGGGTTTCGGCGTCGAGTGGGACTCGGACAACTACCCGGCAGCCGGGCTCACCGATTCCGATTATGCCCTGATGCGCAAGCGCGTTCATTGGATGCACCTGCCTGTTGCTCGCGTCATGATGCAGACAAAATGGTGCTACCGCGGCCCTGGCCAGTACGAGTGGGATAACCCTTCCATGCAGGCGCTCTACCATGTCCTGGATGTATGCCAGGAACTGGGCACCACCGTGCTTCTCACCGATTGGGGTTGCGAACCATCCTGGTTACGCATTCCTGGCATAGCTAACGTCGCAGACCTCAAATATGCCGAGGCCATCGGCACTTACCTGGACTATCTGCTGAATACCAGAGGCTACTCGTGCATTCGCTATTTCATTCTGGTGAACGAGCCGAATCTTGAGGTGCGCGACTGGCTGCGCTGGAAGAAGGGAGTGGAAAACGTATGGGCGGTAATGCAACGCCGCGGGCTGGATAAACATCTTACATTCACGGGACCCGACGAGTCTACCGATGAAAACTGGCAGGATCGTGCTGTCGAAGAGCTGCAGCACATTCTGGGCGCTTATGATGTGCACTTGTACGCGCTGGATATCGACGTGCGCAATGGCAACCTCTACCCCTTCTTCCGCACGCTATGGGATGGTGCCCGTCAGAACGACCCGCATGCGAAAGGGAAACCCCTTATCGTAGGCGAAGCCGGCATGTGGGATGGTTCCCATCCGCCTGCCACCAACGATAACATCGACAAGGTCTGGTATGGCACTTTCATGGCCGACTATGCCACGCAGGCTGCCAATGCCGGTTCCACAGCGGTAAGCGCCTGGATGTTGAATGATGATGCGCATCAAGGCTTTAAATGTTCCCTTTGGACGAGTAAAGCCACCGGGATGAAGTTACGCCCGTGGTTTCAACCGTGGGGGCTACTGTGCCGATCATTCCCGCCAGGCAGCACCATCTATCGGGTTCCGCAGCCCTCTCGCTCAGTGCGCCTGCTGGCTGCACGCCTGCCGCATGGCGGCTGGAGCTTCTGTGGCGTGAATCGCGCCGATGAGGCCGCGGCGCTGACAATCACCGTGCCCAATACCGGTGCCGTCTCGCTGCGGCGCTATCTGTATGCCGAGGGTCAGCTCGCCGCCGATAGTGATGGCTTTCCAGTGCCGGTTGACACAAGCCAATACGACCTGAGCCGAGGTGCTGCCATTGGCATTCCACCCGCTGGTGTCACAGTGCTCACTTCAGCGACCTAGCGGCGCGGAACCTTCAGCCACCACGAAAGCCCATACCACGTATCCCTCTAGGCCTGTGTGAAAAGATACACCCGCCTGAGCGGCAGGGGCGGTATGCCTTACTGCCGGGTTGCCACGAACTGCAGCTCGAGCGTTACGGGATCTGTCACACTGGCAACAGAGGGCACATTGGGAATCTGCAGGTTGAAGTCGGAGCGCTTAACAGTTGCCTTGGCATCGCCGACCAGCTCCGTGGCCGACTTCATTGTTACGGTTGCGTCGAATGTGACCGGCTTCATCACGTCACGGATCTTCAGGTTACCGGTGATTGAAATCGGTATGGTTTCGCCGATTTTGACCGCCGCGGGCAGCCCCTGGATCGCCGTAGGCTGGAAGGTGATGAACTGGTACTGTTGCTGCTGCGACTGTAGAATAAAGCGCTGGATCATTCGATCGCGCATGCCCGAATCGGTATGCAGGGTACTGGCGTCGATCTGTATGGTGCCGATCTGTGAATCGGCTGGATTGGCCAGGGTAACCGATATGGAGCCAGTCACCTTGTTGGTCGATCCCTTAACAGTGTTGGGTTTACCCAATAGCACCTCACCCAGCGTAAACGTCGCCAGTGATTTTCCAGAATCGATCTGGAAAACTGCAGGTTGACTATTCGCTGGAGTAGTGCTGGCAGACCCATTGGAGGATGCCGTCGCCGTAGCGGATTGCGTGGGATCTGCTGTCGGTCTACCTGTGTGCGTAGCTGTGGGTTTGCTCGTAGGCGAATCTGCAAGCTGTGTAGCAGTCCCACTGGTGACCTGTGCCGGGGCGGGTGTCGGGCTGGGTGCCACCTGCGTTGTAGCCGATGCACCACAGGCTGCTAATATGCTCACGGCAACAACACTAAAACCAACTTTCAAAGCAGCACGACGTGATAAACGATTTACTCCTTTCTGATCCACTTCTCACCTTTCCTTCATAAAACAACAACACAACTACAAACACGTCAATCCACTTCAGGACTGGAGGTCTATCAACTGCATAGAAGCGATGCATTGAACTGACAGGGCTGCAATTTATCATCTCAAGCTGAATAGAAGCTGACAAATGCATGAAACGCGGCCACGTTTAGAGGTTGTGATCTGTTAATAACCATAAGGAGTCATGGCGTCAAACGCCCTCAGTGCCAGAAATCCAATCGGGTCTCATATATTGAACCATTGGGGTAGGGTAAAATTGATGACCATTGTAATTACTCATGACCGCCGCAAACACCGAACGAACCCCTATAACAGACCCAGGTCAGGTGACCGGGCAGACAACCAGCCTTTCACCCGCTACAGGCTACAAACAGTCCAGTTTTGTCGACGAGAACCCTAATCCGATCTTACGTCTGGATGCTGATGGGCGCATTCTCTACGCGAACACGGCTTCTCATACTCTTATTGAAGGCTGGGGCAGTGCCATTGGCAGTCAAGCACCCCCTCTCTGGTGTGAGATGGCTGGCTTGGCGCTTGCGAAGGGTGAACAGCAGACACTCGAAGTTGAGATGGGTGATTTGGCACTTGCATTTACAGTTGTCCCCGTTATCAAAAATGCTTATGTGAATTTTTATGGTTTTGACGTCACTGAGCGGAAGCATGTGGCACAGGAACGCATCCAGCTATTAAGTGAGCTGGCAACAGAGAAGGCACGCTGGCAGGCGACTCTGGAGGGTATGCTGGATCCGGTGACGGTCCTCGATGCGCAGGGGCGGGTTACGTATATCAACCCTGCACAAGCTGAACTCATCAACCGGATAACCCCACCGGGATCCTCAACACAGGATCGGCTCACGTCTTATCAGAATTACCGGCCAGACGGTACTTTGTATGGGCCTGACGAGCTCCCTTTGAAGCGCGCTGCGCTATATGGTGAAGAGGCACATGGCGTGGAAATCGTCTTGCGTGCCACTGGCGGACATGATCTGATCACGATCTGGAACGCCGCGCCTTTACATGATGCCAACGGACGGCTCACGGGCGCGGTAGGTGTGTGCCACGATGTCACCGAGCAGCGCCAGGCCACGGAGCGCCTGCGGGAAAGCGAGGCTCGCCTGCGTACCAGCCTGGACAACCTTATGGAGGGCTTTGCCGTTTTTTCCGCCATCCGTGAAGCTTCCGGGCAAGTGATGGACTTCCGCTATGAGTATATCAATGAGGCTGGCTGCCGCTTGAACCAGCGTCCGACTGAAGAGCATGTGGGGCACACGCTACTCGAATTGTTCCCCGCACATCGAGACAGCCATTTATTGGCAGCTTATGTTCGAGTGGTGGAGACAGGCGAACCATTCGTCAGCGAATCGCTGGACTATGAAGATGTATATGGCAGCGGTCAACGGCTGGCCCGTGCCTACGAGGTGCGTGCGTTCAAGCTGGCAGACGGTTTCGCAGTCACGTGGCGTGACATCACTGAGCGCAAACAATCAGAAATCGATCGCGAGCGGTTGCTGCAAGCCGAGGCCCATGCCCGACACGAAGCGGAAGATGCCAATGAGTTACGGCTGCGCTTCCTGGGCATGATCAGCCACGAGCTGCGCACGCCATTACAGTCGATCAAGGGCTTTGCCACCACCCTGCTGGCGGATGATGTTGAGTGGGACGAGGCGAGCCGGCGCGAATTCCTGGACATCATCGATCGAGAGGCTGATCAACTGACCGATATGATCGAGCAGTTGCTCGACTTGAGCCGCATCGAGTCTGGGACATTGCGCGTGGAACCAAAGCCCGAAACAATTGCCGACCTCCTGTCGGAGGCGCAGCCGCACCTGCTCATGGCTGCCGGCTCACACAAGATCGCTTTCGATGTCGCAGATGGTTTACCTCTGGTTTGCGCAGACCGCCAGCGCATTGCCCAGGTCCTTACGAACCTGGTAAGCAATGCTGCCAAGTATTCAGCCGTAAACACGTCCATTAGCATAACGATCAAGCAGATCAACGCGGAAATGGGTGCGGTGCGCTTCAGCGTGAGTGACCAGGGGCCTGGCATTTCACCAGAAGACCAGCCCTTTGTGTTCGACGCTTTTCGACGTGGCACCGACCTGCCCTCTCGCCAGACCAAAGGAGTGGGGTTGGGCCTGGCGATCTGCAAGGGTTTGGTGCGCTCTCATGGCGGGCACATATGGATTGAGGAGCGCGAGGAACCTGGAACGACCATCTCCTTCACGCTGCCCAGCGCATGATGTTCAGTGCCATTTGCCTGTCAGGACACGTGCTGAGACTGAGACGGGTGATTACCAGCATAGGACGAATGGCAGTTAGGTCCGGCGAATGCCGGGTAAAGGTGAACCATAGCTCATTGGGTTCATAGCGCCGCAGCGTTCTCGAGCTGATCTACCGCCAGCGCCTCGATTTCACTGGCCACGAGTACACGTCGTGGCAATATCCTGCCGGGTGGCTGTGTCTTTCAAGCTGTCCTGTGCCAGCGCCATGTCAGCTTTCCATAGCCGGACGTACCAGCCCTCTTGTGCGACCCGTTTGTATGGATCAGCAGCCAACCTGAGGAACGCGGCGACTTTCGGTACCTCGACTGTCTGTGCCCGTAGGAAATGTACGGCAGACCGGCGCGATACTGGCATCACACATGGATCGGAATGCACCATGCCGGAGGTGCTCATCACCCGCCGGTTTCCAGCGAGGAAGCCGGCGTCAACCTGTGATCCGCGCGACCATGTTGGCAGCAACTGAGAAGCCTCATCTCATCGCCGTACCGTCTCCGCAACCGTCTTCAGGCGATCGAGCAGATCAGGTGTCAGGTCCAGGTGCAGTACCTGCGCCACCACCTGCGTCCAGCCGTGGATGAAGTACAGCCAGCCATCCTCCACCCTCAAATGTCGACGGGTGGCCTGTGCCTCGGCCTGGTGCAGAAAATCCAATTCGCCGCGATAGTTGAACTCCCAGGCGATCGTGTGCATCGGGAACTGTCCTTGCCAGGTGATAGGTGAGCCGGGCGAGTCTTTACCCATGCCTGTGGCGTTGATGATCACACTATGAGCCGGCATGTGCTGCATCAACGCGTCATTGTGTGCCGGGTCAGCGTTCAGTACGTAGTCAATCCTGATATCGGTATTGAGGCGGCTGACCATCTCACGGGCATGCTGCAGACGACCAGCAGAGCGATTTACCAGGACAAAGTGTCGAGGACGGTCGCGCTGGTCCTTATTATTGATGAGGTGCAATAACGTGGCGAGGGCAGAGCCGCCTGCGCCGAAACACAGCACTTCACCGCCCGTAGCACCAAAGTAGCCCTCGCCGGTGAGCGCATCCAGACTGAGCCCGGCACTGATCGGATCCTTGGCGTGTCCTTCCAGCCGGCTGTCTTGCTTGGACACGCTGGACACCTCATCGCATATCTGGGCATAGGGGTCCAGATAGTCGAACATATCATGGGTGGCACTCAGCAGATCGATCTTATGAGTGGTGACCAGTGCGCCCAGTGACTGAGCGTCGTACTTGATCTGCGCGACGGCCTGGCGATAGTGCTCCGGCTCATCATGGATCCTCAGGTCCACACCTGCGATGACCACCTCGGGTCGCCCAATCTCCTTCATCCAGCGAGGGAAGACCTGAATGATGGATGATCGGGATGTCGTCACACCGATGAAGTAGAACGTCGGCACGTGCGTTGTCACGACAGGATAGCTATGCCGTATGTGCGTTTCCATAAAGTATGTGTTTCCACGCGGACACGTCAGACGCCCGCAATAATACGCCCCGTATCGCCTCATCCGTCTGCAGCCTGCTCTCCCTTGCGCCTGGCGCTTATCGCAGGTGAGATATGGCTACTTACGCGTGGCCAATCGGTGCAAACTGGGTTGGTTCTGCCTGTGCCGGGTGAGGCGAGTTGGCGATCACTATGCCTGAAAGGTAGCCGTACGACAATGGGTTTATCTTTGATGTGGGAGTAACCAATCATGACAATAAAACAAGCTTCAGCACAGGGCGTGCAATGGTTTGAAGATGCGCGGTTTGGTATGTTTATACACTGGGGCCTATACTCGATTCTGGCTCGCGGCGAATGGGTGATGCACCATGAGAAGATTGCGCCGGCCGAGTACGAGAAGCTGGCTGGACAGTTTAATCCGTACCACTTCAACGCGGACGAGTGGGTGAGCATTGCCGCCGACGCCGGTCAGCGCTATATGGTCATTACCAGCCGCCACCATGACGGCTTTAGCATGTTCGATACGGCTTTAAGTGATTACAAGGTAACGAACACACCCTTCAAGCGTGACCCGCTTCGCGAGCTGGCAGATGCCTGCGCTCGCCGGCGCGATGTCAAGCTGGGCTTCTATAGCTCGCTGCTGGACTGGCATCATCCGGCTTATCGCTTCCGCAAGGAGAGTGGCCAAACCTGGGCGGACTATATTGCCTTCCTACATGGACAGGTGCGCGAGCTATGTACCCAATACGGTTCCATCGCCTGCATTTGGTTCGATGGTGATTGGCCGGTGCAGAAACTCGGGACAGACAATGCATACTTCGCCCCGGGCGGCTCATTTGAATACGACAAACTCTACGACATGATCCACACCCTGCAGCCCGACGCTATGGTTATCAACAACCGCCACGCCGAACCGCTGCCAGGCGAAGACATCCAGGGCTTTGAGCAGGACCTGCCGGGACAAAACTCGGCTGGCTTTAATGCTGAACGTATCTACGACCAGCCATTAGAGACGTGCATGACTTTAAATGACCATTGGGGAGCCTACGCTGGCGATGAGAACCACAAGTCCACCCGCCACCTGATCCATACCTTGGTGCGGGCAGCCAGTGCCGGGTCAAACCTGTTGCTCAACGTGGGGCCGACGGCGTTAGGCGAGTTGCTGCCTGCACACGTGCAGCGCCTGCGTGAGATGGGTGCCTGGCTGACGTTATTCGGAGAATCCGTCTACAACACGCGTGTGGGTGCGGTGATTGCTTCACCCGAGGTGGTCAGTACAAGCAAAGACAACACACACTATGTACATGTACTAAACTACGTCAGCGACGTCGTGCCTCTCAAAATCGTGCCGGCCAGTGTAAAGGCTGCTACTCTCCTGCGCGATGGCTCCCCGGTGAAGCTGGAGCTGCAAGGCGATACCGCTGCGCTGCTAACCATCCCCTACAACCAGCGTGACGAATTCGATACGGTCGTCAAGCTTACGGCGTAGCGCTGTTATAGCGGTACCGGGCACGGGCAACACCGTGCCCCAGACGGCCATGACTGACGATCATTCCAGTCGCAAGGGCAGGACCACCAGGTGGTTGGCCATGCAATCAACACCGCCGCCGTTACACTTCCGGAATTCATCGCCCTTCAGGGCAACGGACAGATCGATCGTTAACCAGCGGAGGAAGGATTAATTAAGGGTTAAAACCAGCAGGACACTGTTCCAACCTGGCGTGTACCCCTGCTCAAAAGCAGCGCCACATTGGCCCGGCGGTACCGAAAACGCGGGATATATCCAGTATGATGCTGTGGGTTCGCAGTGCAATGACCGGAGCGATTTGCAACTGAACGAAATGTATTGGGCACTTGTCCTGAGCCTGTCGAAGTATCATCCTGAGCCTGCCGAAGGACAACTGGCTCACCATGACTGCCGGGAATCTTATCGTTATCTGCAAGCCGCTCTAGTGGTTATAACTCAATAGGTCACACCATCCGGTTAAACACAAGCCATTCCCAAAGGGCCGCGGCGTCCTCCAACCCGCAGGACGTTTTCACTGCTTCATCGCTAAGATATAGCTCGATGGCGACGTGCGCTATGGTCTGGCGTCGTTCATCGTCGGACATGCTGCGCAGCACCTGTCGTATGTGTGCCTTGAGTTGTGGGTCTTGTATTTCGGTGCCCGTCCCGCGATCATGGGCCAAAAGCCCACCGATCGCTTTTACCAGTTCCTGTAGCGACAGACTCTGTTGGGTTGCCGTTAATGGAACCGCCATAAACGTTCCTCCTTACCCTCACTACAACCCCTCCAAATCATTCTCCGACGATGCACCTGACTTTACAGCCGGTACGCCAGTTAAATACAGTGTGGCAAAGACGTATGACGGTGTAGCGTTGCGATTATGAATCGACTTTACTATCTAATATTAAGCATAATTCCTCAGAACAAGATTAGCGTTGTATATGATTTTGAAGCATATTAATCTTGAGTGAAAAGGGGCAACCATATGCAAACTCAAGCTATTGTGTTTACTTCTCCGGGGCAGGTGCAATTGCAGGATGTCCGTATGCCTGCACCAGGCCCGGACGATGTGCTGATTCGCACTACCTACTCGACGGTGAGCGCCGGCACCGAAGGCTGGATTTTACAAAACCTATTTACATGGCATCCCACACCATACCCCTGTGTGCCTGGTTATCAGCGGGTCGGGGTAATCGAAGCAATCGGGCGCGACGTGCAGGGGTGGTGTGTCGGAGACCATGTCATGGCAACTGTGAGCAGCTGGCCAGGGTCCGTGCAGCCGAATTCGGGAGCGCACATCGCGCACGCGAATACGCCCGCTCGCGAAGTCTACCGGTTGCCAAATGGAATTCACGAGCTGGATGCGTCGGGAGCTGTTGTCGCCCAGGTGGGCTATAACGCTGCCCAGCGCGCCAGCTTTGAGCCGGGTGACTGGGTGGTCGTATATGGCGATGGGCTCATCGGTCAGTGCGCCGCGCAGGCCGCACGGGCACGCGGGGCTCGCACAATCCTGGCTGGTCACCGGCCCGAGCGCCTGGCGCTGGCTGCGCAATGGTCCGCGGATGCAGTGGTCAACACACGGACGGATGATGTGGCGGCGCGATTGCACGACTATATCGGATTTGCTTCGGTAGCCGCGGTACTGGATAGCGTTCAGAGCGTGGATGCACAACACCAGTACATGCCGCTCTTACATCACGGGCACGGACAAATCGTCTACTGTGGCTTTACGCCTGGCACCACCTGGGCGGATATGGCCATTTTGCAGCAGAAGGAACTGACAACCCACTTCGTCTCCGGTTGGAACCGCACGCGTATCGAAGCGACACTCCAACTGATGGCAGAGGGGAAGCTTAACCTGCGTCCTCTTATCACACAACTGGTGCCGTTCACCGCTGCGCCCGAGATCTATAACCGGTTACTCCAGAAGAGCGCATCCCACCTGGGTGTCACATTCCACTGGACTGGTGATTGAATGCAGGCCTTGGATGGTTCGACACGCTCACAGGAAATGGGTTAAGGACCCTTGACCATGGATCCAGGACAGGCCTGCTGCGCGGGACCTCCTTTTCGCCTTGCACACCAGAGGAAGGGGAGGTGGTGATTGCGATCTTTTTATCTTTGCGCGACACTTGGCAGACAAAGGAGGCGTTCCCATGACGAGTTGGTACGACACAAGCTACCGCAAGCTCTTCTTCGACTTTCACAGCCCCGGCACCACTGAGGGGCTGGCATCAGCCTACGACGCCGAGCAGTGGGCCAGCCGGCTGCAGGCCACGCACGCACAGGCTGTGTCGGTCTTCACCAAGTGTGGTTTTGGATACTCGTATTACCGGAAGGGACACATCCGCTACGTACACCCGCACTTGCCTGAGGGGGTGGATATGCTGGGTGAACAGGTTGAAGCGCTCCACCAGCGCTCCATGCGGGCGATTGGTTACTACCATACATTCAACAGTGAACCCGTGGCGCGCGACCACCCGGAATGGCTCGAACGCGAGGTTGGAGGAAGTCCGCGCGGTATCAGCGTTTGCATGCTCGGACCCCTGCTGCGCGAGTGGATGTTGCCGCACATCGAGGAGATCGTCTCACTCTATGATGTCGACGCCATGTTCTTCGATGGCACCTACGCCCATTCCCCCTGCTTTTGCCCGGCCTGTCAGGCGCGCTTCGCCGCTGCGACAGGGGGTCTGGCGCTGCCTGAAAACCAGGACGATCCGAATTGGCCACGCTTTCTGCGCTGGAAGACCGGCGCGTTCAAGGATGTGCGCGACATGATCTGTGAGACCGTGCACCGCATACGCCCCGAAATGCCCGTCTCGTTTAATTACGCCTACACCCCGCGTATACCGGAGCTGGTGCCACCTGGCGTCGGGAACCTGATGGCTGATATCTTCCCCGACGATCAGGTGTTCAATGGCAGCTACTTCTCCGCCTATTGGGCGGCGCAGGACAAACCATTTGACGTGATGAACTCGGCCTTCCTGCAGTGGTGGGGCGATTGGGGCTGCAAGCCAGCCTCCTCGCTGCAGCAGGAGGTGGCGACCGTGATCGCGCGTGGCGGCCTGACATGGATCGGCTATCAGATGACACAGGCATTCGACGTCGCCCAGGCTGTGTTGGACGAGATGGGCAAGGCGTTGATGTTCGTGGAAGAACGCGAATCGCTCCTTAACGAAGCCACACCTGTGCGCCACGTCGCTGTGCTGCACTCTACCAGCTCGCCCGATTACCCGGGTCAAAAGCGGTTTCACCTCGACGAGACCTCACTGCGCGGCGCACACCGCTGCCTCAGCGAGGCGATGGTCCCCCATCACCTGGTGCATGAGGTGCATCTCCTGAGGCACCTGGCGGAGTACCGTGCGGTTTTCCTGCCGGACCAGCAATTCCTCTCCACCGAACTGGCCGATGCGCTCTCGGCGTGGGTAAATGAGGGTGGGGTGGTGATTGCATTAGGCCGCACCGGTACGCTGGATGAGCAGATGCAACCGACTGGCAGGTTTGCGCTGGAAAACCTGCTCGGTGTTCGCTATCAAGGCGCATACGACCAGACGCACGCCTATATTGAAGTTATTGACCCACGACTGAAGCCGGGCACCCTGGATATGCCGCACCTGGTTGAAGCGCCCTTCACGTTCGCTTCGCCTGTGCGGGACGATGTGCGTGTGCTGGCGAAGTTGCGCAAAATCTACCTGCGCAGCGATGGCAGGCTGCTGTTGCGCTGGTCGCCAGTGGGTGAGGATTCAGGCTATCCAGCCATCACGTTACGCCATGCGGGTAAGGGTTGGGCTGCCTTCCTCGCTGCCGATGTGTTCCGCGCCTATCAGGCGAAAAACCAATGGAACCTGAAACACATCATCGCGAACCTGCTGGATCTGGTGGTGCCGGACCCGCCGGTGCGTGTGGCATCACCGGCCTGGCTGGATGTGAGTTTGATGCGCCAGCCAACCGGGCGTCTGATTGTTCACCTGGTGAACCCGCATGGCCCACGCCCCGTGGACGGCAATAACTACTGCCTGGAGGACGCAGTTCCGGTGCGCCAGATCAGCGTGTCCATTCGCACGTCCAAGCGTCCGGCACGCATCACGCTGGAACCCGAAGGCGAGCTGCCCATGTGGTCCTATGCTGGCGGAGTCGCCACAGTCCAGGTGCCCGAGGTGGCAATCCACCGCGCTGTCGTCCTTGACAGCGGGCAGTCTTAAAATCTGTATAAATTGTGGAAAGGAGATGAGATGAGTACAAACGAATCGACATTGCGCTTTGCGATCATCGGCTGCGGTGGCATTATCGCCACCAGCCACATCAACGCCCTGCACAAGACTCCCCACACGCAAATTGCTGCCATGTGCGACATAAACCCCGATACGGGCAAGCCGCGCGCGGACGCGGAAGGGTGTCCGTTCTTCCTGGACTATCACGAATTGCTGGACAAAGTGCACCCGGATGTCGTTTCCATCTGTACACCGCATCCGCTGCACGCACCTATTGCCATCGCGAGCTTCGAAGCTGGCTGCCATGTGCTTACCGAGAAACCCATGAGCGTGGAAGTGGCGGAGGGAGACCGCATGATCGAAGCAGCCGAACGAGCTGGCAAAATTCTGGCTGTGAATTTCCAGCAACGCTTCAAGCCTATCATCGAGCGAGCCAGGGCGGTTGTGATGGGCGGCGAAATCGGTCCGCTCGTGCGCGTCCTGGTCGTGGAACCGTGGTTGCGCACCGACGCTTACTACCGGCTATCCACCTGGCGCGGTACGTGGGTGGGAGAGGGCAGCGCGGTGCTGTTGAATCAGTCGCCACACACGCTGGACCTGTTGTGCCACCTGGCCGGCGAGCCGCACAAGGTATGGGGTTGGATTCATACCCTGCACCACCCTATTGAATGTGAAGATACCTTCCAGGCCATGCTGGAATTCACCAACGGCGCCCCCGGATACATCACCTCCAGTACGGGTGAGGCAGGCGTGCCGGGCACGATTCAGATCATCGGTGATCGCGGCGCGCTGCAGATTGCTGGCGACAAGCTATCGATCTACCGTTTTTCTCCATCGCTGAAGAAACATATACAGACCAGTAAGGAGCCTTTTGGCCAGCCGGCTGCCGAGGTGATGGTGGAGGACCTTCCCGGAGACGCGGGCGCTCACGTGGCGGTATATAAGGATCTGATCGCTGCAATTCGGGAAAGCCGCCAGCCACGCTGCGACGGACGACAGGGCCTGATGTCGCTGGAACTGGCAAATGCCATTACGATGTCCAGCTTCGCCGAGCGTGCGGTCACGATGCCGCTGGACCGCGCTGAGTACAAGTCCCTCTTTGACGACCTGAAGTCGGGACGGAAAAAGCTGTAACCATGCGCTACGGATGTTGTGTTGGTAAGCCCGAACAGATTGAGATTCTGGCGCGTGCGGGGTTCGATTTCTGCGAGTTGCCGGCTGCAACCGTGCAGCCTTTCGATGACGACGCGGCAGCGATGCCCGCATTGCGAGCGATCGAAGCAGCGCCGCTGAGACCGGAGTCGTTCAATGTACTGGTGCCGCCTGTGCTGCCGCTGGCCGGGCCCAAAGTGGATCTGCCGCCCCTGCGCGCTTATCTGCGGCGGGCCTTTGCTCGTATGGTGCGCCTGGGGGCAGAGGTGGTGGTGTTGGGCAGTGGAGGCGCGCGGCGCATTCCAGAGGGCTTTCCGCGGGAACAGGGCCTGGATCAGTTGGCTGTCAGTCTGGCGCTGGCGCTGGACGAAGCCAGCCGCGCCGGCATCACGCTGGCTCTGGAACACCTCAATCGTGACGAGACGAACACTTTCAATAGCATAGCCGAGTCAAAAGAGTTCATCCAGGCGCGCGGGTTGAAAGGCTTGCGTCTGCTGGCCGACCTGCATCACATTGAGCTGGAGCACGAGCCCATGACCGACGTGGTGGATGCCGCGTCGCTCCTGGCCCATGTGCATGTGGCTGACGGCGGGCGTCGACCACCCGGTTCGGGCGGTTACGCTTACGCTGGCTTCATGCAGGCTTTACATCAGGCGCACTACGATCGGCGCATCTCCGCCGAATGCATCTGGGAAGATCTTTCCGCACAGGCCGCTGGCGCCCTCGACTATATGCGGCGCACCTGGGAGGGAGGCGAGAGGAATGGCTGAATTTGTATTGAGTGCTTTTGGTGACGAGGTGGACGATGACCTCGATAAGCAATTGAGCGTGTTGACCTCGGAGCAGGTCCATCACCTGGAACTGCGCGGAGCATGGGGGCGCAACGTGCTGGACCTGGACGCTGCACAGTTGAAGCGCGCCAAAGATGCATTGCGGGCACACGACTGCTCGCTTTCAGCTATTGGCAGCCCAATTGGCAAGACCGACATTACCCAGCCACGCGAGCTCGAGCTGGAGCGGCTGGATCGTGCACTTCATGCTGCGGACGTCCTGGGCACGCGCCTGATCCGCGTGTTTTCGTTCTATATCCCCAAGGGCGAAGCGGTACACTACCGCGCCGAAGTGATGGAACGGATGGCACGGTTGACCGAACGCGCCAGAGCGGCCGGCATGCGGCTGGTGCACGAGAATGAGCGCGGCATCTATGGCGATCTGCCCGAGCGTTGTCTCGACATTTTGGCAACTGTGAACTCGCCCGACCTGCGCGCCACCTTCGACCCGGCCAACTTCATAGTGGACAAGATACGGCCGATGGAGCAGGCCTGGCCCCAACTGGCCGATTATGTGACGCATGTGCACGTGAAAGACGCCCGGTTATCCGATGGTTCCATCCGCCCGGCCGGCGAAGGTGATGGCGACCTGCCGGGTTTATTGAAGGCGCTCATCGAGCGCGATTACCACGGCTTTCTCACTCTGGAACCGCATCTCAAGGTGGCTGGCCCGTATGGCGGCCTGAGCGGTGAAGACGGCATGCGCACAGCCATCCATGCTTTACGCAAGTTGATCGACGCTTTGCCAGGGGTGACGGTGAAATAACCGTACGTGCGCTTAACCTATCGTTACGCTGCCTTAACGCTCGCCCTGGCGCTCGTCATGGCGCTGGGGTTTGAGGCTGCGCTCAGGTTGGACTGGGCAGTGGCGTGGCTGATCGCCATTAGCCTGGTCGCGTTCTGTACCTTCGCCTATGACAAGTCGGTCGCTGGCAGCAATAGATTACGCGTGCCGGAGCGCGTACTGCTTTTCCTTGCGCTGGTCGGAGGGACGCTGGGAGCTTTACTGGCGATGCAGGTGTTCCGCCACAAAACCGCGAAGCAGAGCTTCCAACAGCAATTCGGGTTGGTCGTACTGTTACAGATCGTCGCGGGTGCCGCCTACCTGGCGGTGCGTTCGCGTGTCGTCCCCTGATATCCACAGTTTAGCTTTACAGACTTTTAAGGTTTACTTGTGGTGAGGTTGCGCGATGAGTATAGCGATGAACCCGATGAGTGGCACGCTGCGCGTCAGCTCGAATGGGCGGTATTTTGTCGACGCCAGCGGGCAACCCTGGCTTTGGATGGGCGACACGGCCTGGCCGCTCTTCACCCAGTACAACCGCGTGGACGCCGAGAAGTACCTGACGCGCCGCGCTGAGCAGGGTTTCACCGTCATTCAGGGCGTGCTGGCCTGGGGCGGTGGCACCGGGTTCGAGGACCGGACCCCCGGCCCCAACTACGCCGGCGACCTGCCGTGGATCGACAATGACCCTGCCTGGCCCAACGACGCCTACTTCCGGCATGTCGATCATTTAGTGAAGTATGCCGGTGAGCATGGGTTGATTCTGGCGATGCTGCCCACCTGGGGCTTCTACGTCAACGACGTGAAGATACTGAACACAGAAAATGCGTATCGCTACGGCAGGTGGCTGGGTGAGCGATACCGGGCACAGCCGAGCGTTATCTGGGTGAATGGCGGCGATCGCAACCCCAGCGGATATGAGGCGGTCTACCGCGCGCTGGCGCACGGCCTGCGCGAGGGCGACGGCGGCGCGCACTTGATTTCCTATCATCCCTGCGGATGGACACACTCTTCAATGTGGTTTCAGGATGACGACTGGCTGGACTTCCATATGATCCAGACCTGGACGGAGTGGTCTAAGGTATACCCGGCTGTGGCTTTCGATACGCAACTGGTGCCGCTCCGTCCAGTGGTGCTGGCCGAGGGCGCATACGAGAACGGGCCTGAGTACCCGCAAGGACCCATCACGCCGCTCATCGTGCGCCGTCAGGCGTGGTGGGCTTTCCTGGCTGGTGGGTACTTCACCTATGGGCAAAACCAGATGTGGCGCATGGAACCAGGTTGGACGGACACTTTTGACACGCCTGGAGCGCTGTCCATGGCACACTTCAAAAACATTGTCACACAGCGCCCGTGGTGGAAGCGAGTACCAGATCAGGGACTCATTGCCAGTGGTGCAGGCAGCGAGCGTACTCTAAACGCCGCGGCGCGCAATCCGGAGGGTACGCGCGCGCTGGTCTACCTGTCCAGTCAATGCCACGTGCTGCTGCAACTGGACCGCATGCAGACTCGCCGGGTGAAGGTGACGTTGGTGAATCCCGCCAGCGGCGAGCGAGTGGACGCCGGTGTATACGAGACCCACCATTATGCGAATCCGAGCTATCGCGAGCCCTGGTTCTCCACGCCCCCGTTCTGGGAGGATGCAGTGCTGGAACTCGATGCACTCGATGGCACGTAGAGTTGACGGGTCATGGGGGTATGCGGCGCCTGGAATGCGGCGCAAGTTATGCGGCGCCTGGTATGCTGGTGCCAGAATGGTTCCTGTTTCCAGAGCGCTGAAGACGGTAAAAAATCACACCCGCACAGCGCCCGCACAGCGCCCGCACAGCGCCCGCACAGCGCCCGCACGGCGGCGGCCGTCATCGCATAACGGCTTAAGCGCCATGAGCGCGGCCGATTCACACTCCGATGCCTCACCCGCCGGCAGGTGCTGCAGTTCGCGAACCATTCCCTTGCGTACCGGGCGGTTGCGTGTGGCCGTTTCCAGTCATTCGGGAAGCATCGGCGACTGCCAGTGCACCGCGTGAGGTTCTGGGCGATGACGATCCCGCGTTGCTCATTGCAGGACTACTTGAGCGGTATCTGCCGCAGGGTCTGAGCCACCTCCTGGCGGTATTCACAGCTGTACAGCTCGTTTACTGTAATGCACCCCCGTTGTCATCGCCAGCCTCATCCGGCTTGAGCCTCTGGATCAGGAAACGCGCGACGTCACTGCGTCACCATGCCATGCAGATCTTGCACTCCGGTACACCAGTAGAATAAGGGCCATGCTGATTTTGGTAGGTTCGCGCGGGCGAGAAGTGGAAGTTGGCTCAGGAACATTCCACTGCCCGGTCTGCGATGTGCAACGACCTTACAAACACCGCCGCGTCGGCCGTTACTTCACACTCTATTTCATCCCGCTATTCCAGATACAGAAACTCGCCGAGTACGTCGAGTGCCAGGCTTGCCATCATGTTTTCCCACTTGAGGTTCTTCACAAAAAATCATTCCCGGATCCGCGACGCATCCTCGCCGAGGTGGGAAGGGACCTCGAGTCGGGCATGACGATTCAGCAGGTACAGACCAAGCTGATGAACACGGGCTTGCGTGAAGACGTGGCGAGCAAAGTGATCGAGGTAACAGCGGGAAGTCAGCGAAAGGTATGCCCGCGCTGCGGCTCACTCTACGCCGAAAGCGCCCGCTTCTGCGTAAAATGCGGCAGTCCCCTGTACGACGCGTGATGAACCGGCTGGCTTAGTGCCCGCCCGGCATGCTGGCACCACTCGGCACCAGCGCGTTCTCCTCTTCCTTCTTGCGTTTGGCTTCGATCCGCCTGGCCAGAATGATGCTCAATTCAAACAGGAGCACCAGGGGAACCATGACGATAGCCGGCGCGACGATGGGATCTGATACAGGCGTGATGATCTCTGCAATGGCAAACAGAATGAAGTAGGCGTAGCGGCGCTGCTTGCGCAGGAAAGTCGAGCTCAACAGTCGCAGCTGCACAGCCACGATGATGACCGTTGGCAGCTGAAAGGCGAATCCTGCCGCCAACAGGAAGAACAATACCAGGGAGATGTAATCGTCCGCGCTGGGAAGCAGATCCACTTCCTTGGGGAAGAACTGCAGCAGGGCGTGGATCATCCCAGAAAGCATGGCATAGCCGAAAAGGATGCCTACGATGAATAATCCCAGCGCGAAGGCCAGGGCAGGGAAGATGACGCGGCGCTCACTTTCCAATAGACCGGGGCCGATATAACGGATGGTGTGATAAGCCCACACGGGGAACGCCAGCACGATGCCGCCGTACAACGCAATGCGGAACTTGATCAGAAAGCCGTCGGTCAGGCTGAATGCCTTCAGCTGCAACCCGCCGGAAGGTGCCAGGAGGATCTGCAAAAGCGTGTCGGAAATGAAAAAGAGCGCCAAAGTTGCCACCAGGACGGCAGCAATGGAAATGATCAGCCGGCGGCGTAACTCCTCCAGATGCTCCTCGAGCGACATCTCCCTTTCATCGTTCACGAGTCACCTCTATCGTAGGGGGCATGGACGCGCGAGGGGAACCGGGTGAAGTCTGCGCAAGCCCACCCGGCGTCCCAACCGCTCCACACACGGATTGTTCGCGGATTAGTAGGCCAGCTTGGTGCCGCACTTGTTACAGAACGCAGCATCCGAAGGGTTGGATGCGTTGCAATTCGGGCAGGCCACAAGTGCAGGCGCAGCCGCAGGAGCGGATGCGGGTGCCGCTTGAGACGCGGCTGCCTGCTGCGGTACTGCCTGGGACGGCATAGCCTGCGACTGCATGGCTGCACCAGGTACTTCGGGCCGGCGCACCTCGTCGCTAAAGCCCTCCGTCATTTCCTTGGCGCCCTTGCGAAACTCGTTTAGCGAACGTCCCAACCCGCGGCCGATTTCAGGCAGCTTTTGCGGGCCAAAGATGATCAAGGCCACTACGACGATGATGACTAGATGGATAGGTTGTATTCCGAATGGCATGTTCTCTTCTCCTTTGCATCTGGAATGGTCGTTCTACCGGGGTTGCCATCGATCTGGCGCTCCCCCTGCCCGAGTGCGATGTATATCAGGCAATCCGGTTTCCGCCCATTACTCATAACCATGATGCTATTCACTTACAGGTCAAATAGACGTTAGGACAGCGGGGATAAGCGTAAAAATAGTGTTATGGCTGCTCGTGGAAAGGATACCTACCGAGAGTGTGGCGAGCCATGCCCTGCGGGTCACTGGCACGCCGCAGACAACGCTTCGCACATATGTAACCCGCGCGCTGGTCATGGCCGTGAGCGAAACTTTGCAGTCAGGCCTGAATCCGGAATTGCATTAACCTCACTGAGGAGCGTCAAATATCGATTTAAACCCTGGGCTGTTGTGTCAAACCGGCACATAGTTGGCGAGCACCAAATGACTTTACCCGTAAAATAGATCGACATGCGCTATCGTTCATGCAGTTCACGCCGCGCGCCGGTTGCGTGCCCCCTGTTTGCCGTCTTGACGCTCCTTGTACTGACTGCCTGCCAGCCTGGCCTGGTGGCTAATCCTGACGATGCTCTGCCGGCGCACACCGTGCCGGCGGCAACACAACCCGTGGTGAGGGTGACCATACTGGCGACCATGCCACCACCCACCTCTACCGCAACGCCTGTCCCGCCCACACCAACCGTTCCCGCCCCCACCGCCACCCCCAATGCAATTCGCGTGTGGATCGACCCCATCCTGCCAACGACGATCCACGACGCGCTGGCAGCGCAGGTGAGGGACGAGGCTCGCCAGCATCCTGAGGTGCAGCTTGTTGCCGACCCGGCAGCCGATGTGGTGATCAATGCGCATGCCCCTGTGACTGGTGAGATGAGCACGCTGCTTGTGACGCGCACCTACGCGGTGGCTGCACCCTTCCCTACCGTTGCCGACTCCATTACCATGCAGGCTTTCACTGCGTTCTGGCATGGACAGGTTAACGCGCTGAACGGGATGACCAATGACGGCTCGCAACCGACGTTGTTCGTGGACCCTGATACGCGTGCGGCACTGGTGCTGCTTCTAGGTGAACCAGCCAAGCAGACCCCTCTGCAACTGGTGGAGGCTCGTGATTTGGTGGCTACCACCTGGGCTGCGCGCCCGGGTAGCTTTGCCGTACTGCCATTTGACCAGCTCGAGGCGCGCTGGAAGCTGATCTGGGTGGATGGACAGAACTTATTCGACAAGCAACTGGATGCGGATCGCTATCCGCTCACGCTCCACATATGGGCACACGCTCGCAATACCATGGGGGTTGCGCTGGCACAACGTCTACCGGTGACGACCAACCGCGACGTGAGCCGGCTCGCCATCGTGGCGATGACAGGTACCACCGCTATGGTACGCGGCACGGCGGTGATGATGGAACGGAAGGGTATCACCTATCCTGGCCAGCTTATTCGCGACTGGATGGCGACGGCCGACGTGGCGCACGTCAGCAACGAAGTGTCATTCTGGGACAAGTGCCCGCCGCCCACGTTTAACGACGGTCTGAGCATGTGCAGCAACCCCAAGTACATGGCTTTATTGAAGTACATGGGGGTGAATGTGGTGGAACTGTCGGGCAACCACCTGTGGGATAAAGGGGCTGATCATCTCATCCCCACTTTGAAAATGTATGATGAAGCGGGCATGCGTTACTTCGCCGGCGGTGCCACCTATACCGACAGCCTGAAGCCGCTGACCATGACGGTGGCAGGGAATAAACTGGCGTTCGTGGGATGCAACTGGTTTGGCTCGGACTGGGCCACCCCCAGTAATGGCCTGCCCGGTTCCGCGCTGTGCGGCGCCAGCAATCCGCACTCCCTGGACCTGATCACGCCTACCATTCATTCGCTTGCCCAACAGGGCTACCTGGTGATTGCCACCATACAGTATGAGGAGTACTACTTTTACCAGCCCACAGCCCAGCAGGAGGCCGACTTCAAGGCCCTGCGCGACGCCGGTGCCGTCGTGGTGAATGGCAGCCAGGGGCATTGGGTGCAGGGCTTCGACGTCAGTGCGAACGGGTTCATCCACTATGGCACGGGCAACCTGTTCTTCGGCGACCAGGAAGGCGAGGGCACGCACCAGACATTTGTGGATCGCCATGCCTTTTACGCCGGACGCTATCTGGGAGTGGACCTGCGGTCGGCGTATATCCAGAACTATTCGCAACCGCGCCCCATGACCCCCACCGAGCGTGCCAAACTACTGCGCACCCTCTTTGCAGCCACCGGTTATTGATGGCCTTTTTACGCCAGGGAAGCAACCAACGCGCTCAGCGGTCACTTCTGACGGGGCGTGAATGGCCAGGTCGCCGCATAAAACGCGAGGTAATAGGGCATTTGAGAAGACCAATAGACGTCGTCGTGCTTGCCGTTCGCGATGCGGTCGGTATACGCGATGTGGTTTGTGCCCAGCGCAGCCGCCAACTGGTAGACTCCGTCCAGAGTGACGTCGTTTGTTCCGGCGTCCAGGAAGATGCGCAGAGTTTTCAAGGCACTGGTCGAGCGGACCAGGTCCAGCATATTGAACCCGCTTTTAGTCCCCACCAGGTATTCGGACGTGATGGCCGGACTGTGACCGCCCACCGCACTGAATAGGTTGGGGTGTTTGAAGGCAATTTCCAGTGACCAATAACCGCCACGCGAGATACCGCCAATAGCCCGCCCGTCACGGTTGCGCCAGGTGCTGTAGCGCGCATCGATGGTCGGTACCAGCTCGTTGACGATAAAGCCTTCCCACGAATCAGGACCCTCACTTGTGTAGACAAAGCGACTGGCGTAACCTGACATCGAATCATTCGCTGGCATCACGATGATGAAAGGGGGCAGTTGACCTGCACTGATCTGTTGCGAGGCGACCCGTACCACGCCATCGTTGACCCATTGCCCCATGATGTATCCCAACCCCTCGATCAGGTAGAGTGTCGGGTAGGCGTACCGGTTTCCGTCATAGCACGGTGGAAGATACACATTAACCGGCAATGCCGTGTCCAGCACCTTGCTCTGAATGATGATCGTCAGCAGCTTGCCTGCCGGTGTGCTGCAATGCAGGGGGAGAGGCGTATTATTAGCCCGCGACATACCGGTCGCGACATCGGTAACGGTAATCGGCACCTGATCCGCGGCCAGTCTGGCTACCACAGGCCTGACCGTTGGAGTGCTCCTTGCATCCAGCGAGCGAGTCGCCTGCAAGTGAGCGTTCACGGCGATAGTGACCATGGGAGCCTCAGTGGATGCGGTTGACTTCAGCGTGTTTGTCGCTGAGGTGGTGAGTGCCGATCCCCTGATTGCTGAAGCGATTGCGGCCACTATCGCGAATACGGCGATAAGCAGGACTGCAATAAGGGTTCCAGACACCTGGCGGCAGCCGGTCTGCGATGCGCCCGGGTGGCGCCGGACCTGGTGCGAAGTGCCTGCCGGGGTGCGCCCGACCGGGTCACTATCTTCGTGGCGTCGATGCATACCCTTCTCTTTCTGTCACTTCGTCGCTGGCAGCGGCGGGGTTGATGTCGGTATCAGGTCCGTTTGCGGTGTGAGTATCACTTCGCTGGCAATATCCGCTGTTGCGGGACATGAGTTGTAGTCTTTGCCCAGGATGATGCGTGCGGCCACCGTCGAACCAGACTGCGCCTGCTTGATGATGTAAGCCTGCCGCACGTAAAAGATGCTCGCCAGCCGTGGGATGGGCGAGCCCTTTTCTGAGTTGGACATGTCTTCAATTGTCGTGTGAGCCTGTACATTCGGCGCGACGCTGGCGGACGTTACCGCGAAGCCTTCCCACGTCAACCGGTCTGCCGCGACGGCTTCCATGTCCTTGCGCCCCGAGGCGTTGACCACCTCCACGTTGATGCGCGTTTGGGTCCGGTTGCCGGCTGGTGGCGAAAGCGCGTCGGCGATATACGGGATGACGGCTGGAGTGGGCAGCAACACCATTGCTCCATCGGCGCGCGTAAAGCTCTTTACCAGCGGATAAGTAATCACCCGGCTTTTGATCGAGAGGTCGCCAACGTGTTGAGCGATATTGACGAATTCCGGTACGCTGGTCAAGCCCAGGTCTGTATCGATGTTGGCGCGCACCGTGCTATAGAGTCCGATGGCATTGGCCAGCAGATTGGAGTGCCTGACCTTGTCGAACAGCGCGCGAATCACCTTTTGCTGGCGGCGCGCCCGGTCGAAGTCGGTAGTGGATTCACGCGAACGAGCATACATGAGTGCCTGGTAACCATCCAGTTGCACCTTGCCAGGATAGACGTCCAGGTTTCGTGTACTGTGGGCAACCGTCCCGTTAAACAACGAAGTGGGGTCTGGGAACGTGTCATGCAGCTCGCACTCCGCGATCACCTGCACCCCGCCCAACTGGTCCACCGTCTTTACAAATCCGGCGAAATCGACTCGGACATAATGGTCAATCTTGATACCAAAGTTCTTGCGTAACACCAGCGCCAGGAAGGCTGGCCCGCCGCCTGGGTATTTGTCCAGGTAGCCGGTCCGCCAGGCCGTATTGATGCGGTCGTCTTCGTGACCAGGAATATGCACCTGCAGGTCGCGTGGTATGGATAACAGGCTGACGGAAGGTATATTCGGGTTGATGCTGGCGATAATAAGTGTATCGGTGCGCGAGTAACGACGATCCGCATTGCCTTGCGAGTCGACGCCAAGCAGCATTATGTTGATTGTGCCGGGATCCTGTACGAGCAATGGCGCATCGCCCGGTTCTGCGCGGTAGTGGCTTGGGTCGATCACCGCCGAGGTGGGCAGAGGGCCGACTGTCGAGGTGATGAGCGGATAACCTGCGACCAGGACAGTGGCTGTCGGAGCAGAGAGTGTTGATGCTCCGGATGTACTCGTTGTGGCGGTCATGGCAGGCGCGGGCGATTTGACAGCTGGAACAGGTCCTGGGTTGGCAACGCTGCGCTCCGATATCTGCTGCGGTGCGGCACTTCCGTGCGTGGTGGCAGCGGCCCGATTCTTATTCCAGGTCACACCTAAACCCAGCGAAACGAACACGATAAAAAGCAAAAGCAGTTCGCTAGCATTCGCGAGCTTTGTGGACATGAAGTGAACGCTCCCATCCAAACCGATCAATGACTCCAGCGGGCGAGGTCTCTGCGATGCTATCACTTATTAAGGACCACACTGGCTGGTGTGACACAATCCTTATGCTTGCAGCCTTTTTCTTGATGAAGATTTTACGCACAGGATACACGTTACGCATTATTCCAGTCAACCCTGGAGCGCGATCAATCCGTTAACACAGAATCAGGTGTCTCGCACAATCGGTGTTGATCACAGTGGATTCACCATAAGGCTGTGACGGAGCACCCTGTATTGTTAAGATGGGTATTGCTATAACGCCTTGCGGTTGCCGCACGGTGCAAGTTGCTGAGCACCGAGAAAGGTGCGAAAGCGCTCGATCAGCCCGTCGCGTACGGTACGGAAGGCAACCAGCTTCGACTCATCATTTGTCACTGCAGCTGGGTCGGGGAAGCTCCAATGAAGCCGCACGACCTCGCCTGGGAAGATGGGGCACGCTTCTGCGGCGTCGTCGCACACCGTGATGACCACGTCGAATGGCACGTGCATCACCTCCGCCACGGACTTTGAATACTGGTTGCTGATGTCAAGGCCGATCTCCTGCATCACCTGCACGGCGAATGGGTGCAGGCAACCGGGATGCGTGCCCGCACTGTAGCTCTCAACGGTGTTCCCACCCAGCCAGCGCAAGATGCCTTCGGCCATTTGAGAGCGTGCCGAGTTTGCCGTGCACATCGTCAGCACGCGCAGGCTCGTTTTGTTCACGGTTTGTAAGCTTCAACGCGCACGCTATACGTCTGCACGTCGGTACCGGGCAGCGTGGCAGCAGAAGTGCGGTCCACCACGTGCACATCCTGGAAACCTGCCGCGCGTATGGCGTCGAGATAGTCCGACTCCTTCATCGCACCGCTTGCGCAACGTGCCAGGCTCTCCAGGTCCGCCAATGCGCTGGCTGGGATGTCTCCATCAGCCACGACGTCTGATAAGGCAAACTTACCTTTTGTGCGCAGCACGCGATAGGCTTCGCGGAATACGGCTGGCTTGTCGGGTGAAAGATTGATGACGCAGTTCGAGAGGATCACGTCAATGGAGTCCGACTCCACTGGCAGGTGCTCGATGTGACCATAACGGAACTCGATGTTATGTAAGCCAACCTTTGCCACATTACGCCACGCCAGGGATAACATCTCGGGCGTCATATCCACGCCAATCACCCAACCGGATTTGCCCACCCTTTGCGCAGCCAGCAGGCAGTCCAGTCCACCGCCCGAACCCAGATCCAGCACGCGCTGGCCCAGCTGCAATGCGGCCAGGCTGATCGGATCGCCACAACCCCATGAGGCTTGGGCTACATCAGCCGGTAATGCGGCCAGCGCATCGGCAGGATAACCGCACGAGCATGGTTCGGCGCAGCACGACGCAGTCGCCGCGCCATCAAGTAAATTTGCCGCGCGGGTGGCATAGTGCCCACGCACCTCGTCATGAATGTCGATGTCCTGGATTTGAATTAGTGAGTTGGTTGCCATCGTTACTACCCCTGATTTTAATGCCTGCAGGTTGGATGGCGTGCCTGGCTGCACGAGCCATAAATAAGGAGAGCATGGTATGGGATGGATACGGGAAGTTCACCTCAATCAATCGGCTCCATGCTCGGCGGTTATGATTGGCAGTACGTTGGCCAATAGAGGAGGAATGACCTACATGCAAGCAGACGTTCATAATCCATCCGTAACCAGGGTGAGTACCTATTTTGTCATTTTAGTGGCTGTCTTCGTCGTCTGTCTGGTGGTGGCCAACATTATCGCGGTGAAGCTGGTGACGGTGTTTGGCCTTACAGTGCCAGCCGCTGTGATCATCTTCCCCATCAGTTACATTTTCGGTGATGTGCTGACAGAAGTCTATGGGTACCGTCGAGCGCGCCAGGTGATCTGGTTGGGCTTTCTCTGCAATTTGATGGCAGTCATCGCGATTTACATAGGGCAGGTATTGCCGGCCGCACCATTCTGGCATGGCCAGGCGGCCTATGAACAGATCCTGGGATACACCCCACGCCTGCTGCTGGCATCCTTCATCGCATATGTGGCTGGTGAGTTCGCTAACTCGTTTGTGCTGGCCAAGATGAAGATTGCGACCCGTGGGCGGTGGTTATGGACCCGCACCATTGGTTCGACGCTGGTGGGGGAGGGCCTGGACTCGCTCATTTTTATCAGTGTGGCTTTTGCAGGCACCATCCCCAACAGTGGGCTGCTGAGCGCCATCGTGACGCAGTGGCTGTTCAAAACAGCCTATGAGGTGATTGCCACGCCGTTGACCTACGCGGTGGTGACCTTCCTGAAGCGCCGCGAAGGTCTGGACGTCTATGACTACTCCACGCGTTTCAATCCCCTGTTGATTCGTGACAATGCGGGTTGAATCTCACGGCCGGGGAGCTGTGCCTCCCCTGCCGTGCATTGGTAACACGAAGCTCGATCATCCGGTCGCCCTGCGATCAGACACAACGATCTACTCGGCGTCGCGCTTGCCAAACACAGAACTCGCCTCGATGACGATGCCG
>JAJYKL010000171.1 GCA_021788625.1 Chloroflexota bacterium
ACCAGGTTGAATACTGGTTATAGCCATCGAGGCAGGTCCAGTCGACATACGCGTCACCGGGATAGAGTGAGGACATTGAGCGGGTAACGGGACTGGAGATGTTGGGACACCACACCCAGGTGACATTGGTGGCACCAGCGGAGGTGAAGATGTCGTGCACGTGGCGCCAAGCCTTGATATAGTCGCCGGGCTGGTTGCCGTTGATCTGCTCAGCCCAGGGGAACTGCCAAGTGCCGTTCATCTCCCAGTCGAAACGCAGGAAGAATGGATGGCCCCACGCTTTGGCAGCCAACGCCCATTGACGAATGAACCCATCATATGTCCCGCTGTATATCGCGCTCAGGCGGAAGGCTGGCTGATCCTTTCCTTCTCCCAGGTACCATGAACCCCAGTCCAACAAAGGGATCGACCCATGGGCACGAACATTGTCGAAACCGGGGGTATAGAAATTGAGGTAGTTGCCATTCATAATCCAGGGCTGGCCCCAATGGATAATGGCCATATGCTTGCCCACCAGCTTTTCGAATGTGTCGTATACACCACCGGGCTGCATGTTCGATGTCGATGGCGCCTGACCGTCAACAAAGGCTCCCCAATATATGGGGGTGGGACTTTTACCCATAACGAATAGCGATGAAGGTGCTGAATATGTTGCTGTACTGTAAGCCAGAGGTAAATAATAAGTATGTGAAAATACTTCGGTTGCCGTAACCAGCTGCTCATTGCGATATGAGGCAGAGCGATTAAGTGATACATAATTCGCATACACTGTAGACGGCCTTATCAATAAAGCACATATAATGCCTAGCAATGTTGCAGATATTACTGGCATTTTATTTGATGTTACGTGCCTAGATGACAACATATATTTACCTTAATGAGCAGTATTGATTTAGCGTTCTATAACATTCTAATCACATTTCAGATAAAATGCAATAGTGTCTTAAGCGTAGATATGTATTTCTATTAACGTAAATCAGATTCAACAAAACAATCTATGCAATTATGTAATAGTGTTGCTATCTGACAAACAACTTATCGTTAGATTTCATGTTGCTCTGATAGGCTATAAAGATGAAAATCTATGAAAAGTGCTATTGTGGAGGCGGAATGGGCGATATATTAAAGTTGGCGTAACGGTTCGTATCGTAGTATTGGGACTTTATAGCAGAGGCAAAGGCGCTGGCGGAGGCACTGGAACTATCAACAGGGAAGGTGTTGGCAGGATCACCGGCATCCCAGTCAAACCAAATAACAGCCTTGATGGCTGGGAAGCGGGAAGGTATTTGAGAGGATAAGGCGTCTGTAATCCAGGCGGCTTTGGCGGCACCACCATCACCCGCTTCGAGTGAAGCGAACTCGCCTATCATAATAGGTTTGGTGGGAGCCAGAGCCAGGAGTTGCTGATAAGAATCGTAAATCCAGTTGACGCCACTGCCGGTGAAGATGGAGTTAAAGCCCAACCAGGTTGAATACTGGTTATAGCCATCGAGGCAGGTCCAGTCGACATATGCGTCACCGGGATAGAGTGAGGACATTGAGCGGGTAACGGGACTGGAGATGTTGGGACACCACACCCAGGTGACATTGGTGGCACCGACGGAGGTGAAGATGTCGTGCACGTGGCGCCAAGCCTTGACATAGTCGCCGGGCTGGTTGCCGTTGATCTGCTCAGCCCAGGGGAACTGCCAAGTGCCGTTCATCTCCCAGTCGAAACGCAGGAAGAATGGATGGCCCCATGTTTTAGCATCCAGCGCCCACTGGTGTATATAGGTGTCATATGTTCCGTTATAAATGGTACTTAGCTGAAATTGGGGTTGAACTGCACCACCACCGATGAGCCATGATCCCCAATCGATCAAGGGGATGGAACCGTGATTCCGCACGCTGTCGAATGAACTTGCATTGAAGTTTTGGAAGGTGCCATTCATAATCCAGGGCTGTCCCCAGTGGATAATGGCCATGTCTTTGCCTACCAGCTTCTCGAATGTGTCGTATACACCACCGGGCTGCATATTCGATGTCGATGGCGCCTGACCATCTACGATGGCACCCCAATACAACGAAGGCCTAATGGCGGTTTGAATAAGTGGCAGAAATGCCTTCGCTGTGAGGGTTAGCGAGGTTGTACTTTCGACGGCATCAATTGCGACCTTATGTGTTTTATCTAGGTAAAGAGATTGATGGATTGCCAGATTTTGCGAGTTATAGCTATCCGCATAGGTAGTATTCGTTTTCCTTGTAAGCGATGAGACACATGCCATCAGTGCAAGGCTCATTGCTAACAAAATCCGTACAAACGAATGACCTATGAATCGTGGAGTCATTATGTACTGTGGTGAATCGTGGATATGGTGCTGTGGCTCTATACTTTATCTGCAGGTAACGAAACTAAGCGTTGTCAGTTTGAAATAAGTTTAATATAACAATGCATGGTTAGCCTGTGAACCTAATGTGACTTCTCTCATTGATTTTGTATAAAAGAATTTAATTTACGCACACGAAATATAAACGCAATCTCATTGCATAAGTAATACTTCTTGATAAAACTTTCAGTATGTTATATTAATTATTTAAGATATACGATGTCATCATAGGTAACATGTACCGGTCAAACTACGGATAACGATCCAATTTTATGTAACCGTGGCTGTAATGATTTACAAGCCAAGTCTTTAGTAGCGGGGTCTCCATTAACCTGTACGGCTAGTTGATCTTGCCTGACCTGCTATGGCCGTTTTTAAGGTTTGAATTAGTGCAGTAACATCCCTTCAGTTTGACCATGTGCTCCTACCCCTGGTTACGCTTCCTGACCATTGCAGCGGTATTCACCTTGATCGGAGGTATATGCAATATTGCGAGGGATTCGTCGTTGAATTATGTGATGTCATAACCAACCGGGAATTCATAAACGCTACATTATGAGTGTCTCTTGGTTTTATTCTGTTTACTGCAAATAGACCTGCTTCACTGCAGCACGTTACAGAACATACAACTTCATATCATGTGGCAGGCGATTTAGCATGCCAATTTACGCTGTACCAACGATGCTTATTCCGGTGTGCTGACACTATGAACGAACGGTATGGTCTGCCCACTCCTGGATTAACCGTCCTGACCGGACCGAAACCTCATCGGCATGGTATGACTGTATGGTTTGATGATGCTTTTGGACGGCCAAATGTAATTCAGAAGTCGAGTAATTGATCGGCGCATCCCAGGATAGTGTCTTCCATCAACCCCTGGTTAAGCAGGTGATCGGACCGATCGCCAGTGCTGTAACCCATTAGCGGGTAGAACGCGTCGTTTGACTCAATAGCGGCTTGCGATTGAAGGCAATGTGCTGAACATTTATACTGAGCTTGTCGAGGGATGGATCGACCGGCTCACCATGATCATCCTGAGCTTGTCGAAGGATGGTTCGACTGGCTCACCATGTACGCTCACTATGACTGCCGGGAACCTTATTGTTAACTACGGGACGCCTTAATTAGCTACTCATGTGATACAAGTCCGGATGATTGAGTATAGAAAGTGTGCAGGTTTATACGAAAACTTTGCCACCACGCATGAACAACTGGGCCGCACCTGACCAGGGCTAGAGGTGCTTGACAAAACATGTATATTGCAGGCGTATATCAACTGCCAGGCACATTGCCCCCATGCAGCCTTGAATAGGATTCATTTCATACGATTGCTCAGTCAGGACACGTGACCTGGTTCAACCAAGATAGCTGCTGCTGTTGGCGAAATCAGGGCGCCTATCACTCCCCGTTGTCACATTCTGTGTCCCAAGCGATATTCACACGCCGTGACCACAAGCCGTGACTGGACCTTAGGAGACAAAGTGAGCAATGAGCGCTGTGATGTTGTCCTCGCCGCCGTTCTTGTTAGCTTCTCCGACCAGACGGTCACAGGCTTCCTGTGCGCTGCTTGCGTGGGCCAGGATGTCCTGCATGGCTGGGTCGTGAACCATCTCCCACAGTCCATCGGTGCAAAGTAGTAGCCAGTCGCCAGATGACAATAACACCGGCGGGATCACATCCGATTTACCCGTACGTTCATCGCCCAAGGAACGCAGGACTACGTTACGATCCGGATGGATATATCGTTCGTCATCACTAAGCTGTCCCAATTCCACCAGGCGCTGCACTACCGAATGATCTGTCGTCAGACGAGTGAGTTGACCCTTATCTCGATTCGGGTTCCAACGATAAATGCGGCTGTCACCGACGCTACCCAGGTAGGCAGTCCCCTGGTCTATGACTGCGATGACTACAGTTGCTCCCATCTGCGCGTTGCGTTTCTTCGCTTCAGAAATGACTTGTTCATTGGCGCTTTGAATAGCCTGCTGCATCCAGTCGTTCCAGTTGATATTTGTGTTTTGCTCGCCGGTAAACGACTGTTTGAGTGACTTTACGGTCAGGGCGCTGGCCACTTCGCCAGCATCAACACCACCCATGCCATCCGACACGATCAGTAGCGTAATGGGTTGAGCGGGATCACCCCGTGTCGCCATACCTAGGGTGTCCTCGTTCATTTCGCGCTGCTGGCCTTTATCCGATGCGGAGCCAAGATCTGCGCGCAGATAGGCAGTTGCAGCTTTCGACGCAGCCTGACCGCTGTCGGAGCTGGTTAACACAGGCGCGGCATGGCGTCGCGGTCTGCGAGTAAACACGACGATGATGAGCAGCACGGCGCAAACCACGATGATTAGCGCGCCAATCATGAATGGGAGCATACCTGTCAACGCGGACCCAGCCAACGGTTGGACGGTAGGTGTGAGCACCAGTGGCGCATGGGTGGGAACCGCAGTTGGTGTAGCCGGCAATGCTGTTGGGGTGGGAAGCGCCGGTGTAGCGGGAACAGCTGGAAGGCTGACGACGGCTGTCTGCCCCACGAGACTCAGTACAGCTGTGATGGCTGTGGTTTCGGTGGTGGGATATGTCAGTTGCAAGATGGTGGGGCGGGCGCGTGCCAAATGTTCCGCCAGAAATCCTGCGAGGCTAGGGTTCCCCAAAGTGTAATATGAATGACTACTGATATAGTTCGTCACCGCAAGGTCAGCTGGACCTGATACAAGATATGTAGCACGGGTGGTTTCCTTTAGCGCAACCATCACCGAGGGTACATGCAGAGGCCGGTAGCGCAAACCCAAGCCATTGGTCACTAGTATTAAAAAATAGCCATCGCCCTGAAGTTTGGCAGCCAAATCGTAGAGTGCTGTGAAGCTGGTATCGTTCAGGTGAGTGCGCTCGTCGTCTATGGTGAAAACGTGTAGCTGCAACGTGCCCAGCAGACCCGTTATGAAACCGCGCGCCGTGGTCTGAGGTGCCCAGGCGAACTGGTCGGGCTTGGTGCCGTGCTGGAAGTCGGCTACGGCAACTGTAAATGCATCAGTGGGAGCGAGTGACGCCAGTACATTCGTGATTACTTTATGGAGAATGCTGGTATCGGTTGTTCCACCGCCCGCGACGGAGTCAATCAAAACCGTCAGCGTAACAGGTTGTGTTACATAGTTTGTCACGGTCGCCTGAAAGGTTTTTCCACCTCCGGTCAACGTCACCGTGGTTGGTATGGTTCCTGTCAGGCCGTAGAGTGTTGTGGTAATAACCGTTACACTATGCTGCTGTAATGTGATCTGGTTCGTAGCGCTGGGGGTGACTGTCGGCACAGGAGTTTGTGCCATAGCAGGAGATGCTACGAAACCAAAAATAACAAATCCTGCCAGGACCGTAGCCAACCCGATCATTCGTTGTAATTGCGAGGTCATCATGAGCCTCTTTATGGCGGATAGGTCACCGCTGGACATCACGCCATGCGCCGCGAGCAGTCTGGCGCGATGCTTGTTTACGATTGACAACAGAATTGTAAGCTTCCCTGGTCTAAACAGGCGGAGCACGTTATTCCATGGTCATCATCGCCTGGGGCGTTAGTCTAATCACGGACAAGGTAAATGGCGCGCGTCACATGGCTGATGGCGATTGCCTTCAGTTACTGCACCTGGACTGTGATGCTGTCGGAGTAGAGCTTATCGTTTTCATCTGTCCATGACAGGACTACAGTACGCGCAGTGTTGACATTGTTCAGATCCACCCGCATTTGAGTTGTGATTGGACCTACGCAGCCACGACCATCGCCAGAATCGAAGCAGCCTTGTTTGAAGGTTGTCTCAATACGCCATATGGCATAGGTACTGCCACCTTGAGGCACTGGATTCTGACCCACGCACAGGTTGGAGATGCCCTTCATCGATGCGTTACACA